>CAIZQU010000132.1 GCA_903935205.1 uncultured cyanobacterium | reverse complement strand
CTCCCTTGGGGCCATCTCCATAGGTTGCCGTGCCGTTGTAATTGGCCAGTGCCGGGCTGATCGTCTCACCA
The DNA here is from genome assembly GCA_903935205.1 of uncultured cyanobacterium. GTDB lineage: Bacteria > Cyanobacteriota > Cyanobacteriia > PCC-6307 > Cyanobiaceae > Cyanobium. The sequence goes on along the minus strand of CAIZQU010000132.1, from coordinate 19,754 downwards.
AAGCCAAAGGGCGTTCTCGTCCCTGCCCGGCAGGCGTATTCCCACTGGGCTTCGCTCGGCAGGGTGTAGTGAAGGAGGCCATTGCGCTGGCTCAGGCGGCTGCAGAAGGCCATCGCCTCATGCCAGCTCACCTGCTCCACAGGGCGCCGATCGCTGTCCGGCTCGCCGCGGAAGCGTGAGGGGTTGCTGCCCATCACCGCCCGCCACTGGGCCTGGGTGATCGGTGTCTGCCCCATCCAGAACTCCGGCACGCGCACCAGATGCTGGGGCCCTTCATCAGCCCATCGCCCTGGCTCCTGCTCCGGCGAGCCCATCACAAACTCCCCCGCCGGGATCCGCAGCAACGGCAGGGTCACCCCGCCGCCCAGGTCTTCGATGGCCCCCTCCAGCTGCAGCGGTTGGCGCTCCACCTCCCAGCCGTTGCCCACCCGCACAATCCGGGCCGTCTCCAGGCGGAAGCTGTGGGGGGTCAGGCCGGGTAGCGCCGGGGAAGGCCTGGCCGGAGCTGGCTGAGCAGGACCCGGGCTCTCCTGCGGCGGTTCCGCTGCCGTTGGGGTTGTCGTTGGGGCTGCCATGGGCCCGCCGGACTCGCTCGACGTCGACGTGCTGCGAGGGCCAGCCGAGGGCCCCCCTGGGGCAACCGCTGGCTGGGAGGAGCTTGCCGGTTGTGGCTCCTGAGGCTGTTGCGGCCGGCGGAGCGGCTCGGCGGGCGCGGCAGGCGCGGCGGGCGCGGCCGGGTCGCCAGGACCGGCCAGAAAGGCGGGCCGTCCCAGGGGCGGCTTGCGGAAGCGGGGCAGGTCATGCAGATCCCGCAACAACTCCTCCAATCGCTCGCCGTAGAGATCGTCGTCGCGGAAGTCGAGCCAGAGGCGGGGGCCCAGGAAATCGGGCAGCAGGGCGCCGGGGTTGTCGCGCACCAGCGGGATGAACTTCACCGTGTCGGTGGAGCGGGCCACGTGGCTGGTCACGATCATGCCCTCGTAGCCCGCGCCGCCCTTGCGTTGCTCCGCCTTGCGCACATAGTTGCCGGAGCACACCAGCAACACCCGATCGGCCCGGCGGATGCCCTCCTCCATGAAGGCCACCAGATCAGCGCCGGGCCGCAGATCCCATTGATCCAGATTGGCGTCCACCCCCTGGTGGCGCAGATCCTCCGCCAGCCTGCGCACCCAGTCCTTGTGGGCGGCGGAGTCGTGGGAATAGGAGAGAAACACCGAAGGATTGCTCATGGCAGCCGCTGCCGCACCTGCGCCTGCCTCAACCCTTCCAGCAGAGGCTGCCCTCTGCCCAGCTCACGCAGCAGCAACGCCATCACCTGGCGGATGGGCTCCACCCACTGACGATCGGCCCGCGTGTAGCGGATGAACACATGCCGGCGCTCGGGGACTGGCTCGGGCACGCGCTGGGCCGGCTGATTCGCTGCGATCGATTGTGGCAGGGGCCAGCCCGAGGCGCCCGCCAACAGCGGCGCCTCGGGCTTGGCATCACGGACAGCAGAAAGAGCGGCCCCGATGAGGCACAGAATGGAGGCTCAATTCCACGCTGGCGGGCCATGACGGCATCCCCCACCCTCTCCTCCGGAGCCGTTGCTGAAGGCGCAGGCGCTGCGGCGCCGCTCTGGTTGCCGCAGGATCTGCGCAGCCGGGTCGAGGCGGCCGCCGCCCACGCCGGCCTGAGCGTGGCGGAAGCCTGCGAGCAGTGGTTGCGGCAGGGCCTGGAGCAGGCCGAGCATGAGCGCGCTCTGGCCGAGGCCGCCGGCCGCTGCTCGCTGCGCACCGGCACCTGCACCGCCGGCCCGGTGCCGCTACCGGTGCAGCAATAAGCGGGCTGGGCTCCACGACCGATCGCAGCCCAGGGATGGTCGTGGCGTTCGCAAACCGGCAGGCCGGCGCGGTCGATCAGAATCCACGACACGAACGCAGGGGTCGCGATGGCCAGGAAGGGCGGCTGGCAGGAGTTCAGCAGTGCCGCGAGCCTGGCCCGGCCGGGGGCGGGGGGCTCGGCTGGAGCGGGCGCAGGGGGTGGCGGCGGTGGTGCGAGCGGTGATGGTGGTGGTGCCGCGCTGCCAAGGGCCCAGCAGAAGGTGCGGGTGCAGCGCACCAAGGCCGGCAAGGGCGGCAAGCTCGTGACCGCCATCACCGGCCTGGAGATCCCCGAAGCCGAAGCCCGCGCCCTGCTCAAGACCCTCAAGGCCTCCGCCGGCACCGGCGGCACCCTCAAGGACGGCGTGATCGAGCTGCAGGGCGACCAGGTGGCGCCGGCCCTGGCGGCATTGGAGAAGGAGGGCTTCCGGCCCAAGCAGGCGGGGGGTTGAGGCGGGGAGGGAGCCGCCCTGGGCGGAGTCGGTGGCTGGCACGGGAGCACTGAATCAGCACAGGACCACGGAAACCAGGGATGGCCAGCCACCTCCCGACGATGACGGCAACCCCCTCGACCCCGCTGGCCCGAACAGCCCACCTGCAAGCACCGCCCTCGCTGGGATGGTCGATCATCGGCCTTGGGATCGGCTGTATTCCCCTGGTCATGGCCGGCCTCAGCATGCAGACCCCTTCAGATGGGATGCCAGAGCTGGACCTGCTTCGCGACGGCGAAGTTGCTGAAGGCGTGGTTCTGAACCGCCACAAGGAAAGACGCTCCATGGAAAGCCGTGACGTTGACATCCATGGACTTAAAGTTGACATCCATGGGCTTAAAGTTGACATCCATGAGCATAAAAATCAATCCGCCCCTCGCCCGAAAGACAAATCCAGCCCCACCGTGCATCGCAAGCAGATCTCTGTCGACCGGGAGACCCGTGCATCATCACCTCCCAGATGCAACGCGCTGAGCCGCCACTTCCCAGCCTGCCTCGAACCCAATCGACTGGACGAGGATGAGCTACTCTCTTCCGATCTTTTGGCGCTCATCATCGTTTCTAGCCTAGGGGTATCTCTTGGCCTGCTGGCGATTAGATCGCCACGAAGATTATACCATCTGGCGCTCCTGACATGGCGTGGACAACAGACCGTGGCCGAGGTTGTGGATCGCTGGAAAGAAGATAACGGATTAGACACAAGCCATTGCGTGCTCTATCGCTTTGCGACCCGCCCATCGCCGGATAGCTATCACTATGTGGCGGAAGACAATTTCCGTGCCTATCAATATCTCAACGTGAATGATCGTGTGAAGGTGCGCTATGTGCCGAACCGGCCCGACATCTGCAGGCTCAAGCTCTGATCGTTTTCATCGCTCCACACGGGCCCACAAGCCAGCAGCGACATCTGACAGTCCGCCGTTCCGGCGCTACAGGGAATCAGCACCGCCACCACCCCCATGGCCTCCGCCCCTTCCGGCCCCCCTGCCCTCAGCCTCTCCGACCAGCTGCTGATGCTGGCCGGTGGCGCCTGGGTGAGCCAGATGATCCATGTGGCCGCCGAGCTCGGCCTGGCCGATCAGCTGGCGGCCGGCGAGCGGGGCTGCGAGGAGTTGGCGGCAGCCTGCGGCGCCGATGCCGACAGCCTGTTCCGGTTGCTGCGGGGGCTGGCCAGCCTGGGGATCTTCCAGGAAACGGCGCCGCGCCGCTTCGCGCTCACTCCCCTGGCGGAGCTGCTGCGCAGCGATCACCCGCAATCGCTGCGGATGGTCGCGCGGATGCTCGGCGACGAGCACTACCTCAGCTGGGCCGATCTGCTGCACAGCGTTCGCAGCGGCGAGAGCGCCTTCCAGCATCGCTACGGCATGGGGTTGTTTGAGTGGTACCAGCAGCAGCCGCAGCGGAGCGCCATCTTCGATGGGGCCATGGGCGACCACTCCCGCGCCGAATCCGCCGCCCTGCTGGCCGCCTACGACTTCAGCGGCCTGCGCCATCTGGTCGATGTCGGCGGCGGACGGGGATTGCTGCTGCAGACGGTGCTGGCGGCCTACCCGAATCTGCGCGGCACCGTGTTCGATCAGCCCCAGGTGGTGGCCGGCGCGGCGGTGCCGCCGGAGCTGGAGGGGCGGCTGGCCTTCCAGGGGGGCGACTTCTTCGCCGAGGCCCCGGCCGGCGCTGATGCCTACCTGCTCAAGCACATCATCCACGACTGGGGCGATGACGCCTGCCGGACGATCCTGGAGCGGATCCGCGCCGCCATGGCCCCCGGCGCCCGGCTGCTGGTGGTGGAGCAGGTGATCCCACCCGGCAACGGCCCCTTCCCCGGCAAGCTGCTCGACCTCAACATGCTGGTGATGACCGAGGGGGGCCGCGAACGCACGCCCCAGGAGTACGCCCAACTGCTGGCGCGCGCCGGCCTGCAGCTGCAGCGGATCGTGCCCACCCCCGGACCGGTGAGCGTGGTCGAGGCGGTGGCAGCCTCGGGCTGACCCCCAGCCGGCATGGCGGGGCGCACTGGTGCCGGGCGGGCCCGATGGCCCGCAGCCCAGGATGGCCGCACCATGGCCCCCACCGACCTCCTGCTGCAGTTCGCCCTGTTCGGCGCCGCGCTGCTGGCCAACCTGCTCTCGGCCCTGGCGGGCGGTGGTGCGGGGCTGGTGCAGCTGCCGGTGCTGATCCTGCTCGGGCTCAACTTCCCCCTGGCCCTGGCCACCCACAAGCTGGCCAGCGTGGCCCTGGGGGTGGGCGCCAGCCTGCGACACCTGCGCGAGCGCTCGCTCAACCCAATGCTGGCGGCCTTGATGCTGGCCACCGGCCTGCCGGGCGTGGTGCTCGGCGCGAGGCTGGTGCTGGCCCTGCCCCCCAGGCTCTGCACCCTGCTGCTCGGGCTGCTCACGATCGGCCTGGGGCTCTACTCCCTGGCCCGCCCATCCCTGGGGGTGGCGGGCCGCCCCCGGCCGCTCAGCCGCCGCCGGCTGGCGATCGGCGGCGCCGGCCTGTTCGCGATCGGGGTGCTCAACGGTTCGCTCACCTCCGGCACCGGCCTGTTCGTGACCCTCTGGCTGGTGCGCTGGTTCGGCCTCGACTACGGCCGCGCCGTGGCCCACACCCTGGTGCTGGTGGGCCTGTTCTGGAATGGCGCCGGCGCCCTCACCCTCGGCCAGCAGGGCCAGATCGCCTGGAGCTGGGTGCCGATGCTGCTGAGCGGCTCGATCGTGGGCGGCTACCTCGGCGCCCACCTGGCCATCGCCCGCGGCAGCCGCGTGGTGAAACGGGCCTTTGAGGTGCTGTCGCTGCTGATGGGCAGCTCGCTGCTGCTCAAGAGCTTCTGAGGCCCGGAGGCCCCTTCCGGGTCTGCGGAACGCCTCGATCCGCACCGCACGGAGCCTGCACAGGTCAGCCAGCAGAGCGGTCAGCGCCCGGGTTGCCCCTGGCTGTGCCGCTGACAACCGAGAGCTGGCGGTTGTTTCGGCGGGCGCTTCCAGGCTGGATGGCCTCGGAATCGGCGGGGGAGAGCGGCCCCGGCGGCCCTCAGCCCTCGCCGCGCAGCAGCGGCCGCAGGGCCGGGTGCTCCAGCAGCGGGCTGTTGTGGCCGGCATCCGGCACCAGGGTGAAACGCACCAGTCCCGGCGCAAAGCTGGCCGCCAGCCTGCGGGCCTCGGCCACGGGTATCACCTCATCGCTGCCGGCCGCCACGATCAGGGTGGGGGCGTCGACGCGGCCGGCATGGCGCCAGGATTCAAACCGATCCCGCAGCAGCAGCGGCACCGGCACCCAGGGGAAGCGGGCGGCAGCCAGGCGCAGCACGCTGGCGAAGGGCGTCAGCAGGATCAGGCGCTGCACCGGCCTCTGGGCCGCCAACGGGACCGCCACCCCGCTGCCGAGGCTGCGGCCGATCACCACCACCTCCCGATGGCGCGCTCGGAGCTGATCGAACACCGCCAGCGCATCGGCCACCAGGGCCGCCTCCGACGGCCGGCCGCCGCTGCCGCCATAGCCGCGGTAATGGACCGCCTGGATGGTCCGCTCCGGAAAGATCGCCGCCAGGCTCGGCACCGTGAGGGCCACATCCTCGGCATTGCCGCCGAAATAGAGCACGGCCCCGCTGCCCTGGCGCTGAGCCGTGCTGATGTTCAACACCCCGGCAGCATCGGCCAGGGGCAGCCGCAGCAGCTCGACGCCGGGCACCACCGCCCGGGGCTGGGGGAAATACAGCAGCGAGCGCTGCAGCAGCAACAGCGCCAGGCAGAAGGCCAGGTAAAGGGCCAGGGGCAGGACGGCCCAGACCAGCAGCCTGCCGCCGCTGAGGTCAGCGATCCAGGCAGCCGCTCCGCCGGGCGCATCGGCCATGGGGCCCCGATCGTCTGAGGGGCAGTCTGGCGCGGCTGGCGCGGCTGGCGCGGCAGCGATGGCGTGGCTGGCGCGGCTGGGGCGGCTGGGGCGGCAGCGATGGCGATGGCGTGGCTGGAATGCCGAGAAGGGCGGGCGGGCGAGGCGGCCTGGCAGCGGGGCTGCTGGGAAGTCGGCTCAGCCGATGGATCCGCTTGATGGGGAGGTTGACGCGCGCTCGGATCTCCGCTGGGCGTCGGCCAGGAGCCTGGCGCAGAGGAGCGCGTCAGAAGCGTCTCCACCGGGGAGCCGGCTGCGGCACAGCCCAGCGGCCCAGCGGCCCAGCGCCCGGGAACCGCCGCAGGGCAGCTGGGGTGGCGTGATCAACATCACAGCCAGCCTTGAGCCAGACCATGGCTGGAGCCAAGGATGAGGCCGAGACTGCAATCACATTCGCGGAGGACTTCAAGGCAGCAAGCCATTCTGAACACCATCAAGACACGACGCTACCCGATCAGCAAGGCAGCCAGGATTGCGATCCCGATCATTAAGATCCAGACCTTTCTTTGATCACAGCCAGTCCCTGGTCCAAGCCAGTGCTGCGATCGCAATCAATCCCAGAGAGCCAAGTCAGCTCTAGCCTCTCAATCCCTTCGTTCAAGATCTTTCGTTCAAGGCCTTTCGTTCAAGGCCTTTCTTTCAAGACCTTTCTTCCAAGACCTTTCTTCCAAGGTCTTTGATCCAATGTCTTTGATCCAAGGTCTTTGATCCAAGGTCTTTGATCCAAAGTCTTTGATCCAGAGTCTTTCATTTAAGGCATTTCGTTCAAGGCCTTTCGGCCAGATCCTTTTGCCTCAATCTTTTCACCTCGGTCAACTGTTTCCACTCACCATCCTTCCAACCCAACCACCCATGGCCAACCTCACCCTGCGCATCACCCTGCAAACCACCAATGACGACCTGCGTGGCGGCAGCTGGGCAGACTTCATCCTCAAGCTGCGCACCAGCCCCGCCCTGCGCGAACGGCTCCAGTTCACCGGCACCGGCGGCCTGGCCGGCGGCTCGGTCCGCGTCTTCGACGTGACCTTCGCGGTGCCTGACAGCTTCCAGCCAACGGATATCGAGTATTTCCAGATCCGTCACGTCTCCCAGGAAGGCATCTTCCAGAGCGCTGACAACTGGAATCTCGGCAGCGCCACGATCGACATCCTGCCGATCCCCCAACCGGTCAGGCGCGTCGGCCGCACCGGCCCCCATCGCTTCGATGGCCGCAACCGGGTGCTGACCATCCCTCGCGCCGCCTGAGCACCGCGCTTCAACGGGGCCCCGATGGTTCCGCTGGCCGGGCCCCGGGCCAACGGAACCCCGGGGCCGGCCAGCAGGGACAATGGCCACCAGCACCCTGCAGCGGCGGCCCGATGACCAGCTCCAACGCCCTGGATGGCACCCCCTCCCCCGCCAGCCCCCCCAGCGCTGGGGGGGCCACCCCCGGGGCCGGTCCCAAGGCCACCAACATCGTCTGGCACCACTCCAGCGTCAGCCGGGCCGCCCGCGCCCACCAGCGCGGCCATCGCAGCGCCATCCTCTGGTTCACCGGCCTGTCGGGCGCCGGCAAGAGCACCCTGGCCAATGCCGTCCATTCGGCCCTGTTCGAGCAGGGGCTGGCCACCTATGTGCTCGATGGCGACAACGTGCGCCATGGCCTCTGCAAGGATCTGGGCTTCTCCGATGCCGACCGGGAGGAGAACATCCGCCGCATCGGTGAGGTGGCCAAGCTCTTCCTCGATGCCGGCGTGGTGGTGCTCACCGCCTTCGTCTCGCCGTTCCGCGCCGACCGCGACCGGGCCCGCGCCCTGGTGGATGCCGGCGATTTCATCGAGATCCATTGCGCCGCCGATCTGGATGTCTGCGAGCAACGCGACACCAAGGGCCTCTACGCCAAGGCCCGCGCCGGCGAAATCAAGGAATTCACCGGCATCTCCAGCCCCTACGAAGAGCCGCAGACCCCCGAGCTGCGCATCGACACCGGCGGCCAGAGCCTGGAGGACTGCGTGGACCAGGTGCTCGGCTATCTGCAGCACAACGGCGTGATCCCAGGCCCGGCGCAGGGCTGAACCCAGGCGCTGGCCGCGCGTGGTCCGCCCGACCTTCGCCATGGCCGCCCATCCAGCAGGCAGTCGTGCCCGAGCCGTGCCACAGCCCCTTTCAGGCCGGACTCACTCCTCCGCCATCGTGACCATCGGTTCGCCGGCCCGCAGCCGCACCGCCCAGGCATCGAGGAAGGTCTTGCCGCAGCTGGCCAGGGGCACCGCCAGCAGCAGCCCCAGCAGCTCACCCAACCCCAGCAGGCTGCCCAGGCGGGCGCCGATCGGCAGGCTGATCAGCAGCCAGGCGGGCTGCAGACCCACGATGCTGCCCATCAGCCGCGGCTGAATCACCTGATCCACCACCTGGCCCACGGTGATCGCCGCCGCCAGCACCTCCAGGCCCTGGCGCGGCTCCTGCAGGGCCAGCAGCAGGGAGATCAGCACGATCGTCAGGGCGCTGGCGTAGGGCACCAGGGTGGTGAAACCGATCGCCACCGCAAACAGCACGCCATAGGGGATGCCCAGCAGGGTGAACACCACCATCTGCAGGGCGCTGAGGATCAGGGCCAGCACCACCTGGCCGCCGAAATACCCCCGGAAGGTGCGGAACAGGGTGCCGGTCACCAGCTGCCTGACCCCCGGCGGCAGCCATTCGGCCAGCCCGGCCGCGATCCTTTCACCGCCCACCAGCAAAAACACGGTGAGCACCAGCACGATCACGGTGTTCACCGTCAGGCCCACCGTGGCCCCCAGCAGGCTGAGCAGCTGCTGGCTGACCTGGCTGGCGAGCTTGCTGGTGCGGGTGATCAGCTCGCTGCTGAGGTCGCCGAAATCGGTGGGCAGACCCTTGGCCTGGGCCCAGCGCTGCAACTCCCCCAGCAGGGTCTCCCCCTGGGCCAGCCAGCCGGGCAGGGCGGTGATCAGGTCATCGAGCTGGGTCAGCAGCCGCGGCAGCAGCCACAAAGCCGCCAGGATCACGCCGCCAAAAGCCAGTCCCAGCACCAGCAGCAGGGCCAATGGACGCGGCAGCCGCTGCTCCACCAGCCAGCGGGTGGGCAGATCCAGCAGGAAGGCCAGCAGAGCCGCCGTCAGGAACAGGGCAGGGAAGGGAGCCAGGGGCAGCAGCAGCTGGCGCAGCACCCAGAGGTTGAGCACCAGCAGGGGCAGGGCCAGGCTGAACCGCAGCCAGGGGGGCAGCACCAGCCGCTCGAGCATCCGACGGAAAGCAAAGGAATGCCCCCGCTCAGGGGGCGGTCCTCAGCTTGGCGGCCCCCGCCGCTGCCTGCCACCAGAAGCACAGCCAGGCGGCGATTCCCAGAAACTTCACCCCCTCCTCCATCAACTGGCCTGGTCCATAGGCGATCGGCAACGCATCCTGAAAGCGGTCGACCAGCAGCCAGCTGCCGAGCAGGGCCACCGGCAGCAGGAACTGTCCGAGGCCAAGGCGGCGCAGCAGCGGGCGGTGGCGCAGCAGGATCGTCAGGGCGAAGACGATGTAGGCCCCATAGAGCACGTTGGCGCTGATGTAGCGATCGTGCAGCAGAAACATGTCATCGAGGCAGAGCAGCAGCGACAGGGCTCCGCCGGCCAGCAGCAGCTCGCGGGGGCGCCCCCGCGGCTGGATCAGGGAGGAGCAGGCGGTGAACAGGCAGATCGCGGCGGTGGCCATCCAGAGCAGATAGCCGAGGTTGGAGATCAGACCCACCCCCAGGGGCTCGCCGCAGGTCTGGGCCAGGTCGCGGATCACCAGCTCCAGATCGGTGATGCCTCCCCGCTGGCTGAGGGCCAGGGCCAGGCCATAGACCAGGGCGGCCGGCAGCAGGGCGACCAGCGCCATCCGGGCCAGACCGGAGGAGCTGGCGGCGGGGGTGGGGGATGGGGCCATCGAGGCAGCTTAACCAGCCCTTAACGTCCGAATCCCCGGCCTCAGCCGCCCATCCCCTCCAGGTAAGCGCTGGCACCCAGCTGCACCAGCCGGGCATCCTTGGCCACCACCTGGTCGTGCAGCTCCCGCTGGTAGGCCGCCATCGCCGCCGCCAGGGCCGGATCGGCGCTGGCCAGGATCCGCACCGCCAGCAGCCCGGCATTGGTGCCATTGCCGATCGCCACCGTGGCCACCGGGATGCCGGCGGGCATCTGCACGATCGAATGGAGCGAATCCATCCCCGACAGGGCCCGGCTCTGCACGGGAACACCGATCACCGGCAGGGTGGTGAGCGAGGCCACCATCCCGGGCAGATGGGCGGCACCACCGGCCCCGGCGATGATCACCTGCAGGCCCCGCCCGGCGGCGGCCTCAGCGAAGGCCACCATCTCCAATGGCGTGCGGTGGGCCGAGAGCACCCGCACCTCACAGCCCACCTGGAAGCGCTGCAGCACCGCCACCGCCGGCTGCATCGTCGGCAGATCGGAATCGCTGCCCATGATCACGGCCACCCGCGGCGACGGGGCTGCGGAGGTCGCGGGGCCGGTGGGGGCTGGGGGATCAGCGGGATCGGTGGCAACCACGGGCACGGACGCGGCGAGGATGGCATTCTCACGCCGGGCCCGTGCCATGGACCGCTGGAGCTCCGATCCATCCCCCCCGGACCGGCTGGGTCGCACCTGGCTCAGCAATGTGCGCCTGCCGCCCGATGGCCATCCCGGGCTGCTCGGACCGGCTGGCGGCGCCGGCCGGGGCCGGGCGATGCGGGCCGGCCGTGGCGCCGCCGGAGCCGGCCGGCCTTGGGATCCGGAGCAGCGCTGGCGCGTGGCGATCGATGGCGACGGCCGCATCGCCACCCTCCATCCCCTGCCCCGCGGCAGCCGTGGCGCCGGTGACGACTGGGGCGGGGACTGGCTCAGCCCGGCGGGGGTGGACCTGCAGATCAACGGCGGCCTCGGCCTGGCCTTCCCCGAGCTGACCCCCGCCGACCTGCCCCGCCTGGAGCAGCTGCTGGAACTGCTCTGGCGCGATGGGGTGGAGGCGATCTGCCCGACGCTCGTGACCTGCGGCGTCGAGCCCCTGCGCCAGGCCCTGGCGGTGCTGCGAGAGGCCCGGCAGGCCCACCGCCACGGCCGCTGCCGGCTGCTCGGCGCCCACCTGGAGGGCCCCTTCCTGGCGGCGTCCCGGCGCGGCGCCCATCCCCTGGAGCATCTGGCGGCCCCCTCCCTGGACGCCCTCGAGGAGCGGATCGCCGGCTTCCTCGGTCCGGCGGAGGTGGGGCCCTGGGCTGAACCGGCCAGCGGCGCAGGGCCCGCCGCGGCCGCTGCGCCGGCGCAGGACGCCTGGGACGGGCCAGAGGCCACGGCGGTGCGGGACGGCGTCGCCGCAGCGGCCCCGCCGCCGGACGGACCGGCGGGGGCCGCCGCCGCCGACATCGCCCTGGTGACCCTGGCGCCGGAGCTGGAGGGGGCCGCCGCCGTGATCGACGCCCTCAACCGCCGCGGGGTGCTGGTGAGCCTCGGCCACAGCCAGGCCGATGAAGCCCAGGCCGCCGCCTCCTTCAAAGCCGGGGTGCGCCTGCTCACCCATACCTTCAATGCCATGGCCGGGCTGGGCCATCGGGCACCGGGGCCGATCGCGGCGGCCCTGGCCCGCCGCGATGTGGGTCTCGGGCTGATCGCCGATGGGGTGCATGTGGCCCCGTCGATGGCGGTGCTGCTGCAGCGGCTGGCCCCCGATCGGGTGCTGCTGGTCAGCGATGCCCTGGCCCCCTACGGCCTGGCCGAGGGCCGCCACCGCTGGGACGACCGCACCCTGCTGGTGGAGAACGGCAGCTGCCGGCTGGAGGACGGCACCCTGGCCGGCGTGACCCTGCCCCTGCTGGAGGGGGCCAGGCGGCTGTCCCGCTGGAGCGGCCGGCCCGATTGGGCGATCGCGGCGGCCACCGTGCTGCCGCGGCGGGCGCTCGGGGAGTGGCGGCCCCTGGCGAACCTGCTGATCGGCCGGTCCCTGGCCGACTGCCTGCGCTGGCGGCATGGGGATGGGGGCCTGCTCTGGCGCCGGGCCGGCTGAGGGCGCCGGAGCGGACCGCGGCCTCCGCCCGGCTGGGGCCCTAGCGGCCGGGGGCCGGATCCCCCAGGAGCGAAGGCGGGGATCTGGACGGAATGGGACCGCACAACCGTGGCCTGAACGGCGAGGAGCCATCCGGCCTGGGGCTGCCCGAGACGGGGCAGCCCCCTTGACGAGCCCGCTGCACCCCTCGGCCCAGACCCTGTCGAGCGCGCGCACGAACGCCACCAGGCCAGTCGGAGCCTTGCTGGCCCATGGTTGACCCGCTGACCAGCGAACGCTGGCGGGGCTTTTCAGCAGACTCCTAAGATCGCGGCCCCTCCCTCCCCCGCCCGATGCCCGCCGACCTGCACGATCCCAACGCCCCTGCGGCAAGCGGCGCCGGTGGGGGCAGCGGGGCCGCTGCAGCGGCCAAGGCGGCCGAGAAGGAGGAGGTGAAGGACTACTTCGAATCCACCGGTTTCGAGCGCTGGAACCGCATCTATAGCGACAGCGAGTCCGTCAACAACGTCCAGCGCAACATCCGCATCGGCCACCAGAAAACCGTCGATGCGGTGTTGGCCTGGTTGGAGCAGCAGGGTGACCTGGCCAGCCGCAGCTTCTGCGATGCCGGCTGCGGCGTCGGCAGCCTCAGCATTCCCCTGGCCCAGCTCGGGGCGGGCTCCGTGGCGGCCAGCGATCTCTCGGCGGCGATGGTGGCCGAGGCCGGACGCCGTGCCGCCGAGGCCGGCATCGAGGCCGGACGGCTGAGCTTCTCCACCTCCGATCTCGAAAGCCTGGAGGGTCGCTACGACACGGTGATCTGTCTGGATGTCTTCATCCACTACCCCCAGGCCGCCGCCGAGGAGATGGTGCGCCATCTGGCCGGCCTGGCGGAGCGCCAGCTGATCGTCAGCTTTGCCCCCTACACACCGCTGCTCGCCCTGCTCAAGGGCATCGGCCAGCTCTTCCCAGGCCCCAGCCGCACCACCCGCGCCTACCAGCTGCGGGAGAGCGGCATCACGGCCGCCGCCGCCGCCGCCGGATTCCGGCCGCTGCAGAGCAGCCTCAACCAGGCTCCCTTTTATTACTCACAACTGATCGCCTACGAGCGGGCCTGAACGCCTTCGGCCTCGTCTCCAGCACCAGCGCCATCCCCAGCGCCGGCAACCCTGTCCTGGCGCGACTGCCGCAGCAGCACGCTGGGTGAGATCTGGAACCGGCTGCTGAAATCGCGGCTGAAACAGGAGAGGTTGATGTAACCGCAGCTCTGGGCCACCGCCGTCACGGACTGGCCGGGTTGGGGGTTCTGCAGCTGCGCGAAGGCCGATTCCAGCCGTTGACGGCGCAGCCACTGGATCGGGCCGCAACCCACCTCCTTCTTGAAACCGAGCTGCAGGGCCCGACGGCTGTAGGAGGAGCGCTCCTCGATCATGGTGAGCGAGAGGGGCTTGTCCAGATTGGCCTGCATCCACTGCATCAACTCCTGAACGACAGCACGGAGATGGAAGGAGCTGGGGCGACGATCCTCGTCCTGGTCGTCGGCCAGCAGCTCGGGGAACAGCAGCAGAGCGACGCTTCTGAGGATCAGATCATCGAGTTGCAGAAACGGATGGGGTGGCCCACCGCTGACCATGACCGCCTCGGCGGTCATGGTGATGGCGAACTGCAGCTGGCGCAGGGCATAGCCGATCTCCTCGGTGTCGCTGGCGATCGCCCGGGGCTGGCGCAGCCTGGCCAGGAAGGGTGCCGACCAGCACTGGGCGGACACCGACATCAATCGGTTGAGCAGGGCCTCCTCGCGGAAGTGGATGCCGGTGCCGCCGCTGCAGTCGTTGGTCAGCCGCCAGGCGCAGGCGGGCAGAAAGGCGACGGAGCGACCATGGGTGCATTCGACCCGCTCGGCCTCGATCCGGTATTCCCCCCACCCGGCAGAGGGCAGGGCCACCATGCACAGCGGCACAAGCGGATCTACCGAGATCGCCATTGCGGAGCCGGAGATGCTGGTGAGCCCCACATCACCGAAGAACAGCGAGGCGGTAATCACCGAAAAACGACCAGATTCGCCGTGATGGGCGGAAAGATCATCGAGCTGCGATACGCGCAGCTGCGGATCGATCTGCCGCGTGAAATCGTCAAGCCCACGCACCGCCGCCGCCAGAGGCGTCTGCAGCAGAGCAGGGGGAGTGATCACGTCGTTCGTATGGCGGCGCCAATGGTACCGATCGGCTCCGGCAACATCACACTTGATTAGGCAGAAAGCTCCGCAGCGGATCTCGGGACCACCCAGTCCCAAGGCTGGCAAAGGCTTTTGCGGCGACCCAATCGAGGCGCAATGGCACCCTGCGGAGCTTGCTGCCTGATCAGGACATCACAAACAGCCAGGGGAAGGTAACCGAAGGCCGCTGGAGGATGCCAGCAGGCGTCAGCGCAGGCCGCCAAGGGGCAGCGATGGATCCACAACGCCCCCCGGCTGATCGGCCCGGTCCCGCCAGGCCCGCCGTGCCCGTCAAGGCCGTGATCACAGCTGAACACGGCCGATCACGGCTGGCAGATCGTCCTCGGCCAGCCACGGTCGCCGCAACCACCGGCTTCCCCGCAACCACCGGCTTCGCCTCAGCGACCGGCTTCGCCGCAGCCACCGGCTTCGCCGCAGCGACCACCAACCCGCCGCCGCCGATCCCCGGCGCTGTCGCACACCTGGCAACCACACTGTCCCGTGAGCAACCAGGGGCCCGGCGGCGCACCCTGCCATCGTGCCGCCCTGCACCCCCCAGGGGGGAACAGGCCGCCGATGCGCGCCCAGCCCCCCACCATCCCCCTGCCCCCTCACGGCGAACCCCCAGCCGATGACCTCCCAGCCCCCGGGCAGCGCCCCGCTCCCCGCCAACGTCCCAGCCCCAGACCCAGCCCCTGCCCCCACCCAAGCCAGCGCCGCCAGCCCCCTGCCGGCGCTGGCCTTCCTGGGTCTCGGCGCCCTCGGTGCGCCGATGGCCGCCAACCTGCTGGCGGCCGGCTTCCCGCTGACGGTGCACAACCGCGACCGGCGCCGCGAGGAGCCCCTGGCCGCCGGCGGCGCCGCCACCGCCCCCAGCCCCGCCGCCGCCGCCCGGGAAGCCGCCATCCTCTGCCTCTGCCTCAGCGACGATGCGGCGGTGGCGGCGGTGCTGCTGGAGCAGGAGCAGGCCGCGATCCATGGCCTGGCCGCCGGCAGCCTGGTGATCGACTTCTCCACGATCGCTCCGGCCAGCAGCGAGGCCCTGGCGGCCCGCCTGGCGGAGCGGGGCGTGGCCTACCTCGACGCCCCGGTCACCGGCGGCACCGAGGGGGCCCGGGCCGGCACCCTCTCGGTGTTGGTGGGGGGAGCGGAATCCGACCTCGAGCGGGCCCGGCCCGTGCTGGAGGCGGTGGGGGGGCGGATCAGCCACCTCGGCCCGGTCGGGGCGGGCCAGCGGGCCAAGGCGGTGAACCAGGTGCTGGTGGCGGGCAGCTATGCGGCCCTGGCTGAGGCCCTGGCCCTCGGGCAGCGGCTCGATCTGCCGATGGAGCGGGTCTGCGAAGCGCTGATGGATGGGGCGGCCGGATCCTGGGCCCTGCGGCACCGCTCCGCCACGATGCTGCGCGGCACCTACCCGCTGGGCTTTCGCCTGGCCTTGCACCACAAGGATCTGCGCATCGCCCTGGAGGCCGCCGCCGCCGCCGGTCTGGCGCTGCCGATCAGCGAACGGGTGGCGGCGATCGAGGCGGAGCTGATGGCCGCCGGCCACGGCGATGAGGACGTCTCGGCCCTGGCCCGCTGGTTCGCGCCAGCGGCGGCGGCGCCCCCCTCCGGCGATGGGGCGGCGGCCTGGGACCAGCGCTACCGCGACGGTCGCGATGGCTGGGAGCTGGGGGAAGCGGCGCCCCCCCTGGCGGCCTTCCTGCGGGACGATCCTCGCCGGCCCTGGCCCGCGGCAGCGGGGCCGGTGCTGGTTCCGGGCTGCGGTCGCGGCCATGAAGCCGCCCTGCTGGCGGCGCTCGGCTTCCCGGCCATCGGCCTCGACATCAGCGGCGAAGCGCTGCGGGAGGCCCGCCGCCTCCATGGCCCCGATCGGCCGGAACTGCGCTGGGTGCAGGCGGACCTGCTGGAGGCCACGGCGCTTGAGGCCATCGGCCTGGGGGACGGCAGCCTGCAGGGTGTGGTGGAGCACACCTGCTTCTGCGCCATCCCGCCGGCGCGGCGCACCGACTACCTGACCTCGGTGACGCGGCTGCTGGCACCCGGCGGCTGGCTGCTGGGGCTGTTCTGGTGCCATGGCCGCCCCGATGGCCCTCCCCACGGCAGCGACCCCGACGTCCTGGCCGGCCAGCTGACCGCCGCCGGCCTGGTGCCGCTGGTGTGGGAGCCTGCCCGGGGCTCGGTGGCGGAGCGGCAGGAGGAATGGCTGGGCCTCTGGCGACGGCCCTAGAAGCTTGTTGTGCAGCGCTCGACAGACCAGGCCCCGAAGCAAAGGCAGAGCCGATCGGGCGCCGATCGCGGCCGCCGCCTGAGACACAGGGCATCAAGAACACCGCCGCTCCTTCGTCGTGAGAGCTGTGGCGGAGCCAACGTTCCTGCCCTTGGGCACGGCGCCAGAACCTCGACGCGGCTGCGATCCCTGTGAGACGGTGCCTCGCGGCTCAGCGGCATCTCCACAGGACTTTGGGGCCCATGCGGCTACGCGCGCCAGGCCCCTAGGGCGGCGGGCCCTGGCCGGGGGGTGCGGCGGCCGGGGGAGGGGTCGCCAGCCCCAGGGGGTCGGGCACCGTCAGCGTCAGCGGCGCTCCGCTCGGCAGGAGGAGCTCCAGCTGCCAGGCCTGCAGCGCATAGCCCCCGTCGCCGGGCCGGGCGGCGGGATCGGCGACGCCGCCGGGGCGGTACAGGGGATCGCCCAGCAGCGGTGCCCCGATGGCGGCGCAGTGGATGCGGATCTGGTGGGGGCGGCCGCTGGCGATCGCCACCTCCACCAGATCGGCGGCGGCGCCCCGTTCCAGCAGGGTGAGGCGGCTGGCGGCGGCCAGCTCGCCGCTGCCGCCGCCAGCGGCCGCGCACCAGATCGCCCCCAGCTGGGGGTGGGGACAGCGCGCGATCGGGGTGTGGATCGCCAGGGCCTGCCCGGGCGCCAGGGGCAGGACCCCGGGCACCAGCAGCGCCCGGTAACGCTTGCGGCAGCTGCACCGATCCCTGCCTGCTCCGGCCGGGCCGGCAGGAGCTGAGGCGGCTGGAGCGGAGCTGACGGCCAGCCCGGCGGCGGTGCTTTCCCGCAGCCGGGCACTCAGCCAGGCCCGCGTTGCCGGCTGGCGGGCGCAGACCAGCAGGCCGCTGGTGAAGCGCCCCAGGCGGTGCACGGGTCTGGGAATGCCGCGGGGATCGGCGGCGTGGCGCTGCTCCAGCAGCCGCAGCGCCGTGTGCTCCAGCCAGCCGCCGGCAGGCAGCACCGGCAACCCCGCCGGTTTATCGATCACCTGCAGATCGCCGTCGTCGAAGACCACGCCCCAGGCAGCGGGCACCGCCTCCTCCAGCCAGGGGGGACGGTGCCAGGCGAGGCGATCGCCCGCCGCCAGGGGGACCTCCCTGACGATCGGAACCCCGTTGCAATGGATTTCGCCAGCCGCCAGCCGGTTCCGCCAGAGATCCCGATCCGAATGGCGGTGGCGTGCGGCGTAATAGGCGCTGACGACCATCCCCGCCTCAGCTGGTGCCACCCGCTCCCGGTAGATCCAGCCGCGGTTCAGGGCCGCCGGCAACCACCCCGTCAGCCCTGCTTTCACCGCCACCGGGGTCGTGTCGGGTCCTCCCGGCGGCGACGGCAGGGCTGACGGCAGGATCCCAGGCCGCCGCCGCTCCTCAGCCTGGCCTCAATCCACCAGGCCATGCTCGAGGGCATAGCGGACCAGTTCGGTGCGGCTGGCGGTGCCGGTCTTGATGAACAGGCGGCTGACGTACTTCTCGACGTTGCGGATCGAGGTCTCCAGCCGGCGGGCGATCTCCTTGTTCATCATCCCCTCGGCGACCAGCTGCAGCACGCTGGCCTCCCGCGGGGTGAAGTCGTGGCTGGTCTCCGCTCCGCCCTTGCGCACTCCGCCGCTGCCGAGCATCGAGCGGATCTCGGTGATCTGACGGGCCATGGCGCCGATGTCGGCGTCGGCGTAGCGGGCTGCCTCCGCCAGCAGCCGCTCCTGGCGGCGCACCACGTTGCGAACCCGGGCCACGAGCTCATCGGGATCGAACGGTTTGGGGATGTAATCGTCCGCACCGGCCTGGAAGCCGGCGATGCGATCGGCGGTCATCCCCTTGGCGGTGAGAAAGATCACCGGGGTGCCGCCCAGCCGCTCATCGGCCCGCAGCCGCTTGAGCAGGCCATAGCCGTCGCAGCGGGGCATCATCACGTCGGTGATGACCACATCCGGCAGCAGGCTCTGGGCCGTGGTCCAGCCCTCTTCGCCATCATTGGCGGTGGTGACCACAAATCCCTCGTCCTCGAGGTAGGCCTTGACCGCGGTGCGCAGGCCCGGTTCGTCGTCGACCAGGAGCAGGCGCACGGGGGGTTGAACCACATCGGCCGGCGCCTCGGGGGCGATGTCGGCGGAATCGGCAGCGGCGTCGCCGGGGGTGGGGGAGGTGACCATGGCCGAAATCTATCGACGCCCACGCTCGCAGTCAGCCCGGGGGGGCAGCGGGGCCCCGGGTTCAGGGTTGGGGCGCCGCCTGACCGGGCAGCACCGTCTGCTGCTCGGGCCGCAGACCATCAAAACCGAGGCGGCGGGCCTCATCAGCGAGCCGCGACGGATCGCGCCCGGCCTGCTCCGGAAAGCAGGTGGCCCACCAGATCAGATGGTCCAGCCGGTTTGCCGGTGTGATCAGACCGCCGGGGTTGAGGGTCCGCACCACCACGCGCCGATCGACGCTGCCGATGCGGGTGGCCGATCCGGGACGGCAGTCGATCGCTTCGCTGTCAAGCACCAGCCGATCGAGGGACTCACGCCAGACCCTGACCCGCCAGCGCCCCGGTTGATCCGGCTCGGGCAGCCGGCCGTAGACCCCGATCGTCTCGGGCCCACGCACGGTGGTGCGCTCCTGAAGGACCAGCAGATCCGGGGGACGGGTCGCCGGTTCCGCCCGCAGCGGCGCAGCGCCCGGGCCGACCAGCAGGGCGGCGACCCCGGCGATGGCGAGGGTGGGGCCCCTTCGTCCGGCGGTGGAACCGGATCGGGAGACGGCGGCGAGGCCGGAAGAAGAGCCGGCGGCGGGGCGGCGGAGCAAGGGCACGGCGTCGGGGATGGAAGGGCGGGGGTTCAGAACAGGCCTGGGCCCGACAGCAGACTGGAGGCGGGCGCCCGGCCCGGGAAGAGGGTGCTGAACCTCTGGGCGGCCTGGCGGCTGACGGTGGAGTCTGAGAGCGCGGCGGCCGGCGGCGGCCGGTGGCGGCCGGTGGCGGCCGGTGGCGGCCGATGGCGGCCGGAGGCGGAGATGCACGGTTCGTTGGCCGGGCGG
>CAIZQU010000131.1 GCA_903935205.1 uncultured cyanobacterium | reverse complement strand
GTGATGAATGGAACAGCAGGCATCACGTCTTGCCGGCTGCAGGCCTCAAGCAGATGAGTCGCAACGACTGAAGCATGAACAAAATCCGTGACCTGATTCCCTAATGTCATGGGAAAGTCTTCGCCTGCCAAAGCAGCGCGGCGAAGGGACGGCCAAAAATTGCCAAAAAACTGACCTTCACCATAAGCCGTAAAGATACGGCCATAAAAAAATTCAAGTTGACAATCAATTGCGAACGCTCGTAACAAGTGGTACATTGCAACCTTACTGGCGCCGTAAACACTCGTAGGCTCTAACGGTGCATCAGGGGGAATTTCCGTGTAACGACGAGCAGACTGCCCGTATTCATGGCAGGTTCCCGCTACAACGAAGCGACGAACCCCTACAGCTTCAGCGAGCTCAAACAAGCGCAAACTGCCAATCACATTCGCTTCAAGCAGCACATTCCAAGGTACCCTTCTTGGGCTCACTCCTACAGACGCGAGGTGCACGACTGCATCAACCCCCTCAAGGATGGACGAAGGAATTGTTGCTAAGTTGCCAAAATACCATTCAGGCTCAAAGGCCAGGGGAATGACAGGTAAAGAATTGCAACTGCGGCGTAGTGCGCATACGTCATGTCCTGATGACAAGGCAGCAGCCAAGAAATAAGACCCCAAGAAACCGGTTCCGCCTGTGAGGAACAATTTCATTCTATGATTACTATGCACATTGCCAACTTACTCTGACGGAGTATGCCGTGTCAAGCTCCCCTCGAGGCAGGGCTGATTCAAAGCCTTAACAAGGATCGGGCTGAGGGCGTCGCCGAGCCATCGAGAGCAATGCCGTGATGTCGTGCATCACCGCCTGCATGCCAGCCCGGATCGATCGGAATCCCGCCAGGCGCAGCAGGTTGAGAGCTGCGGTTCGCAGCGTGGCCATCGCGCCGGCGCCATTACCGCGGTAATGGTGGGCATCCTCATGGAGCTGAGTGTCGCGGATCCAGTGCCAGCCCTCGATGCTCCAGCGGTCTCGCACCAGTTGCCGCAGCGCTTCTGGCGTGGTGCGCAGGCTGGTGAGGAACAGGTGCTGCGCCTGAAAGGGCTTGCCGTCGCGGCTGCCGCTGGCCGTCACCTCCACGATCCAGCTGGTGCCGACCCAGGTTTCGGCGATGTGCGTCGGTGCCTGTTTGGCACGCAGAGTCCAGGTGATGGTGCGGCCGTGGCTTATCTCGTGATCCGTTGCCACGAAAGGGATCTTGCGCTTTCCCTGGAACTGGCTGCGGATCTGCCGGTGCAGCGTCTTCTGGCTGGCCTTGACCGTTAGCAAGAAGTCGGCCCCCTGCTCCTGGAGTTGCCGAAAAACGGCTGCTGGGTATGCAGGGCATCCGCCTGGATCAGCACGCCCTCCAGATCCAGCTCGCCAAGGAGCTGCCTCAGCACCGCTCGTTCGCGGTTCTCACCAGGGCCTATTAGGAGTCTGTCCCAGTAGGCCTGGCCCTGCCGTTGCTCCTGCGCTGGTCTTCGCGGAAACCGCTCCTGACTCTTGTCCTCCCAGCCCGCCACCACGCCTGTTGCAGCAAGCGATCTGATCAGTTTCCTCAAGGCCCTTCCAGACTGCCGGATGCGGCGTGGTGTCCGTTTCCCGCAGTGGTGGATGCTGCTGGTGGCGATCCTCTCGATCCTGAGCGGTCAGGGCTCACTGGTCGGGATGGAGCGTTTCGCCAAAAGGCACCGCCAGACCCTCAACGAGCTGCTCGGCACCGATTTCGGCAAGTCGCCCTCGGATTCCACGTTCAGGCTGCTGCTGGTCCAGCTGGACCTGGCTGGCTTTGAGAGCCTGCTGCGTGACTGGATGACGGCCCAGCCCGGCGTTGCCGAGCTGGACACCAGGAGATCGAGAAGCTACGACGTCAACTTCTCCGCCGTGACCAGCGAACTGGCAAGCCTGCGGGAGCGGATCGACTGGTGCTCGAGCAACTCCTCAGGGCCGCCCTCCAGCGATGGGCCATGGTTTGACCACTTCAGCGGCGCAGGGGAAGTGACCGCACGCGCGGCGGCCAGCGGGGTCATCCTGGATCAAGGCCGGAGCTGCTACCGATCGAGCGGGTGGATAAGGAAATGGATAAGTAAATGTAACACCACCCGGACGACTGCCGCCGCTGCCGCACCTTACGGCAGGGGAAGGATAAGGAACTCTTGCGGCATCAGCTGATCGCGATTCCAGTGATCACGCCGTTGGAGATTGTGCACCGGTTGCATCGGTTGGTGTCCCCCATCTGTTCCACCAGCACCTGCGCGACGCTGCCGGCGGACGTCGAGACCAGTGACTAGGGCCCTCGACTCAGTTCCATGGTGGTTGTCCGACGACAATGAAGCTGGACGATGCTTCACATCCAGAAGTTATTAACAGGAACGGCTGGTCTTTTGGTAACACTGAGGTTTCCTCGGCCAGGCCAGTGGCAAGGCCATGGGAGAGTGCCTCGGACCCAGCCTGGGGACGGCTGCATCAACCCAAAGGCTGCTAAGCCGCGCCGATCACCAAACCTCAAGACGCGGACGCGTGACTTGACAAGTCATTCGCCCCGATTCTTTGTGATTCGCAAAGATGCACTTGCGCCTTCTGGATGACCAGCTCTCATGCAATCGTGTTCCATCTCGAATCCGGGGATTCGAAGCCGCGATCCTTCCCCACTTAATCGGACGCGACCGTTATACCCTACACTTCTGTTTGCCATGAAGCCATGAAGAAGTCTTGATGGATAGATCCAGGAGTCTGTGGTCCATATCCGCGTTGTCCCCAAATTGATGGGGTAATCCCACCACGAAACGAACCAGGATTTCATATGATTCTCATCCGAGCCGAGATGGTTGTACCGCACCAATGGCCATGATGATTACGCTGCATTGGATCTCGCGATGGAGATGCTGATGTGTTGCGGATGCCGTTTGTCTCAGGACGTGGCCGCATGAGGCGCCCGATCGGTTCTGCATTGGTTCGGGTCCTGCTCTGTCGACCGACGCGCAAGAGGCTCCTACGCCGGGGTGAAGCTGGCGGAGGAATTGCACCGCTCCCGTTGTCGCCAGCGGTTCAAAGCGAAACGGCTTCAAGCTAGTCCTTGGGGGCGATCGTGATTGTTGCACCAACGCAGACTGAGCAGGACGCGCTCAGACCAGGAACCAGCCTGCTGCCGAGTGGTGGGGAGCTGTCAAGAGCACAGAAAATAGACCTTGACAGAAATCGAAAGCACTGGCAACAAGAAAACGCCGATTCCACCTGTCGAGATACCGAAAGACTGGAAACACGACGTCCGGGCAAGTGCATACCAAGTATTGTGCGATCAATTGTATATTGAGCCCGAAAACATGAACGACGACGTTGACCTGGAGAAGGCGCTCGAAAACTGTCCGGGCGATAGGGACCTTATGTTCGCGGCCTTGCAGAGGAGGTTTCACGTTGACCTCCACGAGATCGAAGCATCAATGACAGGCTCAGAGATTACTACGGTTGGACACTTAATTGATGACATTCACGAACGATTCTAGGCGATTCGCTGGTCAGCGCTCATCGATCCGATCAAGCTGCCTCAGCCGCCCACAAAGGCCTGCAAGTCTGAGAGGCAGCAGGCCAGAGCTGAGGCCTCCCCCTCCTGCATCTGCCGATACCAGCCGACCGTGCGCTCCAAGGTGGTGGCGAAATCCCAGCGGGGGCTCCAGCCGAGCTGGTGGTGGGCCTTGTCGATGACCAGATGGAGCAGGCTGGCCTCGTGGGGGGCCTGCGGGTCGCTCTGATCCTCCCAGCGCCCTGGCCAGTGCTTCAGAGCCACCTCCACCAGCTCGCGAACGCTGCGATTGGCTTCCAGCTGGGGGCCGAAGTTGAAGGCGGTGGCCAGGCTGCCATCAGCGCTGAGACGCTCCGCCAGCAACAGGTAGCCCCCCAGGGGCTCCAGCACGTGTTGCCAGGGGCGCGTGGCCGCGGGGTTGCGCACCCCGATCGGCTCACCGTTGGCCAAGGCCCTCATGGCATCAGGCACGATCCGGTCGGCCGCCCAGTCGCCGCCGCCGATCACATTGCCCGCCCTGGCGCTGGCAATGCGCAGGTGGGGGGTCTGGTGGGGCTGGCTGCCGCAGAAACTGGCTCTCCAGCTGGCGATGGCGAGTTCGGCAGCCGCTTTGCTGCTGCTGTAGGGGTCATGGCCGCCGAGGGGATCATTCTCGCGGTAGCCGTAGAGCCATTCAAGGTTGCGATAAACCTTGTCTGTTGTGATCAGAACTGCGGTGCAGGGTTCCTCCAGGCTGCGCAAGGCCTCCAGCAGATGGATCGTGCCCATCACATTGGTGGCCCAGGTGGCGCTGGGCTCGGCATAACTTCGTCGGACCAGCGGCTGTGCCGCCAGGTGCAACACCAGCTCCGGGCGTGTTGCGGCCACCACCTCCCTGAGCACCTCTGGATCCCGGATATCGCCGATGCGGTGATCGAGGCGCTGATCGAGTTGCAGCTGGCCAAACAGGCTGGGGTCGGTCTCCGGCGGTAGAGCCAGGCCCGTCACCCGGGCCCCCAGCTCAAGCAACCACAGGGCCAGCCAGCTTCCCTTGAAGCCGGTATGACCGGTGAGAAGCACGCGCCTCCCTCTCCAGAAATCAGGCTCGGGTGCTCTCAATCCAACGGGGTTCGCCATAACTCTCAGCTCCAGAACTTCCAGGGAGCTTTGCCCCGCTGCCAGAGATCCTCCAGCAGCGTCTTGTCGCGCAGTGTGTCCATCGGCTGCCAGAAACCCTGATGGTGATAGGCGGAGAGATCGCCGGTTTCAGCCAGGGTCTGCAGCGGTTGCTGTTCCCAGGTGCACTGGTCGCCATCGATCAGATCGATCACCGAGGGCTCAAGCACGAAGAAGCCACCGTTGATCCAGCTGCCATCCCCCTGGGGCTTCTCCTCAAACGACAGCACCCGACCACGCTCAAATGCCAGAGACCCGAAGCGCCCCGGCGGCTGCACCGCCGTGAGCGTGGCGCGGCGTCCTTCCGCCTGATGGAAGGCGAGCAGGGAGGCGATGTCCACATTGGCCACGCCATCGCCATAGGTGAAGCAGAAAGTTTCGTCACCGATATGCTCGCGCACCCGCCGCAGGCGACCGCCGGTGAGCGTGGTGTCGCCGGTATCGACCAAGGTGACGCGCCAGGGCTCCGCCTTGCGACTGTGCACCTCCATGGCATTGCTGCTCATGTCGAAGGTGACATCGCTGGTGTGCAGAAAATAATTGGCGAAATACTCCTTGATCACATATCCTTTATAGCCGCAACAAATAACGAAGTCATCGATGCCGAAGTGGCTGTAGATCTTCATGATATGCCACAGGATTGGCTTGCCGCCGATTTCGATCATCGGCTTGGGCCGCACGCTCGTTTCCTCCGAGATGCGGGTGCCGAGACCTCCGGCAAGGATGACGGCTTTCACAAAATTGTCCTGTGTAGGGAAGCAGATGGAGCCATGGGGCCTTCAGGCGTAGCTTAGCGATGGGCTCGGATCCGTCTTGAAGGCCAGGCAACCCGTGGATCAGCCGATCGGCTGGGGCTCGGTGATCTCGGCCCCGCGGGCCTTGAGAACCTCCTCAAGCCCCTCAAGATCCTTGTCGGTGATCTTGGTCTGCATCGGGCAGTGCTTCGGTCCGCACATCGAACAGAACTCAGCCTGCTTGTAGATGTCAGCCGGCAGGGTTTCGTCGTGATACTCGCGGGCCCGCTCGGGGTCGAGGGAGAGATCAAACTGCCTGTTCCAGTCGAAGGCGTAGCGGGCCCGGCTGAGTTCGTCATCGCGGTCGCGGGCGCCGGGACGGTGGCGGGCGATATCGGCGGCGTGGGCGGCGATCTTGTAGGCGATCAGGCCGTTGCGCACATCCTCCGGATTGGGGAGCCCCAGATGCTCCTTGGGCGTCACATAGCACAGCATGGCAGTGCCATACCAACCCGCCATCGCTGCACCGATGGCACTGGTGATGTGGTCGTATCCGGGAGCGATGTCGGTGACCAGGGGGCCGAGCACATAGAAGGGTGCCTCGGCGCATTCCTCCATCTGCTTGCGGACGTTGAATTCGATCTGATCCATCGGCACATGGCCTGGACCTTCCACCATCACCTGCACATCGTGCTCCCAGGCGCGGCGGGTGAGCTCTCCGAGGGTCTTCAACTCAGCCAGCTGGGCCTCATCGGAGGCGTCGTGCAGGCAGCCAGGACGCAGCGAATCGCCAAGGGAAAACGTGCAGTCGTAACGCTTGAAGATCTCGCAGATGTCATCAAAGCGCGTGTAGAGAGGGTTCTGCTTGTGGTGATGGAGCATCCACTGGGCCAGGATGCCACCGCCCCGGCTGACGATGCCCGTGAGGCGGCCCTTCACCTTGGGCAGGTGCTCGATCAACAGACCGGCATGGATGGTCTGATAATCCACTCCCTGCTGGCAGTGCTTCTCAATGATGTGCAGGAAGTCGTCTTCGCTTAGCTTCTCGATCGATCCGTGCACGCTCTCGAGCGCCTGATACACCGGCACCGTGCCGATCGGCACGGGGGAAGCCTTGATGATCGCCGTTCGCACCTCATCGAGATTGACGCCGCCGGTGGAGAGATCCATCACCGTGTCAGCGCCATATTTCACGGCCAGTTCAAGCTTCTTGAGCTCTTCGTTCACATCGCTGGCATTGGGTGAAGCGCCGATGTTGGCGTTCACCTTGCAGCTGCTGGCGATGCCGATCGCCATCGGCTCAAGATTGGGATGGTTGATGTTGGCCGGGATGATCATCCGCCCCCGAGCCACCTCCTCCCTGATCAGCGATTCGGGCAGGTTCTCCCGCTTGGCCACATGGGCCATCTCCTCGGTCACCAGCCCCTGCCGGGCGTAATGGAGCTGGGTCACATTCGCCTGACCCTGACGCTTCTCAATCCAGGCGCTGCGCATGTGAGGAAAGGTGGTAATGGTGATTTGGCAGCTGGATGCCGCCGAAGACCCGTGACCGGCCGGCAAGCCGGCAGGGATGAGGGGAGGTTGTTGGTGGGGCCTGAACTGAGCTCTTCCGCACTTCCCTGCGCCGGCATGACCCGGATCAGGTTCGGAGGGTGTGATCTCAGCCCGCTGCCCACGGCTTGGAAAGCCGGCAGCCGGGCACCCCTAGTGACAACTGAAACTTAGCAACACCCCGGACCCGGTCAGTGGCGCATCAGGGCCCTGCAGCGCCCTGGCCAGCGGCGGAGCGCAGGGAGGGACTGGCACCGGCTGGGCAGGTCGGCTGCAGGCCGCACCTGGCCAGCCTCTGGGGCGCCAGCGGAGCACCGTTCAGCCCTGCAGGCCATCAAGGGCCGCCGCCACCACCCGATGGTCGGGATCAGCCTGGAGGTCCACCAGCAGGCCGCGAGCCAGGGCCGGCGGGGTTCCTGCCGTCGGCTCCGAGCCCCCTCCGCCCTCCCGCACCAGCCGGCCAAGGATTTCGGCACCACCCACCCGCACCGTGCCATCGCCATCGGCGATGGCCAGCCTGGCCAGCACCAGCAGCTGCTCCGGCTCCATCGCCGGCTGCTCAGCCAGGGCCGAGAGAATGCTGCAGCGCACCAACCACTGGCCGTCGGCCTCGAAGGCCCGGAGCAACAGGGGCCAGGAACGCTGCACGCCATAGCTCGCCAGGGCATTGGCCGCCTCGGCGCGGACATTGGCATCCTCGTCCTGGATCAGGGCCCGCTCAAGGGCCTGCCAGCCCGGTTCGCTGCGCTTCATGCCGAGACCGGCGCAGGCCAGCGAACGGATCATGAAGGTGCTCTGGTCCAGGCCGAGCAGCAGCAGGGGCGTGACGAGCTCCTCGGAGAATTCCCGCAGGGCCGCCAGGGCGGGCATGGCCAGGGCGGGATCGCCGGAGGCGATCGCCTGCCTCAGTCGGGCAAGCTTCTGGGCCTCTCCCCCATCGGTGTCGGCATCAGCGGAGGGCATGGCCAGGGCATCGCATCGGTCCCCTCCTGAGGCAGGGCGTAGGGGCGGCGAAGGCAGAACAGCCCCGCCCTGAGCCAGCCAGGAGGGAAATCCAGGCTAGTCGGCAGGCGTTGACGCCCCTGGGAGGGCCGCCGCGGCCAGGCTGGCGGGCCGAAACAGGCTCAGGAGCCCTGCAGGGCGGGCGGACGGTCAGGGTCCTGGGCCTGGCGCAGGGCACGCAGCATCTCGGCCCGGCGCCGGCGCCGACGCATGATGCTGGTGATCAGAAGACCGCTGCCGATCAACAGCGCCGGCAGGGCCTCCCAACGGGCGCTGCCGCTGCGCAGGGCCAGGGCCACCAGGGCCAGAAGGATCAGCAGGGGGGATGAGGTGGCCAGCAAGGCGGCGCGCCGTCGGGTCTCGGGGCCGACGAGCCGGGACGGCGTCTCCGCCCTCAGCACGGGGAGGCCATCCAACGGAGCAGGCTGAGGCTCAGCACGCGCACACCGACCGCCAGACAATCCTCATCGGGGCTGAAGGTGTTGCTGTGCAGCGGCGTGCATCCCTGGGGGCCGGCCACACCGAGCCGGAACATCGTGCCGCGACAGCCCTCGAGCAGCTCGGCGAAATCCTCGGCACCAAGCGAGGGCTGTTCCAACCACTCCAGCTGGGATTCGCCGAGCAGATCGGAGGCCGCCTGGGCCACCAGGCGAGTCAGGGCCGGATCGTTGTGCACGGGCGGCGCGATGCGCCGGTAATGCACCCGTGCTTCTCCGCCATGGCCGCGGCAGAGGCCCTGCACGGTGTCCTCGATCCAGCCGGGCAGACGATGATGGACGTCTGGATCCAGACAGCGGACGGTTCCGAGCAGACGGACGTGATCGGCAATCACATTGAAGGCCTTGCCCCCTTCGATTCTGCCGAAGCTGACCACCACCGGATGGAGGGGATCGAGACGGCGGCTGATCGCCTCCTGCAGTCCGCTGACCACCCGCGCCGCAATCCAGATCGCATCGGTGCTCTGGTGGGGGCGAGCGCCATGGCCGCTCTCTCCCAGCACCTCGATCTCCAGTTCACCGGCGGCGGCGGTGAGGCTGCCGCAACGGACACCGACCCGGCCGACCGGAATGCTGGGGAAGACATGGACGCCGAACAGGGCCCTGACCCCGTCCATGGCCCCATCGCCCCGCATCCAACCGGCGCCCTGGGCCGTCTCCTCCGCCGGCTGAAACAGCAGCCGCACCCGGGCGTTGAGCCGTTCGGGCACGGAGCCGAGCAGGGCGGCGACACCGAGGCCCACGGTCGTGTGGATGTCATGGCCGCAGGC
Source organism: uncultured cyanobacterium (assembly GCA_903935205.1). Taxonomy (GTDB): domain Bacteria; phylum Cyanobacteriota; class Cyanobacteriia; order PCC-6307; family Cyanobiaceae; genus Cyanobium. The sequence goes on along the minus strand of CAIZQU010000131.1, from coordinate 7,069 downwards.
GTGCATCAGGCCCTGATGGGTGGAAGCCCAGGGCAGATCGGTGCGCTCTTCGATCGGCAGGGCATCCATGTCGACCCGCAGGGCCACCAGCGGAGCCCCCTGGGGCCCCAGCTCGGCAACCACGCCGGTGCGGCCGACCGCTTCACGCACCTGCCAGCCCCAGCGGCGCAGTTCCCCGGCCACCAGGGCAGCGGTGCGATGCTCCTGGCCACTGAGCTCGGGATGGGCATGCAGATGGCGGCGCAACTGAATGAGCTCCGGCAACAACTGCTGCAGACGCTGCTCCAGGGGGAGTTGATGCCAATCCATCGCAGCCGGTCCGATCTCGCTGACAGAATCCTGAGGCGCTGCGATGGTGGTCACTGACAGTGAACGACTTAAATTTTGCCCATTAGCTTAGCTCTTACCGGCCAACCATCGCTGCGGCAGCAACCGCCTGCCAGCAGTTCCCTGCGCAGACTTCAGCCGTTACAAAGCTCGATCAAGCCCCGCCAGGCCGGGCCGGGACCGGCCCGCCATGATGGGATCCCTGATCGGTGCGGTTCAGCGATCGCCAGGGTCCTGGGCTGCCCCCGGGAGCGAGCGAATCGATGGCGGCTGAGCCGGCGCTTCTGCGGAGCGCCAGCTCAGCCGCGCAACTCCAGAAACTTCCGCAGGGCCGCCACCGGCCCCGGCGGCCAGCGCCGGATTTGCAACAGCCAATCGCTCTGCCGGTAGCGGGAGTCGAGCCCGGAGGCGGCGGCCCAATGGCTTTCCGCCTCCCCCCAGGCCCCTCGCTGCCAGAGCAGGGCGGTGAGGCCGGCCCGGGCATCGGCGAACAGGGGGTAGCGGCGGATCAGGTTGCGCAGCTCCCGTTCGGCGGCGGCCAGATCACCCAGCTCAAAGGCGGCCAGAGCGGCGCTGGAGCGGGCCATGGCAAAACCAGGCCTGGCGCTGGCCGCCGCCTCGAACCGATCGCGGGCGGCAGGCCAGTCACCGCGGGATCCCTCCACGTTGCCGAGGTTGTAGAGGGCCGAAGCCTCCTGCGGATCACGCTCCAGGATCCAGTGGTAATCCTCGGCAGCCGCCGCCCAACGGCCCAGGGCCTCCTCGGCAGTGCCGCGGTTGAGATGGGCATCAACATTCTCCGGCTCCAGCAGCAGGGATTGGTTCTGATCGGCGATCGCGCCCTGGGCATCCCCCAGACCGAGGCGCACATTGCCGCGGTTGCTCCAGGCGGCGGCATCCTCAGGCGCCAGCTCCAGCACCTGGGTCCAGAGGGGCAAGGCGAGGTCGAAACGGCCGGCCCGGCTGGCCTGGAGCGCCTGCTCGAACAGCGGTGCCAGGGGAGGTGCCGGAGGCGAGGGGGCCGCGGCCACCGCCAGGCCCGCCCGGGGGTGCGGGGCGGCAGGGGCCGCGAGGGCCTCGACGGAACCTGCGACCAACAGCAGGGGCAGCACCAGGGCCAGGAGCCGTGGCAGCACGGCGGCGAAACCGCCCAACCCCTGGAACCATCGCCCCAGGGGGGACCCTGCCAACCAGCCGGAATCTCGCCGGTCCGCCCCCCCAGCGGCGACGCTGCCGCGAAGCCCACCCGCCCTGGCATCAGGGGCACTCATGGCTCGGCTCCCCCGCCGCAGCCCGCCAGGTGGGCACGGCCGGCCTCGGTGACGACCCGGCCGCGGGGGGTGCGCTGCAGAAAACCGAGCTGCAACAGGTAGGGCTCAACCACGGCCTCCAGGGTGGCCGGATCCTCCCCCAGGCCAGCCGCAAGGGTCTCCAGCCCCACCGGACCGCCGCCATGGCCATCCTGCAGCAGCCGCAACAGGCGCCGGTCGCTGGCATCCAGGCCTCGACCATCAACCCGGTGCAGGCGCAGGGCCTGGTCCACCAGTTCCGCTCCGATCCGGCCCTGGCCGCCCACCGCGGCCACATCCCGGACCCGGCGCAGCAGGCGGTTGGCGATCCGCGGCGTGCCGCGGCAGCGGCGGGCCACCTCCAGAGCCGCCGCGGCCTCCAGATCCAGCTGCAGCAGCCGGGCCGCCCGCTCAACGATCGCCTGCAGATCGTCGAGGGCGTAGAACTCCAGCCGCTGGATCAGCCCGAAGCGGTCGCGCAGGGGCGAGCTGAGGGCCCCGGCGCGGGTGGTGGCCCCCACCAGGGTGAAGGGAGCCAGGGGCAGGCTGCGGGTGCGGGCCGTGCTCCCCTGGCCCACGGTGAGGTCGAGGCGGAAATCCTCCATGGCGGGGTAGAGGAGTTCCTCCGCCACCCGATTGAGGCGATGGATCTCATCGATGAACAGCACCTCGCGGGGCTGCAGGTTCATCAGCAGGCCCACGATGTCGCGGGGGCGCTCCAGGGCCGGCGCACTGGTGATGCGGCAGCGCACCCCCAGCTCCTCGGCCACCACCAGGGCCATGGTCGTCTTGCCCAGGCCTGGCGGGCCGTGCAGCAACACATGGTCGAGGGCCTCACCGCGACTGCGGGTGGCCTGCACGGCGATGCTGAGCACCTGCTTGAGCTCCGCCTGGCCGATGTAATCGTCCAGACGCCGCGGCCGCAGGCCATCCTCCCGCTGGTGGGCGGTGGCCCCCTCCGCGCCGCCGCCGGCCCGGTTCGATCCCGGCTGCTCCTCATCCGCATGGCTGGCGGCAGGATCCGGGCTTGGATCCAGAAGGCCGCTGCGCCGGGGGGCGGACTTCCGCGGCGCCATCCCGCTGGGGGGGGCAGGCTCCCGGGTCTGACGGGGCCGATCCGATCCGGAGGAGATGATCGCCATGGTTGGAGGGTACCGGCCCCTGCCTAGGGTCGTGGCAGACCGGCGGACAACGGGGCAGACCATGGCCAAGGGGCCCGGCAGACGGGGGGGGGGCAGCAAGGGGGATCCGGCCCAGCGGTTGCTGGCCGACAACCGCTTCGCACGCCATCAGTACGAGATCCTCGAAACCCTCGAGACCGGCATCGAACTGCTGGGCACCGAGGTGAAATCGATCCGGGCGGGCCAATGCAACCTGCGCGACGGCTTCTGCCTGATCCGCAACGGCGAGATGCAGCTGCACAACGTGCACATCTCACCCCACAGCCACGCCGGCCCCTATTTCAACCATGAACCCCTGCGCACCCGCCGGCTGCTGGCCCACCGCCGCGAGATCGACCGGCTGCGGGTGGCCCTGGAGCAGAAGGGCCTCACCCTGATCCCCCTCAACCTGCACCTGAAGGGTTCCTGGATCAAGCTCACCCTCGGCCTGGGGCGGGGCCGCAAGCTCCACGACAAACGCCAGGAGGAGAAGCGCCGGGTTGAGGCGAAGGAAGCCCGGGCCGCCATCGCCCGGATCTGATCGCTCCCCGCCTCGGTGGCTTCGGGATCATGGCGGCGGCGGCGGCGCGGCGGGGTCTGCCGGCTCGGCAGCCGGAGCGGGCGAGGGGGTGGCAGCGGGCTCGGCTCGGCTCGGCGTCGGGGAGGCAGCGGGTGGCGATCCCTCGGCGGCGGGTGGCGCCTCCGGGTCGGGAGTTCCCTCAGGAGGCTGGCCCTCGGTGGAGCCGCTGGGGGGTGGAGTGGCCTCAGCGCCGGTCTCGGAGGCAGGGGGAGGATCGGCCCGCAGGGAGAGGCTGATCCGAGCGGAGGCCACCCCCTCGTTGGTGACCAGCAGCTGCACGGGGGAGGTCTTCTGAAGGCCGAGGCTCACCACCCGCAACGGGCCCCGGGGCGAAAGCGGCGTGCCATCAGCGGCGAACACCGCCATCTGCAGCAATGGTGTGCCATTGACCCCCAGGGCCAGACTGTGGTCAGGGGGCAGCCGCACGGCAAACAGCCGGGCCCCACTGGCCGGCACATCGGCCGCCAGCACTTCGGTGAGGGCGGAGCGGAGCTGGATCGGATCGAGCCGGAGGTTTTCCAGGGTCGTCTCCGCTGAGGCGTACCAGAGCTGGCGAAAGGGCTCCGGCGGCATGGTGTCGGCACTGCGGCCGGGCAACAGGGCACGGGTGCTGCCGGATACCAGCTGGGCGAGCACCGCCGGGCTGAGGCCCTGGTCCACCAACGCCTGCTGGCGCCGTTCCCAGTCGGAGGCGCGAAACCCACCCAGACGGCTGCGGAGCGCTATCGGGATCTGCTCGACCCGAGCCAGCCACTCTTCGGCGAGTTCATTCCAGACCTTGCGCAGCGGCGCATCCTCCAGCGAATCGTTGGGCAGTCTCCCCTTTCGCTCCGGGTACTGGGCCATCAGGCTGGCATCCACCAGGCTGAGGAACCAGCCCCGGTCGATCTGCAGGGCCCGCAGGCGATTGAGCAGCTGCTGACGCTGGTCCACCTCGGCAGGAGGCAGGCTGGCGGGCACCTCCACCGCCGCCGTGGGCACCGCCGGTGCGCGACCCCGGCCCAGCCACCACCAGCCCAGGGCGGTTCCGAGCACGGCCGAGAGCACCAGGGCGATCAGCACCGGCCAGAGGCCCCCCTCGGCGGCCTCCTCACGCTGCGTCTGCCGATCCCGGAGCTGCGCTCCCCGCCCGCCCCCCAGGGGATGAACCGAGGCGGGGTCGGGTTCCGGCTCGCCGGCGATGGGATCGGGGGCAGGGGCTGCGGGCGGCGCGGCGGCGGCCGCCACGGCAGCTGGCGATGCCGCGGCGGCAGCAGGCGGGAACCCCTCCTGCCCCTGATCAGCGCCGGACAGGGGGGCCGCCGGGGTCGGGATGGATGCCACCGCGGCCTCCGCTTCGGGGGCCGGCTGCAGCTCCGGGTCCGCCGCCGGTGGTTCCGGGGCCTGGGGAACGAGCACCAGGGTGCGATCGGCGCGGGGCACCGGGCCGGTGCTATCGGGCATCGGCAGGGCCTGAACGGCGGCCAGAGCCTGGGCAGCGCCGGCGAAGCGGCGGGAGGGATCGGGGCTCAGCAGCCGCTCCAGCTGCTGGCGCAAGGCCGGTTCGGTCTCCAGGGCCACGGGCCAGCGCCAGGCGAGGGTGACCGGATCGAGCAGGGAGGCGGGGGGATCGCCGCTGAGCAGCACCAGAGCGACAACGCCGAGGGCATGGAGATCCATCCAGGGGGCAGCCGGTTCGCCCCGGAGCAGCTCGGGTGGGGCATAGCCCGGGGTGGCCCCGACCAGGGCCTGGCCGGGGCCGGCCCCCTCGGCCGCGGCGCTGTCCCGCCAGCCGCGGGCCAGGCCGAAGTCGAGCAGCACCGGCAGACCGTCGCGGTCACGGCGCAACAGGTTGGCAGGGCTGATGTCGCCATGGATCAGATCCTGGCCGTGCAGGGCGGCGAGCACCGGCAGCAACTGGCGCAGCAACAACAGCACTTCCCCGGCACCGAACACCAGCTGGCGCTGCCGCCGTCCTTCGAGCAGCTGGGCGTAGGTGCGCCCCACCTGCCAGTCGCGCACCAGCCAGAGCGCCTCTCCCTCACGGATCAGCGCCCCGAACCGGGGCACCTGGGGATGGAGCACCCCCTGCAATTTGCTGGCCAGTTCGGCGACCGCCTGCGGATCGCTGCCGGCGGCAAGCCGCCGCAGGGCCACCGGAGCCTCGGCGGCCAGGGTGTCGCTGGCCAGCCAGAGCACCCCCTGATGGGACGATTCCGTCACCGCGCGCTCCAGCCGGTAACGGTCCCCGATCAGCTGGCCGGGTTGGGGCATGGCGGTGTGGTTCAAGGCGCTGGACGTGGAAGGCGCTGGGAACGGGACCCTCGGCTCACGAGGGAGCCTGGTCGCTGGGCTGGCCTGGGGAGGGCAGGGGCTGACGCAGGCCGCGGCCTTCGAGCCAGGCCTGTTCATACAGGCGGGAGCGGTAGCGGTCTCCGCCATCGCAGAGCACGGTCACGATCCGGTGACCGGGGCCCAGTCGCCGCGCGGTCTCCAGGGCGGCGGCGACATTGATGCCGACGGACCCCCCCAGGAACAGGCCCTCCTGCCAGAGCAGCTGATAGAGGGTATCGAGGGCCTCCTGGTCGCCGATCCGTACCGCGTCGTCGATCGGGGCCCCGGCCAGATTGGCGGTGACACGGCTGTTGCCGATGCCCTCGGTGATCGAGGTCCCTTCGCTGCGCAGCTCACCGCCGGTGGCCCAGCTGTGCAGGGCACTGCCATGGGGATCGGCCAGCACGCACCGCACCCGCTCGCTGCGCTCCTTGAGGAACAGGGCCACGCCGGCATAGGTGCCACCGGTTCCGGTGGCCGCCACCCAGGCATCGAGGCGCCCGTCGCACTGCTCCCAGATCTCGGGACCGGTGCTGGTCTGGTGGGCGCGGCGGTTGGCGAGATTGTCGAACTGGTTGGCCCAGACGGCGCCGGGGATCTCGGCGGCGATCCGACCGGAGAGTTTGACGTAGTTGTTGGGATCGGCGTAGGGCACGGCCGGCACGGTGCGCACCTCGGCCCCCAGGCTGCGCAGCAGGCCGATCTTCTCGGCCGACTGGGTTTCGGGGATCACGATCAGGGCTCGGTAGCCCAGGGCATTGCAGAGGTGGGCCAGGCCGATGCCGGTGTTGCCTGCCGTACCCTCCACCACGGTGCCGCCGGGCCGGAGCTCGCCGGAGCGCTCCGCCTCCCGCAGGATGCCGAGGGCGGCCCGATCCTTGACGGATCCACCGGGGTTCATGAACTCCGCCTTGCCCAGGATCTCGCAACCGGTGAGCTCGCTCAGGGCCCGCAGCCGGATCAGGGGGGTGTTGCCGACGGCGGCGCTGAAGCCTTCGGTGATGCCGGCCGAGCGGGCCGGCATCACCGGGCCGGGCGAACCCGGAGTGGCAGAGGCCACCCTGTCCGGTCTGACCTCTGGGGTGCTGCCGCCCATGGCTGGAGCCTGCCGGTGGATGAAGGGGTCGCCGGATCGTAGAGAACCCGCAGGGGAGCACCGCAGTGCCGACGGCCGGCGAGGTGGTCAGGGCCAGCCCAGCAGGGGACTCGGAGCGGGCAGACGGGGGCTCCCCGCTGGCGGCGCAGGGCACGGAGGCAGGCCTTGGCGGAGTGCCCGCCGGGGCCCGGGCCGATCAGCCCCCGAGGGCAGGCGGCAAGCCGGCGGGCGGGACTCCGCCCACCGCTCCTGCAGCCCCGCCAGGCGGCCCGCCCCCCCCCCCCCCCCGGGGGGCGGGGGGGGG
>CAIZQU010000130.1 GCA_903935205.1 uncultured cyanobacterium | reverse complement strand
TGGATATGGCTTTCTCAGCAAGCCCTAAATAATATCATCATAGTCAAAATACTTATGCCATCCCGCTTCCTCGAAGGTCTTGGCAACCAGGTCAACACATTCACGGCGCTTCATTCAAAGGGGATTTGCCAATACTTGAGAGCCCTATGCTCTATGTCCACATTGATGAACAAGGGAGATGAGCTGAACCAAAGCTAATTCTTGATCCAGTTCTTGATAATATTTGCAGCCACTGGTGCAAATGAATCAAGTCTTCCGCATTGAGGTGCTTGAATTTCTTCTAGAAGCATCTCCAGGATCTCTTCATCTTCTATCTCTTCTCCAGGGTCAATGGAGACTTTGAAGAATATAGCTCTAACAAGGTGCTTCCTCTTTTCTACTAATCCTTTGTTGCTACTTTCGCTATCCCCTAGATTTAACGTCTTTATTGCATCAATTGCTCTTTGGCTTAGCCCTCTCACCCTCCCACTAATCATAAACTGCAACTCAGTCTCGCATTCATCCATTACAGGCAGTAAGGCAAGGGGCTGAGAGCCATGAGAGTCCCCGCACTGATTACGAGTATTACAGCTAGCAACAATGTTCGAAAAGTCTAGTTCACGTCTTGGGTTTAGCTTTTGTGCCTCCATATGTTCATTGTGGCAGTCATTACCATCATGACTATTAATCAGACTGCAGCAATATGCGCACAGATAATATTGCTCTTGTAGCGCATGTTTTCGAACAGAGCGACGCACATCATCGGAGAGTGAAGTATATCTTAACTTGGCTGGATAAGCCTTTTTCCATTCAGTAAGCGAAGAAGGCTCAGCTGTTTTTGTGATTTTTCTCATTGCGTAGCTCCTGCTTGCGAAGTAGCAACTTTGCCTTAACTAATTCAATGTTATCGGCAGAAATCTCTTCCATTAGTTCCTCTAGTAGGCAATTGGCCTTGGCAGAATTATTTGCGTCAATGTGGTCGAGCAGATCATTTAGCATTTTTTGTACATCTTCGTTGCGTGCACTAGTGTCCATGGCATCTAGAAGGACACTGCTTGCATCCTGTCCATATTGAGATGGAAGCCTTTGAATATCCCCCATCTCCAGGGTATATACAAGGATGTCCTTAGTATCACTAATTACCAAAGGTGAGTGGGTAGTAAGAATAAATTGGCACTTTGGAAAAGTCTCAGTCAATCTCTTGCACAGACTTCTTTGCCAAGACGGATGCAGATGAAGATCAACCTCATCAATCATAACAATGCCATCTCCATCGAGTGGATTCTCAAGTGAGGGATTAAGCATTGCTAGGCGACGAGCAATGTCTCCGACTAATGATATAAGCGACTTCTCGCCCTGGGATAGTTGTGCAACGTTAAGGATATGTCCATCCTTGTCTATTGCCATGTAAAGCCTCGGTTTTCTCCGAACTCTCAAATTGTCCATGTGGGGCATAAACCTCTTGATCGCCGTTCTAACAGCTGTTAACTGACGGTCTTTCGCAGTGGCGCGGATCTCATTCAACCTCTGCCAGATATCTTGTCTGCTCGACTCAATGAGAATACTCAGTTGTTGTATAACTTCATCGGAAATCCCGGATTCATTCTCAGTATCTTCGCGCTCGCGGAACCATTCAAAAAAGCGTCTAAAGTCTACGCCTTGATTTAGCGAGTTATCGTATCCATCAAGTTGCAAGAAAGAATGTTTTGTCTTGATCTTGAGCGGGATATCCAGGACAACCCTTTCAACCGGATAAAAAGCAATCAATGGAAGGCTTGAATTAGGATCACTCGCGAGAACCTCGCGATAGTGACCAGAAAGTTTGTTGCAATCCTGCAGGTTTGTACTGAATAAAGACTTACGACCTTTTTTACTTCTTGCTAGTGTCCAGGTAAAGGCATGGCTAGAAGTATCTTCATTGCCAGATTCACGGCGGAGGGAGGGTCCTATAAGCTCAAGTTCGATGCTTGCCGAGCCTTCAGAATTTGATATAACAAACTCGGGGATTGGATTTCCGCTACCTTTTTCTGAGCGGAGTCGCGCGGTAAACCAACTTAGGGATGTTGCTAGTGACTTCAGTATTGAAGTCTTCCCTGCCCCATTGTTGCCAATGAAAACTGTTATATTGCCAGGGCTCTCTGCCGCAGGTGAGAGGGCAATGTCCAGCTTTGAGAACAACCCTATATTGTTCAGCGTAATCTTCTTTACTTCCATTGCCCTAAGCCACTTGCCATTGCTCGATTTGCAATTAGACAGCAGTGACAGAATGCTGCATAATTTATTTGCTTTGATATGTGGCAGGCGGGCCGCATTTGGAGTTGCAGTAGAGGCATTCTGCTATCATACCTCAGCCGTGGCATGGCGTCCAGCGCGCTTATTATGGTTTAGAAGAAGGGGAACTAATATGGCCTCACTCCCCATGCAGATCGGCGTATCAATTTGTCTGCGGCAACTTACTATATGCTATTCAATTCTTGATGTTGGACCGTTCAGTCATCCATCAAGTTGAATCGCCGTCTGCTGTCTATCTCCGAATACCTAGCTGCAAAATGACTACGTTAGTCTTCATTCCATATGTCCCGAGTAGCGCTCCGATCATGACGCGCTAGCCACGGATTAATGTAACTATTACCCGTATTTTGGCTATCCACTCGAATCTAGGGTGATTTCCTTGAAGGTGGCGGCTTAGCACCTTCCTGCGCCATTACCAGTAGAATCACTTCTTAAGACCAGGGGGCTGGATTCTTTTAGGAAGGTTAGTCTTGGCTGGATTGGTGAGCATAGAGTCGAGGAACTAAGCTAGTCCCGGCAGTTACCATGGTTCTTGTAGCCTTTGGTTCGATATGACGCCTATGCGATAGCTGTCTATGTTTATCCTTGTTCACATCGATTCCTTTTGTTGCTCATTAGGCCTCACAGGCGCTGCGGTGCTTTCGCATTTTCAGTTTGGTGTAGATATCGATGCTGCTTTGCGCCTGTACCAGCTCCAGGAAAGTGCGTCTCTTGCCCATCACCTGAGCCATTTCCTGGGTGAGAAGTACAAGATTCTCGCCAGAAGTCTTCAGCGCATTTCTCTCATTCAGTTCGTAAGGGCCGCACTGCTGCGCTCCTAAACAGCCATCGCCACCTCGCATTGACCTTCCAGGCATCTCTCAACGGGGGCCGAAATGTGAGGCAAACTTTGAATGTGGCAGGTACTGTTCGCCAGAATTCCTGCCGCGTCCCGCGGTGATGCAGTGGCTGCATCATTCAACCCGCTTGGCAGAACAGGCATCCTGTCTAACCTGATGCCGCAGATCAGCCCCGGCCCTTGCTCCCTTCCGTCGTCGCCAGTGAGCTTGAGCAGGTGGCGGCCGATGCCATCCGCACCGCCTTTCACCCCACCACCCCTGGCTTCGCTGGGCTGATCGATCGCTTCCTGGCCGATCGCCAGCGCCTGATCATGGGGCCCTACGTGTCGATCGCCCTGCCGTTCCAACAGGGTCTGCGGTCCGATTGGTTCCCCGAGCTGCAGCTGCCCTTCCCGCCCTGGCGGCACCAGGAGCTGGCCTTTCAGCACCTCAGACCCGGCTCGCCGCAGAACACTTCGGTGAAACGCCCCCTCAGTTCACCTGCTTGGCAGTTTGCAAGAACATCTGCCATTCATGCTTAGGCATCCCCTCATAGGCGGTCCATGTTTCCAGCTCCAGCCAGTCGATGACTTGACTCTGGGCCACCCAGACCGCTTGGTCGTAGCACTGCCGATCTCTCCAGTGCAGAAAGGCTGCAAGACGATCCATCACGCAGTACGTCGGCGTGATCACACGGAGAGGGCCAACGGCAGTCTCAAGCACCTGAATGCCACTGGCATTCACGATCTTCTCACCGAACCCAAGTGGCCCCGCTGGAAACTCAAGCAGCCATGGGGTTTGTGGATGCGCGAACAGCCGTTGCATCTCGGTGGGAACAAAGCCCAGAGTCTCGACAGCTTTCGCCAACTTGCCTGGTGCGGCTGAACTCACGAAGTCGAGGTCCTGACTCTGATAGCGATTGTTGGTGTAGATCGAAACGGCTGCGCCACCAGAAAGCGTTGCCAGAATGCCGGCGGATTCCAGTGCTTGGCTGATGATCGCAGCAAGCTCTTTCAGAGAGGTGGAGGAGGTGATCTCAGCCATGCATCACAAGTGGCTTGTTGCTCTGCCTGGGACGCTGTCTCTGCCGAAAGTACTGCTGCTGATCATCTTCCGGTAGTGCAGCCAGTTCCACTTCCAGAAGCTTGCGCAGATTGCGCACGGTGGGATTGCGTTCATTGAAACTGAACAGGCGCATGTTGCCAAGGCGGCGGCTCACCAGCACGCCATGTTCCTCCAGCCGCTTCAGTTGTCGCTGAGTCATATTCAAGCCGAAATCAAATGTCTTGGCGATGCGCTGGGCGTGGCCTTCGCCGTAGCACTGCAGAAATAACAGCACGCAGGCGGCGGTGCGATTGCCAAACAGCGCCTCCAGGACCGGGTTCATGCGCGTACCACCCCATTACGGGGTCAATGCACCCCCATTATGGGTCAAGCCACCCCGTCTGGGGTTATGAGGCTTCCGGGCCAGGCTCACAGCGCCGCAGGCTCAGCCTCAGATCGGCAGACTAGTCAGATAACTAGTCATCAATGAGGGGCTGATGACAATCTGGCCCGTGCAGCACGCCAAGGCGCGCTTCAGTGAGCTCCTCGGTGCCTGCCAGCGGGAGGGCCCTCAGGTGGTCTCCCGGCGCGGCACCGAAACCGCCGTGCTGGTGCCGATCGAACAGTGGCGTCGCCTGCAGGCCGCCGCCAGGCCCAGCCTCAAGGAGTTGTTGCTGTCCCCCGAGGCGCGCACCGACTCCCTGGTGCCACCTCGAGGCGCTGCACGTCGCCGGCCACCCGTGAAGCTGTAGGCCATGGCCTTTCTGCTCGACATCAACGTGGTGTCAGAACTCCGTAAACCGCGCCCCCATGGCGCCGTGCTCGCCTGGCTGCAGAGCGTCGACGACGCCGACCTGCATCTGGCCAGCGTGACTCTTGGCGAAATCCAGGCCGGGATAGAGCGCACCCGCGAGCAGGATCCCGCCAAGGCCTCCGAGATCGAGCGCTGGCTGGATCAGGTCAACGCCACCTTCAACATCCTCAGCCTCGATGGCGCGGCTTTTCGCTGCTGGGCTCAGCTGATGCATCGTCAGTCCGACACCCTTTACGAAGAGGCGATGATCGCCGCTATCGCCAAGGTGCATCAGCTCACGGTGGTCACCCGCAACGTGGCTGACTTCAGCAGTTTTGGGGTGCCCCTGCTCAATCCGTTCACGACGGACGGGGAGCCGAGCTGACATGCCGCAGGATCCACTCGACCAATCCGACGCACAGCTGGTGGCTCAGGCCTGCGGCCGGGCCGCCCAGGTTCTCGGCCTCAGCCCCGAAGCGCTCAGCGAGGTGCTGAGCCAGCACCAACCCAGCGCCGAGGGCATCGACCAGGATCCCAAGACCCGTGAAGGACAGCCGGCACTGCTGTTTCTGCGTGTCTACCGCAGCCTTCATGGACTCTGCGGCGGGGATCAGAGCCTGATGCGTCATTGGATCGAGCAGCCCAATCGTCACCTTGATGAACAGCCACCTCGGCTGCTCTTGGCATGTATCGATGGTCTCAACTGCGTTGCTGATTACCTCGATTCCTTCTGCCGTTGATGGCGGCACCGCTCTGTGCCAGGGCTTCAATGATGCAGGAGCTGCATAACCCAGATCGCTTGGCAGCACAGGCATCTCGCCTAACCTGATGCCGCAGCTCGGCCGCAGCCCTTGCTCCCCTCCGTCGTCGCCAGTGAGCTGGAACAGGTGGCGGCCGATGCCATCCGTACCTCCTCCAAGTCGGCGTCGATCGTGGGGATGTGACGTGTATCCCTGCAGAGTAAGGCGATCGTCAGGCTCACAGCGCCGACCTCTCCGCCGGTCCCTGATCAGTCGTAGTGACTCCACATCCGCAGCACCTTCACGATCCGCTCCTCATCCAGCACCTGATAGACGAGGCGGTGCTGGATGTTGATGCGCCGCGAACAGGCTCCACGCAGATCTCCCACAAGTGCCTCGTAGGGAGGTGGATTCTGGTAAGGATCGACCGCCAGAAGCTCCAGTAGGGCCTCAGCCTTGCTCTTCAGGGCTGGCGACGCGGAGGCCAGTTTGCGGGCATCCTTCTGGGCCGTGCGGGTGAACAGGACCGTCCAGCTCACCAGCCCGGTTCGCTGCACAAGTCCTGCACCGTTGTCGCCATTCCCTCCAGGATCGACTCGCGCATGCCAGGGATCGACACCAGGTGAAGCGTTTCCTGGATGGCGCGCCAATCCGCTTGCGACATCAGCACGGCACTGCCGCGCTTGCCATGGATCTCGACCGGCTCGTGGGATTGCCCGACCTCATCGATCAAGGCATAGAGGCGCCTGCGGGCCTCCGTCGCCGACACGCTGGTCACGGCTCACCCTGCAAACGTACGCAATACCGTACCAGCCCTGGGCGGGAGACGACTCCCCGCAGCCCAGCGGCGTTCGGCTTACTGGCGCAAACGCATCATCATGGCTAGGGTTGGGGCAAATGCAGCGCCCCATGGCCCCCGTCGCCGATTCCCCGGCTGTCCCGCAGGTCGCGGCACCCCTCACGGATGGGGAGCTGGTCCTGCAGGCCGTGTTCCGCGCCGCCGATGAGCTGGAGCTGAGCCGCACCGCTCTGGCCAGGGTGCTGGGCAAAGACCGCTCCACGCTCAATCGCGCCAAGGGCATGGATCCCGCATCCAAAACCGGCGAACTGGCGCTGCTGTTCATCCGCCTCTACCGCAGCCTCTCGGTGCTCGTCGGCCACGATCGCCAGCAGCTGCGCCACTGGTTTCACACCGCCAACCGCCACACCGGTGGCGTGCCAGCCGAGCAGGTGCAGCGCACCGAGGGGCTCGTGGAGATCGTGCAGTACCTCGACGCGATGCGGGCTCCGATCTGAGCGATGGATCTACGCCCCATCGTTGCCGCGGCACCCGAAGGCCCCCGGCAGGGAACCGTGCTGCGGCTTGTGCAGCAGCAGGGCATCAACAGCCTGGATCCCCTGGTGGACAACCTCGAGCAGCTGGCGCGCCTGGAAGCCTTGGTGGAAACCAGCAAGCCCCTGCCCCAGGCCACTGGCGCCACGTTTCCCAGCCATCCACTGCTCATCACCCCCTTCCGCTACCCGCCTCTGCGGCATGGCTCCCGGTTCCGCAGTCGGCAGAGCCGGGGGATGTTCTACGGATCGCGCAGCCGCAACGGTTGCCTGGTGGAGGGCGCGTTCTATGCCTTGCTGTTCTGGGACGGGTTGATCGATCCACCGCCCGCGCCCATCCGCCGCCGCCAGACGCTGTTCTCTGTGCTGCTGAACGCCAGTCGTGGCCTGCAGCTCCAGGCCATCGCCGATCAAGCGGTGCAAGCCACCCTTCGGGATCCCCTCGCGTACGGCCCCACCCAACAGCTGGGTACGTGGATGCGCGATCGGGGGATCGAGGCCTTCGAGTACCCCAGCGCCCGATCCAGCGAGGCACTGGTGCAGGTGGGTGTCCTGGCTCCAGCGGTGTTCCAGTCCACCCCCTTTGACCATGTGGAGATCACCGCAGAGCTCAGCGCGGATCACATCTCCTTTCTCTGCCATGACGATGGCCAGCTGCATCCTTTCCCACGCGATCTGTTCCTGATCGATGGGCAACTTCCCCGGGCTGCGTCGTGATCAGGCCAATGGATGATGCACCCGCCGCAACAGCCAAGCGCCCTTGGCAGCACTGGCATCCCCACTAACCTGATGCCGCAGATCAGCCGCACCCCTTGCTCCCCTCCGTCGTCGCCAGTGAGCTGGAGCAGGTGGCAGCGGATGCCATCCGCACCGCCTTCCACCCCACTACCCCTGGCTTCGCTGGGCTGATCGATCGCTTCCTGGCCGACCGCCAGCGCCTGATCAAGGGGCCCTACGTGTCGATCGCCCTGCCGTTCCACCAGGGCCGGCGCTCCGATTGGTTTCCTGAGCTGCAGCTGCCCTTTCCGCCCTGGCGGCATCAGGAGCTGGCCTTTCAGCGCCTCAGCCCCGGCTCGCCCCAGAACACCCTCGTGGCCACCGGCACCGGCTCGGGCAAGACCGAGGCCTTTCTCTACCCCTGCCTCGATCACTGCCGCCTGGCCCAGCTGTCCGGCCAGCGCGGCGTCAAGGTGATCCTCATCTATCCGATGAATGCCCTGGCCACGGACCAGGCCAAGCGCATCGCCCGGCTGATCCACACCGTTCCGGCCCTCTCGGGCCTGCGCGCTGGCCTCTACATCGGCGATCAGGAGGAGCAGAGCGCCATCGCCATGGGGCCCGAGCAGGTGATCACCGATCGCGACGCGCTGCACAAGGCCCCGCCCGACCTGCTGCTCACCAACTACAAGCAGCTCGACTACCTGCTGCTCCAGCCCCATGTGCAGGGCCTTTGGGCCCACAACGGACCCGGAGTGCTGCGCTACCTGGTGGTGGATGAGTTCCACACCTTTGATGGCGCCCAGGGCACCGATCTGGCCTGTCTGATCCGCCGCCTGCGTGATCGCCTCCATTGCCCCGGTGACGAGCTGGTGTGCGTGGGCACCTCCGCCACCCTCGGCGATGCCGATTCCCAGACGGAGATGCTCCACTACGCCGGGCAGATCTTCGGGAGCGCCTTTGATCGCACCAGCCTGATCCAGGAAGACCGGCTTACCCCGGCGGAGTTCTTCGAGGAAACGGCCTACGCCGACGCCGACCAGGGCCTGCTGGTGCTGCCGCCCCCCAGCCCCGATCAGCAGGCCCTCCTGGATCCGGCCACCTACGGCGCTACCGCGCGGGATATGGAGGCCAGGCAGTTCGATGGCAACGGCGCCGATGCGGTTCGGCTCGCCTACCTGGCCGCCCAGGTGCCGCTCTGGTTCGGCTCCGAGCTGCCCCTGCCCGCCAGCAGCGATCTCAATGACCTTCCCTGGCGGATCGAGTTGGGTCGCCAGCTGGGTCGCCTGCCGGCGGTGCAGAACCTGGTCCGCCAGGCCCACAAGCTCTGTTCGCTCGAGGAGCTGCTTGAGCGCTTCGCCCGCCAGCTCGGCATCGATGGCCGCTACCCGCTGCGTTTTCGGGTGTTGCTGCTCGATTCCCTGCTCGCCCTGATGGCCCACGCCCGCGGCCCCACCGGCCAGAGCTGGGTGCAGCTGCGCGTCCAGGTGTGGCTGCGGGAGCTCAAGCGCATGATCGCCACCGTGGGCCCCATCCCCGAGCTGGTGCACTCCGACGACCTCGACAGCAACGATGGCGATCAGCATCTGCCGGTGGTGCACTGCCGCGACTGCGGCGCCACCGGCTGGACCTCCACGCTGCTGCACCAGAACGCCAGCCAGCTCGATCCGGCCCGCAACCTGCGCAACTTCTACCGGGCCTTCTTTGCCCGTGATCCGCTGGTGCAGGTGGTCTTCCCGAAGCGAGTCCTGCCGGTGGATGGCACTGTCAGCCAGCCGCTCTCGGATCAGGAGCGCCTGTTCTGCACCGACTGCCTCACGATTCAGGATTCCGCCACCAAGCGATCCGCGCCGGCCCAGGCGACGCCCTGCTGCCAGAGCTGTTCCAGCGCCAACCTGCTGGTGGTGGAGGTGCCGGTGGCCACGGTGCGGGACCGCAACGAGCACCTCCACTTCAGTTCCGATTGCCCCTTCTGCAGCGCACACCAGAGCCTGCTGTTGATCGGCGCCTCGGCCGCCAACCTCACGAGCACCTGGTCGTCCTGCCTGTTCGCCTCCAGCTACAACGCCGATCGCAAGCTGCTCACCTTCTCCGATTCGGTGCAGGACGCCGCCCACCGCGCCGGCTTCATCTCGGCTCGGGCCTACCGCACCTCCTTCCGCACCGCCCTGACCCGCACGGTTCAGCGCAGTCCAGAGCCGCTGGATCTCTCCGGCCTGCAGGAGGCCTTCCTGCAGCACTGGCGCCAGCAGCTGCCCAATCCCGTCGACTTCGTCGCCACCTTCCTGCCTGCCGATCTGGAGTGGCTCAAGGAATGGGCCGAACTCGAGCAGAGCGCCCAGCCGGTGTTGGCGCCCGACAGCCCGCTGTTGGAGATCGTTGAGAAGCGCCTGGGCTGGGAGCTGATGGCGGAATTCGGCTATCGCTCCCGCCTCGGCTCCTCGGTGGAGCAGGCCGGGGTGCTGGCCGCCGCCATCCATCCCGAGCGGTTGGAGGCCCTGATTCCCCCGCTGCTGGAGCAGCTGCGCAACGACCTCGAACCGCTGCGACAGCTCACCGCTGAATCGCTGCGCCGGTTCCTGCTGGGCTGGCTGCAACACCTGCGCCAGCGCGGGGCCCTGCCGGTGCCCGAGATGCTCCTGCTCAAAGGCGGCCTGAGCGAGTACATCACCAGCGGCGGCAACAAGACCTTCCCCTTCTGGCTGGTGCGGCATCTGCCCAACCTCGGGCCCTCCTCCAACAAGCCGATCTTTCTCACCTCGTCCCGCGGCAAGGGCAGCTTCGAGCAGCTGGCGAGCGTCAAGGGCCGGCCCACCTGGGCGATGGGCTGGCTGGCCAAGAGCCTTGGCCTTCCCCCACTCCACACCGATTCCGCGGAGTGGATGGCGCTGGCGTTGCAGGCGTTGGTGTCGGCTCTGGAAGCCGGTGGCATCCTCCAGGAGATGCCCACCGGCCAACACGGAGAGCAGATCTGGGGTCTCCATCCCGCCGCCGTGGAGGTCACAGCCCAGGTCGCGACCCTGCGCTGCAGCCAGTGCGGCGATGGCCAGACCATCCCCCTAACCCAGCGAGAGAGCTGGGAGCGGATGCCCTGCCTGGTGAACGGCTGCCAGGGGCACTACGCCGCAGACGCCAAGGGCGGTCTGCCGCTCTATCGCCGTCTTTATGCCGCCGGGCAGGTGCATCGGATCATTGCCCGCGAGCACACCGGACTGCTCAGCCGCAAAGATCGCGAGCGCCTGGAGAACCAGTTCATCCACGACGGGCCCCGCTCGCATCCCAACCTGCTCTCGGCCACCTCCACGCTGGAGATGGGCATCAACATCGGCGATCTCTCCACCGTGCTGCTCTGCTCCGTGCCGCCGGAGCCCGCCAACTACCTGCAGCGCATCGGCCGGGCCGGGCGCCGCGATGGCAATGCCCTGGTGGCCGCCATCGTCAACGGCACCCCCCACGACCTCTATTTCTACGGCGAGCCCAGCGAGATGCTCCAGGGCAAGGTCACACCCCCTGGCTGCTACCTCGATGCTGGCGCCATCCTCAGCCGTCAGCTGGTGGCGTTCACCCTGGATCGCTGGGTGCTCAGTGGCATCTCCCAGGAAGCGCTGCCTCGCAGCCTCAAGGCCGCCCTTGATGCGGTGGACCACTCCGACTGGGAGGTGAAACGCCAGCGCTTTCCGTTCACCTGGCTGGAGTGGACACGCCAGCACCAGCACACCCTGATGGACGACTTCCTGGCTCTGTTTGACCAGGACACCGTCAAGGAGCCCTGTCGGCAGCAGCTGCGCCAACACCTCCTGGCTGAGGGAGAGGCCACCCCGGAATTCCATCGGTTGCTGCTGCTGCGTCTTGAGGCCCTCTGCGCCGAACGGCGTCGCCTACTCAACACGGGAAAAAGCCTCGGCAAGCGCTTTCGGCACCTTGCCTCGATCCCGGCCGATTCCCTGCTGGAGGCCCAGAAGGAGGAGAAGGAAGCGGTGCTGCGCGAACAGCGGGCCTACGCCGATCTGCGCAAGGACCTGGAGAACCGGCCGCTGCTGCAGATGCTCACCGACGAGGGTTTCCTGCCCAACTACGCCTTCCCGGAAGCGGGGGTGACCCTCAAATCCGTGCTCTGGCGCCGACTCACCCGCAAACCCCAGGCCGGTCGCACCAGTGAAGACCTCACCCCCCTGAGCTACGAGCGCCCAGGCAGTGTGGCGATCCGGGAGCTGGTCCCCGAGAGCACCTTCTATGCCCAGGGCCGCCGGGTGAAGATCGACCAGATCGACCTGACCCTCAATCCGATCGAGCGCTGGCGCTTCTGCCGCGCCTGCAGCTTCAGCTGCAAGGAGGGGGAGGAGGGCTTCCAGCAGCAGACCTGCCCGCGCTGCGGCGATGCCAATTTCTGCGACGCCCATCAGGTGAAGGAGATGGCGAAGCTGCGCCAGGTGATCGCCACCAGCGACGATGCCCTCACCCGCATCGCCGACGACCGCGACGAGCGCAGCTCTACCTTCTTCCAGCGGCAGCTGCTGATCCAGCCCGATCTCAACCGCGTCGAGACCACCCTGGCGATCGACGACGCCGAGTTTCCCTTTGGGGCGGAGTTCATCGCCTCCACCACCTTCCGCGAGATCAACTTCGGGGCACTCAATTTGGTCGGCAATGGCCACCAGATCGCCGGCCAGCAGTTCCGGGTGCGCGGCTTTGAAATCTGCAGCGGCTGCGGCAAGGTGCTCACCGGTCCGCCCGCCGCCAAGCAGCACGCCTACAGCTGCCGGTACCGCGACACCCCCGACAACGCCAAGGGCCGCAAACTCTTGTTCATGTACCGGGAGTTCCAGTCGGAGGCGCTGCGCTTCCTGCTGCCCGATCGTCAATTCTGGGATGACAGCGGCCAGAGCAGCTTTCAAGCCGCCCTGCGCCTGGGCCTCAAAACCCACTTCAGTGGCAAGGTGGATCACCTCCAGCCGGCCGTCTCCAGCGAACCGCAGGCGCCATCCGGCGCGGACAGCAGCAGTGGCGGCCCGGGCACCCAGCGCAAGACGTTCCTCTACCTCTACGACTCCATCCCCGGCGGCACCGGCTATCTGCGCCAGCTGGTGGAGCACGGCGGCGAGCGGTTGCGACAGGTGTTCGAGGCCGCCCGCGGGGTGATGCAGGCCTGCCCCTGCAATGACGGTTGCTACCGCTGCCTGTTCGCCTACCGCAGCCGCTACGAGCGCGATCGCATCAGCAAAGCCAGGGCGTTGGAGCAGCTCCAGGCTCTGCTCAGTCGTTGGGAGCACCTGCAGAGCAGTCGCCGCAGCCTCACGGCCGTCACGATCACGACCCAGGTGGAGAGCGAACTGGAGGATCGCTTCCTCGATGCGCTGCGGGAAGGCCGCGGAGCACCAACCGGCATGGCGATCAAGCTCACTGCCGATACCTGGCAAGGCAACACTGCTTTTCACCTGCGGGTCAATCAGGCCAACTGGATCGTCCAGCCCCAGGTGCAGCTCGGCCCTGAGCAGGGGGTCGACGAACCCTCTCGCTGCGACTTCCTGATCACCCCCACCACGGGCGGCCGTCCAATCGCCGTCTACACCGATGGCTGGGACTACCACCGCGGCCGCCTGGCTAAGGATGTGCGCCAGCGCATGGCGCTGCAGCGTTCCGGGAAGTACCGCTTCTGGGCTCTCTGCTGGGACGACGTGGTCGGCCGGGTCAACGGGCCTGCCGATCCACTCCCCGCCAATGGCCTGCAGCAAAGCCTGACCCCCAGCTTCCGCCGAGATCCAGCCGCCTTCGCCGAGCAGTGGCTGGCACGTTCACGCTTCCCTGCGTCCGATCTCCCGCCCGCCGGTGAGAGCGATCTGCTGGCTCGCGATCTGCGCTGGCTGCAGGAGAGCAACAGCTATCAGCACCTGCTGGCCTACCTCAGCCTGCCCACAGAAGCCAGCCGCACCACCGCCTGGGAGGGCCTTGCGCATACCTTCTGCCTGGCTCAGATGGGCCAGGACATCAGCCAGGGCATGCCTGCCGAGATCCAGGGTCCACTGGAAAGCCTGGAGCTCACGCAGCACCTGGAGCAGTGGCGGCCGGAGCGAGAGCGTGGCCAGGCGGGCCAGTGGCTGGAGCAGGCACCCGGCTTTGGCGTGCTCTCCTGCATCGACCTCGGGGGACACATGGCCCGTCACCGCGATGCCAGCTTCCGGGCACTCCATCTCGATCCCACCGCCGTTGCCGCCGATGCGGAGCAACAGCAAGGTTGGCGGGAGTGGTTGCGCCAGGGCAATCTCTTCCAGTTCCTCCCCCACATGCTGCTGAGCACTCCTGGCTGCACAGGCGCAGAGATCAACCCTGCTGATCTGGTTGAAAGTTCGCCAGGTGTCGCAGGCCCAGAGACGGGCGAGTCGCCAGCGGCTCCACAACCCTCATCGGCCTGGGCTGAATGCCTGAGCTTTGCTGCCGCCTACGCCAGGGACTGCCTGGAGCTGCTCGCAGCCCTCCAGCCCCAACTCGATCGCCTCGGCGTCGAGCCGCCGGAGTTTGGCTATGAGCTTGAGGGGCTCCGTGGTGAATCCTGCGCGGAGCTGGAGATGGCCTGGCCTGCCCACCAGGTGGCCGTGGTGCTCGATGACGCGCTGCTCGATGACAGGGTGGAGCCATCACCAGACGGCTGGCGCCTGTTCCCCATCGACACCCCAGCCGAGGTCGTTCTGGCCGCCCTTCAGCCATGAGCCATCCACCCCTGCGCGTTGCCGCCTCCCGCGGCTTCTTCAAGGCGCTCAACGCCCTGCCTGAACGCGGTCGGGCCAAGGTGCACAAGTTCATCGTGCAGTTCATGGATGAGCCCACCGGCACCGGGCTCAACTACGAGCGCATCAACGGCAGCCGCGACCCCCAGCTCCGCTCCCTGCGCGTCGATCAGGACTACCGCTGCATCGTCCGCGCCCCGGAGAAGGGCAGCACCTACGTGCTCCTCTGGGTCGACAAACACGATGACGCCTACGCCTGGGCCCGCCGCATCGCCTGCCAGGTCAACCGCGTCTCCGGCGCCCTCCAGATCGTTGATGTGGAGAAGGCCGAGCAGTCGGTGGGTGATGCAATCAGCGCCGCAGTGGAGCAGGCCCTGGCCGCCATGCCCCAGGCCCCGGCAGCGCTCTTCTCAGGACTCGCCGACGACGACCTGACCCGGGTTGGCGTGCCTCCGGCCCTGCTGCCTTCCGTGAGGGCGCTGCGCCATGAAGACGACCTGGCACGCCTGCTGGAGTGGCTGCCGCCGGAGTGCGTCGACGCTCTCATCCTCCTGGCAGGCGGACGCGACCTCGCCGAGGTCCTGGCGGAGCTGGAGAAGGAGTCCGGTGATGACGTCGATCCCGACGATGTCGACACCGCCCTGGATCGGATCGACAGCCAGGCGGAGTTTGTCGTCATCACCGATGACGAGGCGATGGAGGCGATGCTCTCGGCGCCGATGGAGCAGTGGCGTGTGTTCCTCCATCCCAGTCAACGCCGGCTGGTGGAACGCCATGCGAGCGGCCCGGTGCGTGTGCTCGGGGGCGCCGGCACCGGCAAGACCGTGGTGGCGATGCACCGCGCCCGCTGGCTGGCCCAGCAGATCCTCGATGGACACGAAGCGGGCCGCAGCGATCGGGTGCTGTTCACAACCTTCACCCGCAACCTCGCCACCGACATCCGCAGCAACCTGGCCAAGATCTGCACGCCGCAGCAGCTGCAGCGCCTTGAGGTCACCCACCTCGACGCCTGGGTGAGCAGCTATCTGCGCAGTCAGGGGCTCAAGATTCGCCAGTTCGACAAGGAGGCCAGGGCAGCGGCCTGGAACGTCGCCTGGCTGGTTGCCGATCCCGCTGTGGGGCTCGATCAGCGCTTCTACGAGGAGGAGTGGAAAGAGGTGGTGCTGCCCCAGGGATGCACCACCCTCGATGAGTACCTGGCCGCCAAGCGTCTGGGCCGGGGAACCCGGCTCAATCGGCAGAAACGGGTGCAGATCTGGCCGGTGTTTGATGCCCTGCGCTCCGAACTGCGGCAGCGCGGGCTGTGGGAGCCGGAGGAGGCCAAGCAGGCTGCTGCCGATCGCCTGGCGGCCTCAGGCCAGCCAGCCCGCTACCGAGCTGTGATCGTGGATGAAGCTCAGGATCTCGATGCCGCAGGCTTCCGCCTGATCCGCGCGCTCGCCGGCCCTGAGCATGCCGATGATCTGTTCATCGTCGGCGACAGCCATCAGCGCATCTATGGCCGGCCGCTGGTGCTCAGCCAGTGCGGCATCAACGTGCGTGGCCGCTCCCGCAAGCTGCGGATCAACTACCGGACCACCGAGGAAACCCGCGCCTGGGCCACTGCCGTTCTGTCGGGATTGCCGTTTGATGACCTCGATGGCGGAACCGATGGCAGCGGTGACACGCGCTCCCTGCTCCACGGTGAGCCGCCACTGATCCGTCGGTTCGACGATCCAGCGGAGGAGCAGCGCTTCCTGATCGAGCTGGTCCACTCCTTCCAGGAGAGCGGCCAGTCCCTCGGCTCCACCTGCGTGACAGCCACCAGCAGCGAAGCCGTCAAGACCCTCGCCGAACGCTTCGAGGCTGCTGGCATTGCCACACGGGTGATCACACAGGAGGAAGCGGATGACCCCAGCGAGAACGCCCTGCGCCTGGCCACCATGCACCGCGTCAAGGGGCTGGAGTTCGATCACATGCTCATCCCCGGCCTCAACGCCGGCGTGCTGCCCAATCGCCGAGTGCTCAACGACTGTCCCGACCAGGTCTCCAAGGATGCCTTCGAGCAGCGTGAACGCTCCCTGCTGCATGTGGCCGCCACCCGTGCCCGCAAGCGCGTTGTGATCACCTGCTCCGGGGAGCCATCGCCCTATCTGCCGCTGCGATGAGCCCCAGATCCAACGACCACCATGCCGTCGCCGCGGTGAATCCAGCTGCAGCCCCCGGCCGCCACAGCGAACGCCGGCGAGGCCGCTCGCACGATCGCTCTGCAGATGCTCGAGGAGCGCGGTCGAGGGGCCGTCCTGGTGGGTGTCGCTCGCGTGGATGCAGCCCTGGATCGTCTGCTGCAGGCCTCCGCCGCTGACGCCCAGAGCAAGCTCGATGCCATCGGCACCTACCTCGATCAGTTCGTGCCGTCTCTCGCCGACACCGAGCTACCTGCTGGGTCTGGCGGCGACACCGCGGCCGAGCCTGCGGATCTGGAGGTTGTCGGGGGCGACGACTACGGCGCCGATGAAACGGGATCTGACCTTGGCGATGCTGAGCCCGACCCAGCCACCAGCAGAGACGGGCCACAGCGGCTTGATCCCATGCCGCGTCGGGGCAAGGACTTCTTCCGTGGCTTCTCCTTCCAGGGCCCGCCAGTGCTGCTGGTGCCCGGCGCGCCCTGGAACGTCGGGCCGAGAAGCGACCCACTCAGCGCGGCGTGACCCCATTGGGCCTGGCCCGTGCCAGCCAGCTGACGCCCAGCGGATGGGCTAAAAGGGCCTGGTCGGATCCCATGCGCCGGCTGGCGCCGCCACTGAAAAGGAGAGCGCCACGGCCATTCAAGCTGCGGCAACGACTGCCGGGGGGGGGGGGGGGGGCCGGCGCCAG
>CAIZQU010000129.1 GCA_903935205.1 uncultured cyanobacterium | reverse complement strand
CCCCCGCCGTCGTCGTTGGCGGGGGCTCAGGCGCTGGAGCCCGGCTAGGCCCCGCGTATCCTGGGCGCCACCGCAACGCTTCCGGCCATGACGTTCCAGGCCCTGCGCACCGTGGCACTCCAGCTCGGGCCGGGCAGCGACGTGCGCCTCAGCCTGGAGCAACTGGGGCGGGAGCAGGGGGCGAGCGGCTTTGTGCTGAGCGTGGTGGGCAATCTCTCCCAGGCGGCCTTCCAGTGCCCGGGCCAGCCCCAGCCCACCCTGCTCAGCGGCGTGCTGGAGATCATCACCCTGCAGGGCACGGTCGGTCCCCAGGGGGTGCATCTGCACCTGAGCCTCGCGGACAGCCACTGCCAGGTGTGGGGCGGCCATCTGGAGCCAGGGGCACTGGTGCACAGCGTCTGCGAACTGCTGGTGGGGTTCCTGGCGCCGGCGGCGCTGGAATCCGGAACTGCGGCAGCGGCGGCTCCGGCGCCCCGCCGGACCGGGACGCTGGCGGGCCGGACGCTGGCGGGCCGATCCGCGGCCCACTCCGCCGCGGGACCCGCCGAGACGCCGCGGGTGGAGG
The DNA here is from genome assembly GCA_903935205.1 of uncultured cyanobacterium. Lineage (GTDB taxonomy): Bacteria > Cyanobacteriota > Cyanobacteriia > PCC-6307 > Cyanobiaceae > Cyanobium. The sequence goes on along the minus strand of CAIZQU010000129.1, from coordinate 57,913 downwards.
TGGGTGTGCTGCCCGGTTGCCCCTGGTCGACCAGGGCCCTGCGGCTGCTGCGCACCCTCGGCATCCCCTATGTGCTGGTCGAGCCCCGTCCGGGCGTCAGCGTTCCCCAGGTGGCGATCGATGGGGTGGCGATCGGCGGATACGACGCCCTTGTGGACCTGCATGGCAAGGGTGAGCTGCAGGGGTTGCGGCAGCTGTAGGGACCGGCTCCTTCGCTCCGCCAGCGGACCGGGTGATGGCCCCTGAGCGGGCGTTCAGGCTTGGCACCAAGCAACCGCCCAGGAATGGCTCCGGGGGCGACCGGGCGGCTCCGGGCTTCCTGGAGACCGGCCTGGGCAGGTCGCGGTGGCGATTCAGCGCAGGGCGAACACCAGCAGGTCGGTTCCCGGTTCCAGGGCCCGCAGACTGGCGACCCGGCCGGCCCTGGGGGGAGCGAAGCCCAGGCCATCGCCGGCCCGGAGGATGCCCTCGATCGGCCGGTTCCGGCCATCCCCAACGGTCTGTCCCTCTCCCTGGGCCTGGCCCTCTCCCTGGGCCTGGCCCTCTCCCTGGGCCTGGCCCTCTCCCTGAAGCCGATCCTGACCCGGACCCCTGGGATCGAAGCGAATCGCCAGGCTGCCGGCGATCACCTGAATCCAACCGTGGGCAGCGGGATCGCCGGGAAGGTCGAGGGATGGGGCCAAGGGGGGCTGACCCCGCCAGATCCGCACCGGCCGCTCGATCGCCAGGGCGCCATCGGTGCCCTCGGGATCGACCAGCGCCGTCCAGCCGGCTCCCAGGGTGAAAGCCTTCTGGTCGTAGGAGGGGGCGATGCCGCGCCGACTCGGCTCGATCCAGATCTGCAGCAGGTGGCAGGGATCCGCGCCGCCGTTGACCTCGCTGTGCACGATGCCGGTGCCGGCGCTCATCCGCTGCACCTCTCCGGCGCGCAGCTCGGCGCTGTGGCCCAGGGAGTCGCGGTGGCGCAGCACCCCGGCCAGCATCACCGTGACGATCTCCATGTCGCTGTGGGGATGCATGCCGAAGCCCCTGCCGGCGGCGATGTGGTCCTCATTGATCACCCGCAGGGGGCCGAAGCCGCGCCAGGCCGGATCGTCATGGCCGGCGAAGCTGAAGCTGTGGCGGCTGTCGAGCCAGTCGTGGCGGCTGTGGAAACGGTCGGCGGAGGGGCGAAGCAGCAGCGAGGGCTCGCTCTGCAGAGCAGCGGCATCGGCCGGGGGGGAGGGGGAAGAGGGTGTCATGGCGGTGGGGCTGGCGGTAGGAGGACCATGGCCATGCGCCAACCCTGGCGCAGACGAGCGGGGAACCGCCAGGGCTGAACCGGGCGGTGGTGAACGGACAACGGGGAGCACCCGCCCGGATGGCCCGATTCAGCCGCCCAGCCCAGGGGCCATGGGGGCAAGGAGGGCCAGGGGTGTTGGGAGAGGTCGCGGCGGCAGGCCGGAGAGGAGCCGAGCGGAGAGGAGAGGAGCGGAGAGGAGCGGAGAGGAGCGGAGAGGAGAGCCCGGACCAAGCCGCAGGCCACAAAAAAACTCGGATGGTCACCACCACCCGAGTCTTTTTACCCACAGATGAAGCCGGGCTGCCTGCTCAGGGCACCCGAACGAGACAGGAGCCACAGGATCGATCCCGGACTGAAAGCCGAGGAGCATCGCTGTGGTTCGCTGGTCGGCGTCAGAACCGAAGCGAATCTGAAAGCAATCTTAAGGGGCTTGGCGACGCTCTGGGTGCCCGACTGTTCAGGGCTGCTCGTGGACGTGATAAGCGGGACTGATCCATGCGGATGCTGAAGCGGACAACAGGGCTGCGGCTCTGATCGGGATGGGAATCCCGCTGTGTCGATCGTTCCCTGCCTGGAGGGAGGCGCTCTCCCGGGGCGGATGGGTCCAGCGGCAAGCGGAGGCTTGGATCAGCCTGCGGGCCTGCGCCTGCGGTGACAACAACGGCAGTTTCAGGCTGACCTCATACACCCATGTCGGCCCGGAACAAGACGCCGCCACCATGGACGACGGCAACCGCCAGGCGGGCTCTGGCCAGGCCATCAGCCGCCTGCGGCAGAAGCAGAGAGAACCAGGCTTGGCTCCTCATGCAGCGAGGTGAACCCAGGGGGCGAGTCAAGCTGGGGCGGCAGGGATCAGTGGCCAACACCATGCTGCCAGGCAGCAGCCTGCCGCTCGGCAGCAGGAGATGGAGCAGGGTCAGATGAAGAACAATCTCCCAACTTCCCGGTCTTCAGAGACACGCGAGATCATGGCGTCACCAACGAGCGATTCATGCCAGCAAATCAATCCTATCGGCAGCTTGTACAGGCAAAAATCAGCACACAACTGGAAGCCACCAGCCAATCACGACCCATACTTTTCGCCGGTGCCGGCCTGTCCAGGCGCTATCTGAACACCCCAGGATGGTATGCCTTGCTGGTGGAAGTCTTGGCGCTGATTGGCGACAGGAGAGGGCTTGATTTTTATCTGCAGAAAACCGACAAGACCGCCTTCGACGACGACCTGATCGAAGTCGCTGATATCATTGCCGAACGAGTACACGACTGGGCCTGGAGCGAAGAGGGCAGGCAATATTTTGACCATCATCTCTACGACTCCCGAGTTTCCTACAAGGTCTTTTTCAAGCGCATGGTCGCAAAGATCATTGGAGAGCATCGCAGCATCAACACGGAATTCTCGGCCGAGCTCGCCTCGCTCAAGGCAATGGATGCCAAGGAGATTGTGACCACGAACTATGACAATTTCCTCTCCGATTTTCTCGGCTACTGCAAACACAATGGCCGCCAAGTCAACCGGCAGGACAAAGGGGGCGTGGTGCTCCACGCCCACGGCTCGATCGATGATCCAGACAGCATCATCATCCTGCCATCCGACTACAAAGATTTCTCAATTACCCACCGCTATTCATTCGCCAAGCTTCTGGTCCACTTCATCGAGGATCCCTGCATCTTCATTGGCTACAGCCTGTCCGATCCCCACATCAGGCAACTGATCGTCGACGCGGCCGAGGCAACCAACAGAGCCTATCTGCCGAATGTGTTCCTCGTCTCCTGGTCCGAGCAAGACGGTAGCGGCGAGAGCGTGTCGGAGCCCTTTTTGGTCGAACACCAGGGCAGATACGCCAAGATCAACCTGATCAAGACCCCAGATTTTGGATGGATTTACCAAGCCTTTCCCCAGAAGGATGGCACCCTAGCCGGTGATCACACTGCTGAGGCCTTCAACGGTTCCATACCGCTATGCAGCTAGCTATTCCCATCCGGTCCTTGAAGATCTCCTGTCCACTGGCAGCAGGGATCCCTCGGTCGGCGCCATCGATCGGGATCTGGCTGACCCAGGCCAGCCGCCATCCCTCGCCAGCCGCCATCATGACCGCAGCCACCCTGACCCAGCCGCGATGAGCAGCGCCACGGCCGCCAAGCCCAGCAGCCAATGGGACAACTTCCTGCAGAACCTCGGCGCCTGGGAGGGCAGTTTCGCCTCCCTGGATGCCAACGGTCGGGTGCTCGATACCACCCCTTCCCTGCTCTGCCTGGAGAAGGGGGAGGGGGAGAGGCTGGTGCATTTCAGCTTGAGCCGCTGGGGCAATGGCCGCGACACGGCCCCCACCCGCGAAATCCGCCAGGAATACCGCTCCCTCGGCCGGCAGGTGGTGTTCTTCTCCTCGGGATCGTTCTGCAAGGGCTCCCTGCAGGTGGCGCCAGCCACCGCCTTCGGAGCGGAGTTCGGCTTCGTGGCTGGGGATCGCCGCCACCGGCTCGTGCAGCTCCACAGCCCGGAGGGCGCCCTGGAAAGCCTGGTGCTGATTCGCGAGTTCCGCCTCGGCAGCGATGCCAGCGAACGACCAGCCCTGGAACCGGAGGCCCTGCTCGGCCGCTGGAGCGGCCAGGCCGCCACCATCCAGGCCGACTGGCCCGAACCCGATCTCGCCGCCGCCACCCTGACGGTGAGCGCCGCAGCGGATGGCGGCCTGCGCTTTGAAAGCCGGATCGGGGACACCAGCCAGAGCAGCGGTCAGGTGCCGGAACGGCTCCTGCTCCTACCCGACAGCGGCTACTGCCTGGCTCCCCTGCAGGTGAGCCACCGCCAGCCCTTCAGCGTGGAGGCCGGCTGGCTGCCCGCCCCCGACCGACTGGAGCGGCTGATCCGCCGGTATGACGCCAGCGGCGCCTGGCTCTCCGCCACCTGGATCAGCGCCCGCCGCGAGCCGAACGGCGACGGGCTCTGATCGGCCGCTGTCAGCTCAGGGCAGGGCCAGAGGCCCGTTGGCTCGCCGGGCCCTGGCAGCCAGACGTCGCAGGCGGCGGCTCAGGGCGCCGGCCGCCGCCAGCCCGGCCCCAGCCACGGGCGCGGGTGTTGGTTGGGGAACCAGCGTCAGCTGGGCGCCCTGGAGGTTGTAGATGATGTCATGGCTCAGGAACGGCAGGATACCGGTGTTTAAATAGTAAGAATCCGTTTGAATATCGACCAGGTTCTGATCAACAGTCGTACCGGCCTCGAAGGTCAGAAACGGGGTCCAGCTGCCGAGGGCAACGCTCTGAGCACCAACCACCACCTGGGAACCGGGCTGGAGATAGGCGTAGGGATAGCCGACCCCAGGATTGACCAGATCACTGGGCAGGCTCGTGGGCGGTACGGTGCTGTTACCGCTCTGGTGGATGGTGGTGAAAGCACCGGTGTCGAAGAGAATGCCGGTGTCGGCATTGGCAAAGCCGCTGCTGCCCAGACTCAGCTGCAGGCCGCCCGTGATCACCTTGGGGTCGTAGTAAGGCACGCCCGTGGCTGACCGAGGCCGGCAGAGTTGAGGGCAAAGCTGGTGGGGAGGTCCAGCAGATCGGCTGGCCCCAGGCCGAACTGCACCCAGGGGTTCTCGGACGAGGCATGGACGCGATAGCCGGCCGTGACGCCAGTGCCGAAGGCCAGCTGGGAGATCAGGCTGTCGATGGTCGGGCCGCCGCTGGGACTGCTGGGGTTCAGCCCCTGCTGGCCCTGCTGGCCCTGCTTGGGGGCCATGCCGAAGTCACCCCAGAAGGCTCCGAGAAGGGGGGGCGGCGTGGCAGCGGTCGAGGCGTTGCTCCAGACGGTGCTGCCGGCGCTGTTGGTGATCAGACTGGCCCGACCGACCACCACATCGGTGGCGGTGAACAGGGGCGCAGGAGCACTGGCGCTGCCGTAGAGCGACACGGAGGTGGTGACGACCTGGCCCGCGTAACTGTTGCCGCTGTTGTAGCCCTGGCTGAAGTCGCTATAGGGCGTGTTCGCCTGCTGATCGGCCCCCCACCAGTTCACGTGCTCGGAGTAGGCCGGGTAGAAGCCGGCGCCGCCGGTGTCGAACTCAAACAACTGCGGGCTGCTGCCGCCCCCCAGGGCCACATAGAGGCCCAGCTTCCGGGTGGGCATCGGGAAGCCAGAGCTGATCGGCGTCCAATGGAGCGGCACCTGGATCGGTGCGGTGATCGTCAGCGGAGCGGCCAGGGCGGCAGGAGCGCTGAGAAGGGCGGCGCTGGCCAGGGCTGGCAACGGCCCTGGGATCAGTCCGGCGCCGCCGCGGCCGCTGCAGCCACGGCGGCGGAGCGCATGGAGAACGGAACAAGCCATGGTGTGAATCCCTGAAACTGCCCCCCGCGCGGTCCATGGGAGGTCGTGCCTGGATCGTGGACACAGGCTGCCTCGGGCGCAAGGCCATCAAAACCCAACGATCATCTCGACAGGAAAGCCCTGCTCTGCCTCGGCTGGCTCCGGGCTCACCCGGGCCATCGGATCGGGGATCAAAACAGCTGCCCTGATCACAGGGCACGCCAGCCAGACGGGGTGGTGGGAGCAAGAAGGCCTGCTGGCCTCTTGCGCCAACAAACCCGGTGCGGATTCCGCAGGCTCCTGGCCTCCCTCAGTCGGACCCTGGAAGCAGGCCCCGACGAACAACCCGCGGGCCCCTGACGGGCGCGGACCGGCTCAGCCCACCAGTCGCCGGAAGGTCTTCCTGCCGAGCTGCAACACCTTGCCATCCAGGGATGCCGCATCGGCGAAGACCTGGTTGGGATCGCTGAGCTTTTCGCCATCGAGCCGCACGCCACCGCCCTGAATCTGGCGGCGGGCATCGCTGCTGCTGCAAAGCCCCACGGCGCTGAGCAGATAGAAAGCCTTGGCCGGGAAATTCACCGCCGCTAACGAAGCTTCGGGCACCTCCGCAATGGCCGCCCCCGCCCCTGCCGCTCCGGCCACCAGCCGGGCCGCATCGGCCTGGGCCTGGCGGGCAGCATCCTCGCCGTGGCGCTGGCGGGTGACCTCAAGGGCCATCGCCTTCTGGCGCTCGCGCGGATTGGCCGGCAGGGCGGCGAGATCGAGATCGGTGAGGAGGTTGAGGTAGTCGTTCACCACCGCATCCGGCAGCTTTTCCAACTTCGAATACATCGACAGCGGATCCTCCGCCAGCCCGACCGTGTTGCCCAGGCTCTTGCTCATCTTCTGCACCCCATCCAGCCCCGGCAGGATCGGCAGCAGCATTCCGAACTGGGGCCGCAGGCCATGGTGGCGCTGCAGATCACGCCCCATCGCCACGTTGAACTTCTGATCGGTGCCGCCCAGCTCCAGATCGGAGCGGATCGCCACCGAGTCGTAACCCTGGAGCAGGGGATAAAGAAACTCATGCAGCGAGATCGGCGTGCCCGAGCCATAGCGGTTGCCGAAATCCTCCTTCGCCAGCATCTGGCCCACCGTGCTCGTGCCGAGCAGGTCGATCACCGCCGCCAGATCCATCGCCGCCAGCCATTCGCTGTTGCGTCGCACCTCCAGCCGGCCTGGCGTGTCGAAATCGAGCAGGGCCCGGGCCGGATCCTGCCCCTGGCCCAGCTGAGCCAGGTAGGTCTGGGCGTTGGCCTCCACCTGATCGGCGCTCAGCTGCACCCGCGTGGCGCTCTTGCCGGTGGGATCACCGATGCGGGCGGTGAAATCGCCGATGATCAATACCGCCGTATGGCCCGCATCCTGGAAGGCCCGCAGCTTGCGGAACAGGATCGCGTGACCCAGGTGGATGTCGGAGCCGGTGGGGTCGATGCCCAGCTTCACCCGCAGCGGTCGGCCCTCGGCCTCGGCCTCCGCCAGGCGGGCGGCGAGATGTTGGTCTGCGACCTTGGCGGTGGGCTTTGGATCAGCGGTAACGCCAGCCGGGAACAGATCGGCCAGGCCCCGACTCAACCAGGCGGGCAAGCCAGCAGAGCCCTGCGGAGCGGCATCAGGCCTGGAGGTGGGCTGATCAAGCATGGACAACCGGAGGCCGCAGAGCCGCGTGCCGTCGGATCGTAAGCAGCGGGCAGCCCCGGCCCCTGGCGCCGACGGCCCAGGCGCCCGGCTCCGGCCGGTGCCCGCCACTCCCTGCGGCAAAGGCATGGGCCCGGCCCAGGCTTCAGCCTTCCTTGTCGAGCTGGCTCTTCATGCGCTCCAGGGTCTGCTGCATCTGGGCGAACATCGTTTCGGGGGTGAGCCCGAACTGGCCGAGCTGGGTGCGCAGCTGCTCGACGGTGAGCTTGGCCTGAAAATCCTCGGAAAGCTCGAAGCGCTTCATGAAGACGCGGTAACGGTCCATCATTTCCTCCATGCGCTCGATATAGAGCTTCTTGCCCTCACGATCAAACTTTCCGTATTCGCTGCCCAGCTGCATCAGCTGTTGATAATCGCCAAACAATCGCTTGGCTTCGTCCTGGACGATCTCGGAATCGAAGAAGGCCATCGGATTGCGGCGCTGGCAGGTGCCGGCGCTGGACTTGGGCCTTGATTCTGGGCAGCGAAGGCGAGGCCGGGGAGTGCGGATCCACGCACGCCGGCCCCACTGCGGGAGCCGGCCCCGGACCAGCGCGAGGTCAACCCGGAGCCATCCCAGGGCCAGTTTCGAAACCGTTTGGTAGCAACCGCTGCACCAGCAAGGGCGAGCGCTGCACATTTTGCAGGGGGCACGACGAAAGGTTCAGCGTGGACCTCACCCCGTTACTCGCCCAGTTGCGGTCGGATTACTGCCTCGTGGCCAGCCAGCTGCAGGGTCAGCGGCTGATGCTCTGCCTGGGCAGCCCGCTGCTGATCACCGCCGTGGTGGGAGCCATGCCGGACCCGGAACGGATCGTGGCCGCAGCCACCAGCGCCCCGGCGGCCCTCCCCCTGGTGGCGCGCCATCGCCCCCATCTGCTGCTGCTCAGCGATCAGCTCAGCGAGGGCTGCGGGGTGGAACTGGCCCGGGATGTGAAACGGCTCCATCCGGCCACCCGGGTGGTGTTGGTGATCAGTGGCACCCCGAAGCGCAGTCGGGTGGCGAGCGCCATCACCGCCGGTTGCGAGGCGGTGCTGCGGGCCGATGCCCTCGGTGCCGGTGGGGAACTGATGGCGATCCGCACGATCTGCAGCGGCGGTGTGGTCATCGATCGTGAGCTGGAGGCCGAATGCCGCCACGTGCGCAGCCGCTCCAGCCTGCTGAGCAACCGCGAAAGCCAGGTGTTGCAGCGGGTGCTCCACGGCGACAGCAACCATGAGATCGCCCGCCAGCTGTTCCTCAGCGTCGACACCGTCAAATGCCACGTCAGCCGGGCGGTGCAGAAGCTCCAGGCCCGCGATCGCACCCATGCCGCCGTCAGAGGTCTGCAACTCGGCCTGCTCGAGTGGCCCTGAGCCCTGAATCGCCGCTAAGTTCGGGCCCGTTGTGAGCGGGTCCCCGGCCCATGGCCAGGCGCCACTGGCTCGATCCCCTCGCCCGGCGGCTGCTGATCGCCAGCGGCCAGTTGCCGCCCGATCCCCCGGCCCGAGAGGCCCGTCCGGCCTCCGCCCGCTCCGGATCACCGCCGGCCCGCGGTGGCGATGGCGCCGTTGATGGCTGGGCGGCAACCTCCGCTGCCGCCGAGCGCCACGACGCCCTGGAGCGCGATCTGCTGGCCCTCAAGCTGGCCCAGAACCCAGGCCTGCGCCTGCGCGACGCCGAGGAGGTTCGCCACGCCGCCGCCCTGGGCTGGCGCCTTGATGTCAACCAGGCCACCGCCAGCGATTGGACCCGGCTGCCGGGCTGCAGCGCCGAGCGGGCCGATCTGCTGGCCCGGCTGCGGGCCGGTGGGGTGCAGCTGAGCGGACCGGAGGATCTGCAGGCCGTGCTCGGCCTCGATGGCGCCACCCTGGCGAGCTGGTTGCCGCTGCTCAGCTTCCGCTGGTATGGCGACGCGGTGGCAGCCGGCCCCGCGGCGGTGGCGGTGAACCTGGCGAGCGCCGCCGAGCTGGCCCGCCTACCGGGGCTGACCGCCGAGCGCAGCCAGCGGTTGCAGCGGGAGCGGCGGCGGGCCCCGTTCCGGGATCTGGCGGAGCTGGGGGAGCGGCTCTGCCTGCCCGCCGAGGTGCTGGAGAGCTGGATCGGCCGGATCGACTGCACGGCGGGATCCGGCGGCGGGGCTTCAGGCGAGCGAAATGCCGGGGCCATGGCCGCCGCGCCCGGGGTCGCGGGGCCCGGGCCTGGAAGCTCCGCTGCTGGCGGCTCAGGGCTGGCAGGCATCCGGGGCTCCGGGTTTGGGGCCAGCGGCTCGATCGCTGCTGATTCGGGCGCTGCTGGTTGCGGGGCCTCCTCCGCCACGGCAGGCTCCGGCGGCATCGCAGCCGGAGCGACAGGGTTTCAGATTGCCGGTGCCGGTGCCGGTGCCGGTGCAGCGGGCCAGGGCGGTGCCAGGGTCGCTGGCCCGGAACTCCCTCCGGCGCCGCGCAACCAGGGCAGCGGCTCGGCGCCGGCAACACCTGGGGCACTGGGCCCCGCGCCGCCAGCCAGAAGCCGGGGACCTTCGGCCCCCCGGGGGCCGGCGCGCTGATGGCGGGCCGTGGCCAGGGACGCCAGGGGGAGTTGTTCACCCCCGCCGCCACGGCGGGGGTGACCGCTGGGGCGGCGCCGCCGCAGCTGCTGCGCGAGCAGCTGCTGGCCTGGCAGGGCAGGCTGGCGGCCCATCAAGGGCCCCTGTTCCGGCGCGATGGGGGGGGAGGTGCGGGCCAGGGCGAGCTGTTCGCGGCGGTCTGCGCTTCGAGCTCGACCGCCACCAGCGGGGGCCTCGCCCTGGACGCCAGCTCCACCGGTGCTGCCGCCTGGGCTGGCGGTCGTGCCGCCGGTTCCACCACCGCGGCCGTGCCGCCCGCCTGGGGCGATGCCGGGGCGGCGGCCCGGGCCCTCGATCCCCTCGTCCTGCAGGCCCAGAGCCTGACCTTCTGGCGCTGGCCGGCGGCGCCCCAGCAGGGAGCCGCGATCTATCTGGTGCTCGATCGCCCATCGGCCCAGGCCGAGCCCCTGCTGCTGTATGTGGGGGAGACCGCCCGGGCCGATCGCCGCTGGAAGGGCGACCACGACTGCAAGGGCTACCTGGCCGCCTACAGCGAGGCCCTGCACCGCGCCTCCCTGGAACCGCGCCTGAGCATCCGCTTCTGGACGGACGTGCCCGCCCAGATCCCCCGCCGCCGCGCCCTGGAGCAGGCCCTGATCCGCCTCTGGTTGCCCCCTTTCAACAAGGAGACCCGCGACCGCTGGACCACTCCGTTCACCGCCGATCCGCTCTGAGCCCGCAGGAGGGCGCTGGGGTTGCGGTTCAGGGCCCGCCGTTCAGCAGCACAGGCCATTCCGGGTCCCGGCAGCCACCGAGCTGGCGGCCACGGCCGCCCGAGCTCCGGGGATGCCGCCGCACCGCGGGCCCGCCGGCCTCGCCGGGCCTGCCGGGCCTGCCGGCCTCGGCGGGCCTGCCGGGCCTGCCGGGCCTGCCGGCACCCGGGTTCAGCGTTGCACCCTGGCTACGATCAAACGCCAGATGGCGCCACTGATCGCATGGAGTCCAGCCCCTCGTCCAGCCCCTCAGGCCAGGTCATTCCGGCGTTCCAATGTCTCAGCGGTGGCCTCGGTGCGGCGGGTGACCTCCCCGAGGGCTGGGCAGGCGATGCCCTGGCGGTGGGCCTGTTCAGCGGCACGGACCATCCCCTGCAAGCCGCCACGGCCGGACTGCTGGGCGGCGATCCGACGGCCCTGTTCGAGCGGCGCCGCTTCCGCTGCAAGCCGGGCGAGCTGCTCTGCCTGGAGCGACCGGATGGCCGACCCGCCACCTTGATCCTGGTGGGCCTGGGAGATCCGGCCGAGTTCGACGGAATGGCTCTGCGGATCGCCGCGGCGGCAGTGGCCAGGGCCGCCGCCGCCGCCGGGGCCCGCAGCCTCGGCCTGGCGCTGCCGGTCGAGGGTCTTGATGGAAGCGCGGCGGCAGCGGCGATGGCCGAAGCGGTGCGTCTGGCGCTCTACAGCGATCTGCGCTTCCGCAGTGAACCGGAGCCGCGCCCAGGGCTGGAGCTCGTCAGTCTGCTGGGCCTCGACCCCGGGGCTGCCGCCGGCCTGGACACGGTGGATGCCCTCTGCTCCGGGGTCGAACTGGCGCGCCAGCTGGTGGCCGCCCCCCCGAATGTGGCCACCCCACAGGCCCTGGCGGACTGCGCCGCCACCATCGCCAGCGCCCATGGCCTGGAGCTGAAGGTGCTGGAGCGCAGCGACTGCGAAGCCCTGGGAATGGGCGCCTATCTGGGGGTGGCCCAGGGTTCGGATCTGCCGCCGAAATTCATCCATCTCACCTATCGCCCGGCCAACGTCAGCCGGCGGGTGGCCCTGGTGGGCAAGGGGCTCACCTTCGATTCGGGGGGCTACAACCTCAACACGGCCGGCTCCCAGATCGAGATGATGAAATACGACATGGGGGGCAGCGCCGCCGTGCTCGGAGCGATGCGGGCCATCGGCCAGCTCCGTCCGGAGGGAGTGGAGGTGCACGCGATCGTGGCGAGCTGCGAAAACATGGTCAGTGGCGGCGCCATTCACCCGGGCGACATCCTCACCGCCTCCAACGGCAAGACGATCGAGATCAACAACACCGACGCCGAGGGCAGGCTCACCCTGGCCGATGCCCTGGTCTATGCCGGCAAGCTCGAACCCGATGCGATCGTCGATCTGGCCACCCTCACCGGCGCCTGCGTGATCGCCCTGGGGGAGGAGATCGCCGGCCTCTGGTCCCCGGCCGATGGCCTGGCCGATGCCCTGCTGGAGGCCTCCCACCGCGGCGGTGAGTCGTTGTGGCGGATGCCGCTGCGTCGCTCCTACAAGGACGGCCTGAAGAGCCCTTTGGCCGACCTGAAGAACACCGGTCCCCGCCCGGGTGGATCGATCACCGCGGCCCTTTTCCTCCAGGATTTCGTGCCCAAGGGGCTGGCCTGGGCCCATCTCGACATCGCCGGGACCGTCTGGAATGAAAAACCCCGCGGTGCGGATGGGTCCGGCGCCACGGGCTTCGGGGTGCGCACCCTGGTGGGCTGGGTGCTGGCCGGGGCTCCGGCCTGATCCCTGGCCAGGTTCTTAGGTTGAGGGGGCCGACGGCCCCCTGCCGATGCCCTTCCCGAAACTGCGCTGGTATCTCAAGGCCCAGATCGGTGTGTTGCTGCTGCCGGCCGGTCTCTGCCTGTTCGGTGAGGCGGTGATCCGCAAGGGCGTGCAGACCTACGCCGGTCTGGCGATGGCGGTACCCGAGAAGCTGGCCGTGGTTGCCAACGCCGGGCCCTGGTTCTGGTACGGAACCCTGGGGCTGGTGCTGATCAATGCCGGCATCGGCCTGATGATCGAAAGCGGGTTACGGCGTGGCTATCCGGGCTCGCCAAAACCCTGAGGGCTGCCCGGTCGGCGGCAGGAGGCTCCCCGCCGATCGCCGGGGCGAACGGGGGGAGGCCAGGGTGCTCAGGCCGCAGCGACGGCGGCCTGACCGGCGGCACTGACCCGGACCTCACGCACCTGGCCCTGGGGAGGCTCGAGCTCATGGATCTGCCAGTGGGCCCGCTCGCCGGCGTGGAGGAGCAGCTGATCGAGCTGGGCGGCGGCGTCCTGGGGCGTGCTGTAGGGACCGATGTGGCGGGTTTGAAGACCGTCACGGATGGTCAGCAGATACATACACGAATGGCTCTCTGGGCAAAACCACGTTACGCGGAAATTCAGGGGGCGGAAGCCGTGAAAACCGAGCATCCCCCAAACGAGAGCCCAGCGGCGGCGCCCATTTCCTTAATCTTTTCTACCGATTTCTACGGGGCCGGCTTGGGCTGGGCCCCGTTTGATCAGGGTCTGATCACGCCGCAGCGGCGGGTGCGGCGGGTGCGGCGGTTCGGGCACCGCCGGAAGGCTGGCTGCCAGCGGCGGCCGGGGGCTGGGGTGCCGGGGCGGGGAGGGGGCCGGCGGGTTTGGCGGCGGGGAGGGGGGCCGGGCTGACCTTCGGCGCGGCGGCGGGGGAGCCAGCTGGCCCGGTGGCGGTGGAGCCAGCCCCGACGGCCCCGGAGGAGGGCGCTGCGGGCGCCGGCGCCTGGGTCGCCTGCCAGCGATCGCCGCGGCGGGCCCGCACCCCCCAGACGGCATCGAGGCGTTGATCACGGCGACAGGCCCAGCGGTAATAGCGATAGCGAAGCCCGTTGCGACGGGCGTAGTTCTGGTGGTAGGTCTCCGCCGGCCAGAACTTGGCCAGGGGCCGGACCGCCACCTTGATCGCCGCCGTCGGACGCCCCAGCTCGTGGGCTGCCGCCACCAGGCTGTTGCGGGCCTCCACGGCCTGGGTGGCGCTGGTGGTGAAGATCACCGGCCGGTAGGAATCGCCGCGGTCGCAGAACTGGCCGCCGCCATCGAAGGGATCGATCTGGCGCCAATAAGCACGCAGCAGGGCCTCATAGCGGATCTTGGTGTTGTCGAACCGCACTCGCACGCTCTCCTGGTGGCCGGTGCCGCCAGCCGAGACCTCGCCGTAGCTCGGATTGGCCTTGCGGCCGCCGCTGTAGCCGCTCTCCACATCCAGCACTCCGGGCAGGTCTTCGAGGTCGTGCTCCAGGCACCAGAAGCACCCCCCCGCCAGCACCGCCTCCTCGGTGGCCGCCAGGCCGGCGGCGGCAGGGGCGAGCAGGAGCACCAGGACCAGCAGGGGCCCCAGCACCCAGCGGGCCAGCGAAGTGGAGGCGCCATCGGCTGGCGGCATTGCCGCGGCCGGTGTGGCGGCGGCGCGATGGGATGGACGACGGCTCAGGCGCATGGCTGGGCGTGCTGGACCTGGTCCAGGATGGCGGAGGCGGCCCGGCCGGTGACCCCCGGTTCCCCGAGGCAGCGGCGCAGGCGCCCGTAGCCCTCCAGCATGCGCTCCCGGGCGCTGCCCTGATCCAGCAGCGGCTCCAGGGCCGAGAGGATCCCCTCCGCCGTGAATGCCTCCTGCAGAAGCTCGGGCACCAACCGCTCATCGAGCACCAGGTTGACCGGCGAGATGTGGGCCACCTGGAAGCGCAGCAGATGGCGCGCCACCAGGGCCGTAGGCCGGCTGACCCGGTAGCCGGTCACCTGGGGCACCCCCCGCAGGGCCAGTTCCAGGTTGGCGGTGCCCGATTTGGTGACGGCGCCATCGGCGGCGGCACAGAGGTCGGGCCGCAGGGCATCGGCCTGGGAGGCGGGGATCACCCGGGCCCGCAGGCCGGCCTGGGCCACGGCGGCCCGCAGCCGCTCTTCGAAGCTTTCCAGACCGGCCGGCAGCACCACCTCCAGATCCGGGCGGCGCCGTTGCAGGGCCACGGCCGCCTCGAGCATCACCGGCAGCAGGTAGCGCAGCTCCTGGGGCCTGGAAGCGGGCAGCAGCAGCAGCACCGGAGCGGTGGCGGGCAGGTCGAGCCGGCGGCGGGCCTCGCTGCGGCTGGGCAGCTCCCCGAGGGTATCGATCAGGGGATGGCCCACCCAGGTGACCTCGGCGCCTCGGGAGGCGTAGAAGCGTGCCTCCTCCGGGAAGATCGCCAGGATCCGGTCGGTGAAACCGATCAGACGGGTGGTGCCGCCATCCCCCATCCGCCAGGCCCATTCCTGGGGGGCGATGTAATAAGAGATCGGCACCTGCGGGTAGGTGCGCTTGAGGCGCAGGCCCAGGTTGATGTTGGCCCCCATGTAATCGATCAGGACCACGCCATCGGGCGGATGGCGGCGCAGCCAACGCCGCAGCCGGGACTGGAGGCGCAGGGTGGGCAGCACCAGGGGAACGGCCTCCCAGAGGCCGATGGCCCCGAGGGCGGCGGTATCGGCCAGCAGGCTGGCCCCGGCCGCCTCCATGCGCCGGCCCCCCAGGGCCACCACCTCCAGAGCCAGGCCCCGGCGTTCCGCCTCGCGGTGGAGCGCCTGGATCAGGAGGCTGCCCTGCAGGTCACCGGAGACCTCACCGGTGCTCACCAGCAGACGCACCATCAGCGCGCCGCCGGCAGGGGACCGCGGCGGCCGGGACCGATCGAGGCCTCCAGGAAGCTGCAGAGTTCGTCGGCCGCCGGCAGCAGGGTGCGCTGGCGGGCCTCGCGCAGGGCATCGGCGAGCACCCGATCGCTGCGGTAGAGGAGGGCCCAGGTCTCCTGCAGATCGCGCAGGTCCTCGCCGCCCTGGCGCTCGGCCAGGCCGCTGCGGCGCAGGCCGATGCGGTTGAGGCCCCGCACCCGGCCGGGATGGCCCTCCACCAGGCTGAAGGGGGGCACATCCCGATCGATGCGGCTCATGCCGCCCACCATCGCCAGACCGCCGATGTGCACGAACTGGTGAATGCCGAGCACGCCGCCGATCACGGCCCGGTCGCCGATCACCACATGGCCGGCGACGGCGACGCCGTTGGCGATCACGATCCGATCACCGAGGTGGCAGTTGTGGCCCAGGTGGCTGTAAGCCATCAGCAGATTGCCACTGCCCAGGCAGGTCTGTTCGCCTTCACCGGTGGCGCGGTTGATGGTGACGCATTCGCGGATGGTGTTGTCGTCGCCGATCACCACCTCGGTGGCGGCGCCGTCGTATTTGAGATCCTGGGGCTCAAGGCCGATGCAGGCCCCTGGAAAGATGCGGTTGCGGCGCCCCATCCGCACCCGTCCATCGATGACCGCATGGGGGCCGATGCGGCTGCCATCACCGATCTCCACGTCGGGACCGATCACCGCATAGGGGCCCACCGTGACCCCTTCACCCAACCGTGCGGCCGGGTCAATGACCGCCGTGGGGTGGACCGATGTGGCCATGGCTGCGCTCGTCATCAGCTCAGGAGACCAGGGAGAACATCAGCTCGCCGGAGCAGACCAGCTCACCGTCGACGCGGGCCTCGCCCTTCACCTTGCCGAAGCGTTTGCGCTTGAGACTGAGCAGTTCGCAGGTGATGCGCAGCTGGTCGCCGGGAACCACCGGTCGGCGGAAGCGCACGCCGTCGATGCCGGCGAACACGAACAGCCCCTTGGGCAGATCGGGCATCTGGGTGACGATCAGACCCCCCACCTGGGCCATGGCTTCAACGATCAGCACCCCCGGCATCAGCGGGCGGCCTGGGAAATGGCCCTGGAACTGGGGTTCATTGAGGGTCACATTCTTGATCGCTACCGCCATCCTTCCTGGCTCGTGGGCCACCACCCGATCCACCAGCGAAAAGGGGTAGCGATGGGGCAGCAGCCCCTGGATCTGCTCGCTGGTCAATACCACCGGATCGGGAAGGCGCAGGCCACTGGTGCCGCAGCTGCTGGATTCGGGGACGGCCGTCGCTGGATCGAGGTGATCGTCGGCTGATCCGGGCTCCGTGGCGGCGGGGATGGTGGGCGAAGCGGTCAAGGTCTCAGATGCTGAGGATGGGAGGGATCGGGGTGGGCGGACCGGCGACGGGCGGCGACGGGCCGGCCAGGGAAAGGGTTGGCGAGTCAGCGCTGGGTTCGACCGCCGCGGCCATGGCGGTGGTGATGGCCGTGGTCATGGCAGCGGCCATGGCGGTGTGAAGGCCGTGGGAGCCGCGATAGGCGAACACCTGGGCCCTTGGCAACCCTGCCAGGGCGAGATCCCCCAACAGATCCAGTAGCTTATGGCGCACCGGTTCGTCCTCAAAGCGCAGCGGTGGGTTGAGCCAGCGCTCGCCGTCGCAGACCAGGGCATTGTCGAGGGCACCGCCTCGGATCAGGCCGGCCTGGCGCAACTGCTCCACCTGCTCCCGGAACCCGAAGGTGCGAGCCGGAGCGATCTCGCGCACGAAGCTCTCGGGGGTGAGGGTCAGGGAGAACAACTGGCGACCGATGGCGGCCTGGGGAAATTCCACGGCCGCCGCCAGCCGCCGCTCCTCAGCCGCGAAGGCGGTCACAAAGCCCAACCCCTGGCGCACCGTCAGGGGCTCTGCTGGAAGGCTCGGCTCCGAACGCTCCCCTAGTGGGGTGAGCCCCGCCTCGGCGATGGCCTCCACCCAGGGCAGGGCGGAGCCGTCCAGGAGGGGGATCTCGCCGCCCTCCACCCAGATCTCGGCCTGGCTGACGCCGGTGCCGGCCAGGGCCGCGAGCAGGTGTTCCACCGTGGTCAGCTGGCGCTCTCCGAGCTTCAAGGCGGTGCAGAGGCGGGTATCGCAGACCTGGGAGGGCTCAAGCTGCCGCAGGGGCAGCTCCGGTGCATCGAGCCAGCCGACCCGGTAGCCGGGCAGGGCGGAGGGGGCCAGGCGCACCCGGCAGGGCAAACCGCTGTGGAGGCCGACGCCGGAACGCTCCACGGCCGCGGCCAGGGTCCAGGCGAGGCGGTAATCGGAGGGCCAGGCGCTCACTAGAACTTCCAGCCCACGCCGAGGTTGAAGCGCCAGCTGCCGCTGAAGTCCTCGCTGGCCACCTCCAGGCGCAGGGGGCCCACCGGGGTGGTCACGATCAGGCCGGTGCCCACCGAGAAGCCCTCACCGGGTTTGCCCAGAAGGGTGCCGAGATCGCCAGGCACATCCTTCTGAGTGCCGAAGGTGGTGCCGCCATCGATGAACAGCTCACCGCTGACGATGCTGAACAGGGGGAAGCGATATTCGAGGGTGGCCTCCCCGAAGCTGCGGCCGACGCCGAGGTCGCAGTCGTAGTAGCCGCGCACGGAGTTGCCCCCGCCCAGACAGAACGCTTCGTAGGGGGGGAGGTTGCCCATCACCGTGCCGGCCGACACCTGGAAGGCGACGGCCTGCTTGCAGTTGGGGGCCGAGCCCGAGGCATCGGTGCGGCAGCCCTTGAAGATCTTCAGCCAGTTGACCGGAATGAAGTGGGTGTAGCTGCCGCGCACCCGATTGAAGGTGGGGGAGTCAGGACCGACCGACACGAACTGCTCGGTGCCGAGGCTGAAGAAATCGCCGCGGGTCGGGTTGCGGGGATCGTCGAGGGTGTTGTAGGTGGTTGCCAGCCGAACCCCAAGCAGCTGGTTGCGGCTGGCGCAGTTGTAGGCGATGCAGACCAGATCCTTGACCTGGAGGTTGCCGTTGTAATCGAAACTGTCGTCGGTATCTGCCGCGCCGTAGGGCATGACCGAACCACCGACATTCATCGGCGTGACCTGCTGACCACTCAGGCCGACCACCACGCTCCAGGGTGCCCGCTTGAAGGGATTGCCGCCGTTGAGAGGACGCACGAACTGCAGATTACCGCCGATGCGTTGCACCACCACGGTGTTGCCGTCGTAGTTGAACCAGCTGTTGCCGGGCGAGGCGTTCTCGGCATCCTCTACGGAATCAAAATGGCGATTGGCCGGATTTTTGTTGGCATCGATGTTGTAGGCCAAGTCATTGAGCTTGGCGCCGGGGGCCTCGTAAAAATCAGAAACCGTGTAGATGTTTCCATCATTCTGGCTCTGGAACACCTGCGGTACATCCCGGCTGATGAAGGCCTTGATTCGCATCGCGGTGCGGAAGGGATCACCCTTGATCCAGGGATCGGTGAAGGTGATGTCAAACAATCCGCCGAACTGACCATAGGTGAAGCTGGTCGCCAGGTCCCAGGCGCGACCGAGAAGGTTGCTGTCCTGAACCTGCACCTGCCCGAAGACACCCTGGCTCTGGCTATAGCCCAGACCGCCGGAGAGCGAACCGGTCGACTGCTCGACGACCCCGAGCACGATCGCCACCTGACCCGGATCGTCCGGCTGGGGCTTGAGGGTCACCTTGACATCGCTGAACAGGCCGGTGCCGTAGAGCCGCTTGATGTCATCTTCGAGGTTGCGGCGGTTGAACACCTGACCGGGCTTCAGCGAAATCTCACGGGTGATCACCCAGGACTTGGTCTTGCCGCGAATCGGCTTGCCCTCGGCATCGGTATCCGATCCCTCCTTGTCGAGGAACTGAACCTCCACGCCGCTGACCGTGCCCTGGCGCACCAGCAGCTGCACACGGCCATCGGGTCCGATCCGGCCGGGGCCGGTGACCCGGGCCAGGGAATAACCCTGGTCCGCATACCACTTCTGCAGCTCCTGCATGCGGGTCTGCAGGGTGTTGAGGTTGAGGCTGCGGCCGTAATCGGGGGCGAAGGTGTCATTGACCACCGTCGCCGGCAGCTTGGCGTCCTCCGGTTCAATCACCACCTGGGTGAGCACCGGGTAAGGAGCGACGGTGACGATCAAGCGCACGCCGAGGGGACCATCCTTCGGCTGCATCCGCGCATCGGAGAACCAGCCGGTGGCATAGATGGCCGCCAGATCCTTGCGCAGCTGGCTGCGGGTGACGCGGCTGCCCGGGATCACGGTCATGGCGCCATAAACGGCCTGCTCGAGCCGCTGGCGTTCGGGATGGCCGTCGAGGCCCTGAACCACCACCTCACTGAGCAGCACCCGCGGCTCGTTGTCCGGTGCGGCGGCGGCCGGTTCGGCCTGGGGAGAAGATCCGGCTGGCGGCGCCGCTCCGGCGGCCGGGGACGGTGCGCCGCCGCCGGGGCTCGCGGCATCGGCAGCCCCAGGGGTGGTGGCCGCCGCCGGCGGCGCCACGCCGGCCGGGGCGGAGGTGGTGGCCCGGCCGGGGCCGGAGGGGGTGATGGTCGGTGCCGGAGCGGCGACCGGGGCAGCGGTCCCGGGGCTGGCGGGAGCGGGATTGGCTCCGGAGGGAGCGGGGTTCGGGGCGGCCTGGGCGAGGCTGGCCGCATCCGGGCTGGCCGCGGAGCCGGCCGGGCCGAGCCTGGGGCTGGGATCTGCCGCGACGACAGCCGGCTCGCCCGTCATCGTCGACGGGCTGGCGGCCGGAGCACCCTGGGCAGGGACCGCGCCTGAAGCCTCGGTCGGGAGGCTGGGCGCCATCGCCAGCAGACCGGTCTCAGCGGGGGATGGGCTGGTCTCCGCCGCTGGCGGAACCTCAGCGGCCAGACCCCGACCAGCCCCCAGGAGCACGACCACACCGAGCAGTGGCAGAACGGAAAGGGAGCCAGCGCTGCGAAGGGCGGTCTTCCTGCGGGGGCTGGCGCCGGCCATTGGGTGGAGAGCTCTGGAGCGGCGATGCCGCAATTCGGGCTGACCCTACCCGTAGACCCTGGGTTCAGGACACACCCCTTGGACCCGTTTGAGGACCTCCCCGTAGGCCTCCATCACGCCACCGAGGTCCTGGCGGAAGCGATCTTTGTCAAGGATGCGGTCGCTGCTGTCGCTCTGGCGGCGGTCCCAGAGCCGGCAGGTGTCGGGGCTGATCTCATCAGCCAGGAGCAAGCTGCCATCGGAGGCGAAGCCCAGCTCGATCTTGAAATCCACCAGCTCCAGATCCACCGAACCGAACAGATCGCGCAAGCCAAGATTCACCGCCAGGGCCATCTCGCCGATCGCCTGACGCTGGTCTGGATTCACCACACCAAGGCGCTCCAGTCGCGCTTCGCTGAGGAAGGGATCGCCGAGGCCGTCGTCTTTGTAATAGAGATCCAGCAACGGCGGCTCCAGGGCTGTGCCCTCGGTGATCGGCAGCTGGCGGCAGAGCGAACCGGCGGCGATGTTGCGCACCACCACCTCCAGTGGCACCACCTGCACCGGCCTCACCACCATCCAGCGCTCCTCCGCCAGGCCCAGGTAGTGGGTGGCGATGCCGCGGCGCTCCAGCACCTCAAAGATCAGCGCTGAAATCAGGCAGTTGCAGGCCCCCTTGCCCGCCAGGCTGGCCCGCTTCTGGGCGTTGAAGGCGGTGGCATCGTCCTTGAATTCCACCGCCACGCGATCGGGCTGATCGGTGGCGAAAACGCGCTTGGCCTTGCCCTCATAGAGCAGCGAACCCAGGCTGAAGGCGGTCATCGGGGAATGGGCGAAGGGGCGGGTGGGGTCGAGGAGGAGCCGGCGGCGGGCGGCTGGAGCGGCGCAGCGGCCGAAGCCCCCTGGGTCGGGATCCTGGAGGTCGGCGGCGGCGCAGGGGCGCCCGGAACCGCTGGCATCCGGGCTGGAGCCAGGGTGGGGGCCTTCGGGACCAGGGCCGGTTCCGGCGGCGATGGTCTGTCGTCCGGCAGTGGAACGGGGGCCCGCAGCTGGCGCTCGAGCTCCCGCAGGCGGGCGGAGGGAAGCGGATCCTGGCGGCGCAACAGCCACTCGCCGTAGGTATCATCGATGCGGGGGCTGAGCCGCAGACGGCGCTGGCGGGCCCGCTCCGAGGGCAGGGCCACCTGGGCATCGAGCAGCTCCGCCACCAATCCCCAGGCACCAGCGGCGGCGGCCTGGTCGAGGGCGCTTTCCAGCAGGGCCTCCCTCTCCTGGGCGGGCAGCTGCGCCAGGGCCCGCACCGCCTCCAGGCGCCGCTCGGCTCCCGCCGCACCGGGCTCGCGGCTGGCGAGCAGCAGATCGGCCGCGGCCCCGGGGAAGCCGCGGGCCCGCTGGTGTTCGGCCAGCAGGTCGATGGCGGGCCGGCTGACGACGCTGCCGTCGGGGCGGCGGGCCACCGGCAGCAGCAGCTGGTCGAGCCGCTCGGGACGGGAGGCGGTGAGGCGCTCCAGGGCGAAGGCGGCGCGGCGGTGGTCGAGGGCGGCGTTGGCGGCGCGCCACTCCATCAACAGCCATTGCACCCGCTCGGCTCCAGCCGCCGGGGAGATCCGCTCCAGCACGGTCAGGGCCGCCTCCGGCTGCTGGCAGCCGATCAGCACATCGGCATTGGCCAACACCACCGGCAGCGGCTGGGGGGCCGGATGCAGGCTGAGCAGCCGCTGGCGGAGCAACCGCAGCTGGTCGTAGCGCTCCTCGGCCAGGGCCCGCTCACAGCCCAGGGCCAGGGCATCGAGGTTGCCGTCGCGCAGCAGGGCCCGCAGCTCGGCGTTGCCCATCGGAGCAGGCGCCGCCGCCGGCGGGCTGCCAGCCGGCGCGGCGGTCGGGGGCAGCGCCAGGGCCCCCAGCGGCGGCTGCAGGGTCAATCCCAGCAGCAGGGCGGCCCGCCCCAGGGTCCGGCGGCAGGCGGCACGGAGTGGTGTTGCCGCCGCTGGGGGACCGCCGGCAACGGGCCGGCGCACCGGCGCGGTGGAGAGCACGGTCGGGGGAAGCGGCGTCAGGGGGAGGCGGGGTCGAAAGGGCGGAACGGTTGCCCAGGCGGCGGCGGCGGCAGGCCCCGGGCCAGAGCCCAACCTAAGGGAGCCGGCCGGAGCCGTCCCGCCCTCCGCGCGCCCCGGGCCACGGCTTGGCAGGATTGGCCGACACGCGGCCGGGGAGCCGGCACCGGAGCACCCCCTTGATGCCTCCCACCCAAGCCCCCGCCGCCGACTCCACCCCGAACGGCTCCACCTCAAACGGCTCCACCCCGAACGGAGCCAGCGGCCCGGCCCGGATCCTGGTGGTCGGTGGCGGAGGCAGGGAGAACGCCCTCGGCTGGGCCCTGGCCCGCTGCCCCGGGGTCGAGGCGGTCTGGATCGCCCCCGGCAACGGCGGCACCGCGGCCCTGGAGGGCTGCCAGGCCCTGCCGATCCCGGAGCAGGACGGCGAAGCCCTGCTGGAGGCCTGCCGCCAGCGGCGGGTGGATCTGGTCGTGGTGGGCCCGGAGGCCCCCCTGGCGGCGGGGCTGGCGGACCAGCTGCGGGCCGGGGGCCTGGCGGTGTTCGGGCCCGGGGCCGATGGTGCCCAGCTGGAGGCGAGCAAGCGCTGGGCCAAGGAGCTGATGGTCGAGGCCGGCATCCCCACCGCCCGCCACTGCCCGGCCAGCAACCGCGAGGAGGCGCTGGAGCTGCTGCAGCGGTTCGATCGGCCGCCGGTGGTCAAGGCCGATGGGCTGGCGGCGGGCAAGGGCGTCACCGTGGCCGCCGACATGGCTGAAGCCCGGGCCGCGATCGAGGAGGTCTTCGCCGGCCGGTTCGGGGCGGCCGGTTGCTCGCTGGTGCTGGAGGAAACCCTCAGCGGTCCGGAGGTTTCGGTGTTCGGCCTCAGCGATGGCCGCGATCTGGTGCTGCTGCCCACCGCCCAGGACCACAAGCGCATCGGTGAAGGCGACACCGGTCCCAACACCGGCGGCATGGGCGCCTATGCGCCGGCGCCCCTGCTGGCCGGCGACGCCCTGGAGGCGGTGCGCCAGCGGGTGCTGGTGCCCACCCTGGCGGCGCTGCGGCAGCGGGGGATCGACTACCGGGGCGTGATCTATGCCGGCCTGATGCTGACCGCCACAGGGCCGCAGGTGATCGAATTCAACTGCCGCTTCGGCGATCCCGAATGCGAGACGCTGATGCCTCTGCTTGGGCCGGAGCTGGCCCAGGTGCTGCTGGCCTGTGCCCGCGGTGACCTCAGCGCAGCGCCGCCCCTGACCATCCAGGCCGGTTGCAGCGCCTGCGTGATCGCCGCCGCCGCCGGCTATCCGGGTGAGGTGCGGCGCGGCGATCCGATCCGCAGCGACCTGGTGGCCACCGACAGCCTGCAGCTCTTCCATGCCGGCAGTCGCCGCGATCGGGATGGGCGCTGCCTCACCGCCGGCGGCCGGGTGCTGGCGGTGGTGGCCCAGGCCGACGACTTCGACACCGCCTTCGAACGGGCCTATGGGGGCCTGGCCCAGGTGCACTTCGAGGGCATCACCTACCGCCGGGACATCGGCCACCAGGTGCGCCGCCCGAGCCCGGAGCCGGCGGCATGAACGGTTCCGCCCCTTCCGCCCTCACCAGTGGCCCCGCGGCGCCGGCTTCAGCCGCCAGCGGGCCTGCGGCGCCCGCCGCCAGCGGCGACTGGCGCCAGGGCCTGCAGCGGTGGTGGGCTGAATTCACCCTCCAGACCAAGCTGCTGGCGGTCGCCACCCTGGTGGTGAGCCTGCTGATGACCGGCATCACCTTCTTCTCACTCAACGGCATCCAGCAGGACGCCCGGATGAGCGACACCCGTTACGCCCGCGACCTGGGCCTGCTGCTCACCGCCAACGTCACGCCGCTGGTGGCCCAGGGCAACGACCGGGAGCTGGCGGCGGTGGCGGAGCGGTTCTGGCGCTCAAGCCGCAGCCTTCGCTACATCGTCTTCGCCGACGCCGAGGGGGTGATCTACCTCGGCATTCCGATGGGCAACGGCGTCGATGGCCTCTCCCCGGCCGGAGAGCAGCTGCTCAGCCGCCGCCTGGAGCTGCCCGCCGACCTGCAGCGCCGCCCCGACAATCCTCTGATCCGCCAGCACCTGACCCCCGACGGCCAGGTCACCGATGTGTTCGTGCCGATGGTCAGCGGCGATCGCTACCTCGGTGTCGTCGCCCTCGGCATCAATCCCAACGAAACCCTGCTGGTCAGCTCCGCCCTCACCCGCGAGGTGACCGTGGCGGTGTTTGTCTCGATCTGGGTGCTGGTGATCCTGGGCTCGGTGATCAATGCCCTGACGATCATCCGGCCCGTGAAGGAACTGCTGCGGGGGGTGCGCTCGATCGCTGGCGGCAACTTTGAAACCCGCATCGCCCTGCCGGTGGGCGGTGAACTGGGGGAGCTGCTGGAGGGTTTCAACACCATGGCCTCCCAGCTGGAGGTCTACAAGGCGGCCAATATCGAGGAGCTGCGGGCCGAGCAGGGCAAGCAGCAGTCCCTGATCGCCACCATGGCCGATGGCGCCGTGCTCCTCGATGCCGAGGGGCGGATCGTGCTGGCCAACCCCACCGCCCGTCGCCTGTTCCGCTGGGAGGCGCGCAACCTGGAGGCCAGCGACCTGCTCGATGTGCTGCCCGATCGGCTGGCGATGGAGCTGGGCGCAGCCCTGCAGAACCTGATCAGCGGTCAGAAGGAGGGCAGCGATGTGCGCTGCAGCCTGGGGGAACCGCCCCGCACCCTGCGGATCGTGCTCCAGTCGGTGCGGGATGCCAGCGGCGAGGTGCTCAAGGGCATCGCCATGACCATCCAGGACCTGACCCGTGAGGTGGAGCTGAACGCCGCCCAGAGCCGGTTCATCAGCAATGTGTCCCACGAGCTGCGCACGCCGCTGTGCAACATCAAGAGCTATCTGGAAACCCTCCACGATCTCGGCGACCAGCTCAGCGATGCCCAGCGCCAGGAGTTTCTGGGCATCGCCAATGACGAGACCGACCGCCTGACGCGCCTGGTGTCCGATGTGCTCGACCTGTCGCGGCTGGAATCGGAGCGGGTGTTCAGCCTCGAACCGCTGGATGTCGCCCCGGCGATCGAACAGACCCTCCGCAACTACCGCCTCAATGCCCGCGACAAGGGCGTCGACCTCGGCTTCGATTGCCCCGAGTCCCTGCCGCGGGTGGTGGGCAACTGGGATCTGCTGCTGCAGGTGTTCGACAACCTGGTGGGCAATGGCCTGAAGTTCACGCCCCGCGGCGGCCAGCTGATGCTGCGCGCCTACCCCTGGCCCGACCAGTGCGCCATCGACCCGTCCTGCCCGGCCGATGACGGTCCCGTCTGCGCCCTGAGCTCACCGCTGCCGCGGTTGCGGATCGAGATCGCCGACACCGGTTGCGGCATCGGCGAGGCCGACCAGGAGCGCATCTTCGATCGCTTCTTCCGGGTTGAAAACGCGGTGCACACCGAGGTCGGCACCGGATTGGGTCTCTCGATCGTGCGTGGCATCCTCGAGAAGCACGGGGCCCGGATCCAGATGACCAGCGCCCCGGGCGTTGGCACCACCTTCTGGTTTGATCTGCCCCTGGAGCATGCCGACAGCGATGAGCTGGCCCTGCAGGCGGAGCGCCGCGATCACGACCGCCTCCATCGCGAGCGGCTCGGGGTGGCGGCATGAGGAGGGGCCGCCGGCGGCCCTGGACCTGGCCCCGGCCGCCGGCTGAAGCTGGCCCCCAACCGGGGCTGGCCCTGGGTTCCTGAGGCGGCTGCCGATGGTGAACGCCCCCACCGCCGCCCTGCTCGGCGCCGCCCTGGCCGCCGGTTTCGTCAATGCCCTGGCCGGTGGCGGCACCCTGCTGAGCTTCCCGGCGCTCACAGCCTCTGGCCTGGCTCCGATCACCGCCAACATGACCAGCACCCTGGCCCTGGCGCCGGGATACCTGGGAGCCAGCGTCGGCCAGAGCCGGGACCTGGCCGGTCATGGGCCCCGGCTGCGGCGGCTGCTGCCGGCGGCGGTGCTCGGCGGGCTGATCGGCGCCTGGCTGCTGCTCCACAGCGAGCCCAGCCTGTTTCGCCGGCTGGTGCCCTGGCTGATTCTCAGCGGTGCCGCCCTGCTGGCCCTGCAGGAGCCCCTGGGGCGGCGGCTGCGGGGCCGCCGGCCCGCGGCGGCCGCCGGCGAGACGGTGGAACCGCCGGGTTGGGGCACGGTGGCGGCGGTGCTGGTCGCCTCGGTGTACGGCGGCTATTTCGGCGCCGGCCTCAGCGTGATCCTGCTGGCGGTGCTGGCCACCGGCCTGGCCGATTCCCTGACCCGGCTCAATGGCCTCAAGCAACCCCTGGCCCTGGCCAGCAACCTCACCGCCGCCCTGCTGTTCGCGAGCGGCGGCCCGGTGCCCTGGGCCCTGGTGCTGCCGATGGCGGCCGCGGCCTGGCTCGGCGGACTGCTGGGGGGCCGCTGTGCCAGCTGGGTGGATCCGCGGCTGCTGCGCCGCCTGGTGGTGGTGGCGGGGATCGTCCTGGGCCTGGCCTTGCTGCGCCCCTAGCCGGCCAATGGCTGCTCCATCGCCGCCACCGACTTGAGAGCCGCGGCGGTCAGCACCTCATGGCCGTGCTCGCTGACAGCCACGTCGTCCTCGATGCGGATGCCGATGCCCTTCCAGCGCGGTGCGATGGCGGGCTGGCCCTCCGGCACCGGCAGGCGATCGCTCAGATAAAGGCCCGGCTCCACCGTGAGCACCATGCCGGTTTCCAGCTGCACCGGATGCTCGCCCAACCTGTAGGCGCCGACATCATGGACATCGAGGCCGAGCCAGTGGCCGGTGCGGTGCATGTAGAGATGGCGGTAGGCCCCCTGCTCGATGATCCCGTCGATGGAGCCCTGCAGCAGGCCCAGCTCCACCAGCCCCTCCACCAGCACCCGCACCGCGGTGTCATGGACCCCCTCGGCGGTGGCCCCGGGCCGCACCGCCGAAACCGCGGCCTCCTGGGCCGCCAGCACCAGGGTGTAGAGCGCCCGCTGCTCGCCGCTGAAGCGGCCGTTCACCGGGAAGGTGCGCGTGATGTCGCCGTTGTAGTAGTCGGCGAGGGAACAGCCGGCATCGATCAGCAGGAGGTCGCCGTCGCGCAGGGTGGCGTTGTTGGCGGTGTAGTGGAGCACGCAGGCGTTGTCGCCGCCGGCGACGATCGAGCCATAGGCCGGACCGCGGGCGCCCTGTTCGAGGAAATGGTGCTCGATCACCGCCTGAACCTGCCGCTCATTCAACCCGGGCCGGGCCACCTGGCGGGCCAGCTCATGGGCCTCGGCCGAGATCCTGGCCGCCTCCCGCAGCCGCTCCAGTTCAGCGGGCGATTTGCGCAGCCGCAGCTCATGCAGCAGCGGACAGGGGGCCACCAGACCAAGGGCGGCCCGGCCGCTGCGGGGGGCACGGTCGAGCTGGGCGGCCCAGGCCTTCAGCACCAGGGGCTCCACAGCCGGGTGGCGGCCCACCCGGAAGGCGATGCCCTCGGCGCCATCGAGGTAACCGGGAAGGCGCTGGGCCAGCTCCTCGATCGGATGGGCCACGGCGGCGCCGAATTCGGCCACGGCGCCCTCGCAGCCCCAGCGGAATCCGTTCCAGACCTCAGCGCTGGCCTGCTTCGGGGCCACGAACAGCACGAACGGGTTGTCCGGCTGATGGGGCAGGAACAGGGCCACGGCGCCGGGCTCATCGAAGCCGGTGAGGTACCAGAAGTCGCTGGTCTGCCGGAACGGGTGCTCGACATCGGCGTGATGGGTCACCAGGGGAGCGGCCGGGATCACCGCCGCCGCACCGCCGAGGCGCCGCAGAAAGCGGTCGCGGCGATCGGCGAAGGCGGCGCGATCGAGGGGCGGGGCGAAGGGATCGGGCACGGGGGCAGGGGGGTGAAACGCGGCGGCCGGGCAGGCGGAGTAAGGGGAACGGCGAGCCGCAAGGCGGTTCTCGCGCCAGCGCCATGGTGGCGCAACCGATTAAATACGGGGACCGCCCCCGACCGTCCCCGCGGTCCGTGTTCTCCACCCCCCGATGAACGATCTGCTGTTGCTCGGCCTGGCGGTGGTGCTGATGCTGCTGGGGTCGTTCTTCTGCTCCGGCGTCGAGGCGGCCCTGCTCACCGTCAACCCGGTCAAGGTGCATGAGCTGGCGCGGCGCGAAAGGCCACCGGCGGGGGCCCGCCAGCTCGAACAGCTGCGGCTGCGCTTGGGCCGCACCCTGGCGGTGCTGGTGATCGCCAACAACATCTTCAACATCTTCGGCAGCCTGATGGTCGGCGGTTATGCCGCCGAGGTGTTCGCCCGCCAGGGGGTCAGCGGCGTGGCCCTGCCCCTCTTTTCTGTGGGTCTGACGGTGCTGGTGATCCTGCTGGGGGAGATCCTGCCCAAGGCGATCGGCAGCCGCCTGGCCCTGCCGGTGGCCCTCAGCAGCGCCCCGGCCGTGGGTCTGGTGGTCCGGCTGATGAGCCCTGTGGTGCTGCTGCTGGAGCGGCTGCTGCCGGCGATCACCGCCGAAAACGAGCTCAACACCGACGAAAACGAGATCCGCCAGCTGGCTCGGCTCGGCTCCCAGAAGGGCCAGATCGAGGCGGATGAGGCGGCGATGATCGCCAAGGTCTTCCAGCTCAACGACCTCACCGCCCGGGATCTGATGGTGCCCCGGGTCGCGGCACCCACCCTGGAGGGCGAGGCCAGCCTCGACTCCCAGCGGGCCCTGCTGCTGCGCCAGAACGCCCCCTGGTGGGTGGTGCTGGGGGAGGAGGTCGATGAGGTGCTGGGGGTGGCGAGCCGCGAACGGCTGCTCGCCCTGCTGGCACAGGGCCAGGGAGAGGCGGCGGTGGCGGCGGTGATGGACCCGGTCGAGTTCGTGCCGGAGATGATCCGCGCAGACCGACTGCTGACCAGCTTCCGGCGCAACGGATCGGGGGTGCGGGTGGTGGTGGATGAGTTCGGAGGATTTGTGGGCGTGGTGGGTCCCGAGGCCGTGCTGGCGGTGCTGGCGGGCTGGTGGCGGCGGCCCCTGCCCCTGGGAGGGGAGGCCAGCCCATGAGCGGCCCCAGCGGCCCCAGCGGCGCCCGCCCCACCCGCCGCGTCGCCCGCAACCGCCGCCGGGGTCCCCAGCGCAAGGGCCCATGGGGGGATGCCCTGCCGGCGTTGCTGGCCCCAGCGGCCGGGACTGCCCCCAGCGATGCACCGCCCCAGGGGCCACATGAGGGGTGTCCACCGACTCCGGAGCGGGCCGCCCTGCTGCTGGAGCGCTGGCGGGCGGGCCTGCAGCTCAGCCCGCGGGAAACCACCCTGCTGGGACCGGAGCTGGTCGCCCTCGATCGCCAGCTCGAACGCCTGCGGCGGCGGCGGCCCCGGGTGGTGGTGTTCGGCCGGGTGGGGGTGGGCAAGTCGAGCCTGCTCAATGCCCTGCTGGGGGAGGAGCAGTTCGCGACCGATGTGGCCCACGGCTGCACCCGCCGCCAGGAGCAGCGGGCCTGGCGCCAGACCCTGGCCGGCCTGGAGGGGGTGGATCTGGTCGATACGCCCGGCATTGATGAGATCGGCGCCGCCGCCAGGGCCCGCCTGGCCCGCCGCATCGCCCTTGGCGCCGATGTGGTGTTGCTGGTGCTCGATGCCGACCTGGGCCGGGGCGAGCTGGAGGCCCTGGAGATCCTGCTGGCCAGCGGCAAACCCCTGCTGCTGGTGCTCAACCGCAGCGACTGCTGGCCGGCGGCGGAACTGCCGGCGCTGCGGGCCAGCATCCGCCGCCGCCTGCCGGCCGAGGCTCGCCACCTGGATCCGATCACCGTGGCGGCGGCGCCCCGCGACCCCCAGCTGCGCGCCGATGGCACGGTGCGCAGCACGGCCGTGGCACCGCGGATCGCCCCCCTGCAGCAGGCCCTGGCCAGCCTGCTGCAGCAGGAGGGGCCGTTGCTGCTGGCTCTCAACGGGCTACGGGCGGCGGACCAGTTCAGCCAGGCGCTGCATCGGTGCCGCCTGGCCCATGGGCGCCGCCGGGCCCAGGATCTGATCGGCCGCTTCGCGGCCCTCAAGGCCACGGGGGTGGCGATGAATCCGCTGCTGCTGCTCGATCTGGCCGGTGGTCTGGCCTGCGACAGCGCCCTGGTGGTGCAGCTCTGCCAGCTCTACGGCCTGCCGATGAGCCGCCCCGGCGCCCGCCAGCTGGCGGCGCGGCTCTCCGGCCACAACGCCCTGCTGGGGGGAGCCCAGATCGGCCTGCAGCTGCTGCTCGGGGGCGTGCGCCAGGCGCTGCTGGCGGCAGCACCGCTGAGCGGCGGCCTGAGCCTGGTGCCGGCGGCCCCCGTCGCCCTGGCCCAGGCGGCGCTGGCGGTGCACACCACCCGCCGCACCGGCCAGCTGGCGGCGGCGGAACTGCTGCAGGCCGCCAGCGCGGCCGGCCAGCCGGGCGCCCTGTTGCGGCGCCTGGCAGCCCAGGATCCGGAGGCGCGCCGCTGGCTGAACGCCTGGCGGGCGAAGGGCGAGGCTGAACCCATCGATGCCCTGATGCCCTGACCCCGTGGCCATCGCCCTGTTCGGCACCAGCGCCGATCCCCCCACCGAAGGCCACCGGGTGCTGCTGGAGGGCTTGCTGCAGCGCTATCCGCGGGTGGCGAGTTGGGCCAGCGATAACCCGATGAAGCAGCACGGCCAGCCCCTGGCGGTGCGAATGAAGCTGCTGCAGGCCCTGATCGCGGCGATCGGCGATCCGCGCCTCAGCCTGGAGGCGGATCTGAGCAGCCCCTGGGCGATCGAGACCCTGGAGCGGGCGCGCCGCCGCTGGCCCGACCAGGAGCTGGTGTTCGTGGTGGGCAGCGACCTGGTGGCCCAGATCCCGCGCTGGCGCCAGGCCCGGGCGGTGCTGGGGAGCTGCCGGCTGGCGATCGCACCGCGCCAGGGCTGGCCGTTGCAGGGGGGCGAGCTGGCAGGCCTGGAGGCCCTGGGCGGCCGGGCCGAGATCCTCACAGACCTGATGGTGCCCGGCACCGCCAGCAGCCATGTGCGCCAGGGGGGTCCGGCCCTGGCGGAGGTGCCACCGGCCCTGCGGCCGCTGCTGCTGGAGCACAATCTCTACGGCCTTGCCGGGCCTCCGTCACCCCCTGCCCCCTGATGCGCCTGGCCCTGGCCCAGCTCAATGCCCTGGTGGGGGATCTGGAGGGCAATGCCGCGCGGATCCTGGAGCGTTGCCACGAGGCGGCGGCGGCCGGGGCCGATCTGGTGCTGACCCCGGAGCTCTCGCTCTGGGGCTACCCGCCCCGGGATCTGCTGCTGCGGCCCGCCCTGCTGGAGGCCCAGCGGCGCAGCCTCGAGGGGTTGGCGGCGGGGCTGCCGGCAGGGCTGGCGCTGCTGGTGGGCGTGGTCGAGCCGCTGCTGGGGGAGGGCCAGCCGGCCCTTTACAACGCCGTGGCGCTGGTGGCTGGCGGCAGCTGGCGGGTGGTGGCGCGCAAGCGATTGCTGCCCAGCTACGACGTGTTCGATGAGCGGCGCTACTTCCGGCCCGGCAGCGAGGCGGCGGTGCTGGAGATAGGCGGTTGGATCGAGATCGGCAGCGGCGGCGATGGGAGCAGCGATGGCGGAGGGAGCCGCCGCGGCAGCGATGACGGTGGCAGCGGCGGGGGTGGCTGTGATGGCCATGGGAGCGGGAACGGCGGCAGCCGCCGCTGGCGCCTGGGCCTGACGATCTGCGAGGACCTCTGGGTGGAGGAGACGCCCCTGGGTCAACCCCTGGGGGGCTGCGATCCGATCGCCGCTCTGCAGGGGCAGGGGATTGATCTGCTGGTGAACCTTTCGGCATCCCCCTTCGGCCAGGGCAAGGCGGCCCTGCGGCGGCGGCTGGCGGGCCGGGCGGCGGGGCGGCTGGGGGTGCCGGCCGTGTATGTGAACCAGGTGGGGGGGAACGACGAGCTGGTCTTCGATGGCGGCGGCTTCGTGGTCGACGCCGGCGGCGCGGTGCTGCTGCAACAGCCCTGGGCGATGGAGGACCTGGCCCTCTGGGAGATGCCCCAGCCGCCGGTGACGCCACCCCGGCCTCGCGAGGCCCTGCCTCCCGGGGCCCTGCCTCCCGAGGCCCTGCCTCCCGGGGCTGCCGCGGGCCATGGGAACCAGCTCCCCTCCGGCTCACCCCTGCATCAGCACGACTCCCAGCCCCCGGTTGCCCCATCGCCCGCGGCGGCACAATCCCTGCCCCTGGTCCCCAGCCCGGCGGACCCCGCCCCCGAGGAGCTGCTGCTGCGCGCCCTGGTGCTGGGGGTGACCGACTACGGGCGCAAGTGCGGCTTCCGCGGCGCCCTGCTCGGCCTGAGCGGCGGCATCGATTCGGCCCTGGTGGCGGTGATCGCCTGCGCTGCGCTCGGAGCTGAGCGGGTGCGGGCCCTGCGGATGCCCTCCCCCTGGAGCTCGGCCGGATCCCTGAGCGATGCCGAAGCCCTGGCCCAGCGTCTGGGCATGGCCTGCGACACCGTGCCGATCGCGCCGTTGATGGCCGCCTGCGACACCGCCCTCACCCCCGCCCTCGGCGAGGCACCACGGGATGTGACCGCCGAGAACCTGCAATCGCGGCTGCGCGGCACGCTGCTGATGGCGGTGGCCAACCAGCAGGGCCAGCTGCTGCTCTCGACCGGCAACAAATCGGAGCTGGCGGTGGGCTACTGCACCCTCTACGGCGACATGAACGGCGGCCTGGCGGTGATCGGCGACCTCTACAAGAGCACCGTCTTCGCGCTTTGCGACTGGCTCGATGCGCCGGAATCCGCCAGCTGCCGCGCCGCCCTGGGGCTGCCGGCCGAAGGGGAGCTGATCGGTGAGGCGATCCGCCGCAAACCCCCCAGCGCCGAGCTGCGCCCCGACCAGCGCGACAGCGATTCCCTGCCCGATTACGCCGTGCTCGATCCGCTCCTGCGGCGGCTGATCGAGGAGATGGCCAGCCCCGAGGAGCTGGTGGCCGCCGGCCACGACCCGGCCCTGGTGGAGCGGATCTGGACCCTGCTGCGCCGGGCCGAGTTCAAGCGCCGCCAGGCGGCACCGGCCCTGAAGGTGAGCCGCCGCTCCTTCGGCAGCGGTTGGCGGATGCCGATCGCGGCCGGGTGAAGCCTGTCGGTTCACCGGGCCAGGGGAGGGTGGACAGCCGGGATGGCGCCCGCGGTCGTTCGCCAGGGCGATCGATCCTGAGCGGCAACGAGCCCCGGGCGGACGAGATTGTGGCGGGAGCAGGCGCAGGGGAGCGCTGGAGGGAATGGCGTTGCACTCGCGGGCGATCTTGTTCTGGGCCTGATCGCAGCAAGCGCCGATCAGCCCAGGGGAATGAACGAGCAGGCGCCCCCAAAAAAACCGCTGCAGCGCTCACCCCTGCCGTGAAGCCTGACCGCTGCACAGGCGGGAGCACAGACGGCGGCTGAAGCTGAAGGCCGCACCAGCAGCAAGCAGGGGCAGGGGAGCGGGGGTAGCGGCGGCAGGAGCGGGGGGAGAAGACTCCACAGGGACGCAGCCCCGACGCGAGCAAGCGCGTCCTCCTTTCACACCCTCAGCACCGCACCAGCTTCGGACCGGTGCGCTTCGTTGCCTACGGCGATCAACAGGCCACCTTCCACGTTTTTTTCCGCCGAAGCCGATCAGCAGCCATGCGGGGCAGGCCTCAGGCGATCCCGTCCTAGGTTCATCGCCCAGCCCCGCACCCAGCCCATGGCACCCCCCGGCCTGGCGGCTCCCCTGGCTTCGCCGATGGCAAGCATCGGTGTGCCCAGGGAGATCAAGCGCGATGAGCAGCGGGTGGCCCTCACCCCCGATGGGGTGCGCGAGCTGGTGGGGCAGGGGATGGAGGTGCGGGTCGAGGCGGGCGCCGGCGAGGGTGCCGGCATCTCCGACGACGACTACCGGGCCTCCGGTGCCGCTCTGGTCAGCTGCCAGGAGGCCTGGGCCGCCCATCTGGTGGTCAAGGTGAAGGAGCCCCAGCCCCAGGAGTTCCGTTTCCTGCGGCCCGATCTGGTGCTGTTCACCTACCTCCACCTCGCCGCTTACCCGGAGGTGGGCCGCGCCCTGCTCGAAGCCGGCACCACGGCCCTGGCCTACGAAACCGTGCAGCTCGAGAACGGCAGCCTGCCGCTGCTGGCGCCGATGAGCGAGATCGCCGGCCGTCTCGCCGCCCAGGTGGGCGCCCACCTGCTCGAAAAACCCCACGGCGGTCGCGGCATCCTGATGGGTGGCTGCACCGGCGTCCAGCCGGCCCGGGTCGTGGTGCTCGGGGCCGGCACCGTCGGCTGGAATGCCGCCCGCATCGCCGCCGCCATGGATGCGGAGGTGTTTCTGCTCGACCACTCCCCCCAGCGGCTGCGGGGCCTGGAGTCGGATCGACGCGGCCGCATGGTCACCCTCGTCAGCAGCCGCGCCCTGATCGAACGGCTGGTGCCCGATGCCGATCTGCTGATCGGCGCGGTGCTGCTGCCCGGGGGCCGCGCTCCCACCCTGGTCGAAGAACCCCTGGTGCGGGCGATGAAGGCGGGATCGGTGATCGTCGATGTGGCGATCGACCAGGGCGGCTGCGTCGCCACCAGCCGCGAGACCACCCACACCGATCCGGTGATGACGATCCATGGCGTGCAGCACTATGCCGTCGGCAACATGCCGGGGGCGGTGCCCTTCACCTCCACCGAGGCCCTGGTCAGCGTCACCCTTCCCTACATCCTGGTCATGGCGGGCCGCGGCGTGGCCGAGGCGGTCACCGACCGTCCCGAGCTGCTCTCCGGCCTCAATACCGTCCATGGGGCGGTCTGCCATCCCGGCGTGGCCAAGGCCCTCGGTCTCAATCCCCGCCACCCGATGGCCTGTCTGCGCTGATCCCAGCCGGCTCCCAGCGATCGGCCCCGGGTCGCGCCGCCGGCGCAGGTAGCGGCACCCCGTGCAGCAGCGTCCCGAAGGCCTCCGCCAGCGGCGGATCCGGGATGGCACCGGCCACGGCCGCCCCGATCGCACAGGCGATCAGCAGCAGGGGCAGGTTGGCCCCCTGCCCCTGCACCACCACCACAAACACCGCCGCCAACAGCGGCGTGCGGCAGGCGGCGCTGAACACCACGGCTGCGCCGATGGCGATCAGGATCAGCTGCTGATCAGCTCCGAGCCGCCTCACCAGGGGCGCCACCACCAACGCTCCGAGGCTCATGCAATCGAACGACAGGCCACCCGGCGCGCCGCTGGCGCTGGCCAGCAGCGGGCTCAGCAGCCGCGGCAGGGCCGCCCAGCGGGGCACCGCCGCGGCACCCGTCAGGGCCGCCGTCAGGTCGCGGGCGCCATCGTTGAGGCTGATGCCACCGCTGCGATGGGCCAGGACGGCAGCCAGAACCGCCATCACCAGGGCCGTGGGCAGGAAGCGCTGCTGCAGCAGCCGATCGATCCGTGGCGTCAGGGTCAACACAGCCCGGCGCAGGCCCGCCCCCACCAGCGCCGCCAGCAGGGTGAGCAGCAGGGCCCAGGGCAGCAGCAGCGACAGCCCGCCACCCTGACCCAGCCCTGAAACCAGCCCCAGAGGGCCGGCCCCCCAAGGGGAGCGGGTCCCCAGCTGAGTCAGTCCCCCCAGCGGAGACCCTGAAGCCAGCGCCGTAGTCGCCCCCTCCAGCGCCCCTCGAACCCCCTGGCTGCCAAGCTCCGCCAGGGATCCCTGCAAGGCGAGAATTCCCCCCAGGGGCGTCCATGTCAGCAGCGAAGCGAGCCCAGCCAGCAGGAGCGTGGGCCAGACCAGCGACATCCCCGTGCTGCTGCCCAGGCACTCCAGGGCGTAGATCACCCCCAGCAGCGGCGAGCGGAAGGCCGCACCGAGGCCGGCCCCCGCCCCGATCGCCGCCAGCAGCGACACCGGCAGGGCCCCCAGCCCCAGCAGGCGGCCGCGCAGGGCCAGCAGGGTGGAGGCGCCGAACGCTGCCGCTGCGGTCTCGATCCCCACCGCCAGGCCGGCGCCATGGGCGAGGGCCAGCAAGGTCAGGCGCTGCAGCTGGGTCCGCCAGCCCAACACCGCCAGCAGCCGCTGCCGTTCCGCCGCCGCCAGGCTCGGATCCTGGAGCCCCTCCACCGCCAGGGCCCCCGATCCCCGCCCGGCGGCCAGGGGTCCCCAGGCCAGGGCCAGCAGGGTCAGGGTGCCGCAGAACACCAGCACCGGCAGCAGGGGATCCTCCAGACCGGGCTGCCCATGGGGCCAGAGCCCCTCGATGGCGTAACCGGCGATCGCCAATCCCTGCAGCGGCCACAGCACCAGGGCGAGCAGCGGCCCGCAGGGCAGCAGGGCCAGCAGCAGCTGACGCTGCAGGGCCGCCGGCCGGAGGTCGCCGCTCTGAGGCCCTCCAGCGCCAGCGGCGGCCGGGGACGCGGCATCGCCGGCCGCCGTTGCCGGAGCCAGCGCTGCCGCCTGGCCGCTGGGCTGGGCACGCCGCGGCATCCCGGACTGGAGAGCTCCCTGGGGGCTCCCCCCCGGGGAGGCCTGCCGGAGCTGGGGTTGGCGCCGCGGTGCAAACCAGCGAGGCCAGCGCGGGCGTGCAGCCATCGAGCGGGAGGCGGATCCCCGATTCTGGCGGCCTCAGGCGGGGGGGATCGGCAGGGGGCGAAAGGGCCGCTCCAGGCAGGCGGGATCCAGCCCCTCCCGCAGGGCCAACACCAGACCCGCCGCTTCGGCATGGCTGGCAGCCTCCAGGACGGGCAGTCCCAGGGCCGGGCCATCCACCTGAAGCAGGCAGGAATTGCCGTTGACAGCGATCAGGGGCACCCCTCGCTCAGCGCAGGCCAGCACGGCCTCGCCGCCCAGGGCACCGGCCGGGGCCACCACCGCGCCGAGATCAGCGGCGCTGAGGGCCGAGGCGGGGGGGCAAGCCGCGGGCTGGAGGCTGGGGCGGCCGGCAAAGCCGCCGAGGCTGCCGCTGGCCAGGGGAATCAGGTCGGGAGCGCGGCTCAAGCCCACCAGCACGCAGGGCAGAAAGGTATGGCCCAGCTCCTCAGCGGCGGCGCGGGGATCGAGGGCCGGGTCCAGGGGCAGGGGGGCGAGGGCGGGAGCGTGGGCGCAGGGGATGCCGAGGTGTTCCACCAGCAGGTGGCTGATCACCGCCTCGGCCCCGGCCAGGGCGTCGACGCCACGGCCCTGGCGATAGGAGGCCAGGGCGTCGCTGTCGGGATCATCGGGGAAGCGGCAGACCACGGCGATGGCGGTGGCGCCGGCGGCGACGAGGCGTTCGCCGGCCCGCAGCAGGGCATCGGGACGCTCCAGGGTTCCCCAGCTCACGCCGCTGGGCCCGAGGCTCAGTCCGGCCCCCAGCGGAACATCGCTGCACAGCACCGGGCCGATGGCCAGGCCCAGGCTGGCGCGGCAGGCCTCGGCCGCCTGGAGATGGCGCTGCAGCAGCTCGGCCTCAATCCCGCGATCCAGCAGCAGCCCCACCCGCCGACCGGCGACCGGTCGCAGGGCGAGATCGCCTGCAGCAAAGCGATCCAGCGCCCAACCCTCCACGTAGTGGATGCGCGCATCGCTCCAATAGAGGGAGGCCGCGTTCATCGCGTTGGGATGGGTGATCAGGCAGCCGCTGGCAGCAGCCAGCAGGCGTGCCGCCGGCAGTCCATCGCCGGCGTAGCCACCCGCATCGCAGCCCACACCGGTGGGAATCACCAACAGGGTGGGCAGGGGCGGCGCTGCAGCGATCAGCATGCCCGGGACCCGCCGGAGGCGATGGTCGGACCAGCCTGACCAGACTGGCCGGGAGCTGACGGCGGTGGTGCGGTTGCGATCCCCTCGAGCACCAGCACCGCCTCAATCCGAAGGCCCCTCCCCCGCTCGGCGGCGGTGAGAGCCCAGCGCAGGGGACGGCTGCCAGTCCCCCCCTGGCGCCGGCAGAGGTCCGCCAGCTCGTTGTGCAGCTGGGGGAGCAGCGGGCCAGGGGCGGGCGACCACCAGAAGGTTTCGGCCTGAAGCCTCATTTCTGGAACTGGCCGAACTGGGCTTCGTACAGCGCATCCTCCTGGCCGGCAATCAGGGTCAGGTCGCTGCGGGGGTAGGCCACGCACAGCAGGGCGAATCCTTCGTCCCGCAGCTCCTGGCGCACCCCCATCGCATCGGGCTGATCAACGCTGCCCTCTGTGATCCGGGCGGCACAGGTGGTGCAGACCCCCGAGCAGCAGGAGCTGGGCAGGGGAACCGCAGCGGCTTCGGCGGCGGCCAGCACGGTCTGGTCGGGAAGGCAGGGAAAGGAGTAGGTGGTGCCGTGAAGGCTGGCCTGAATCAGGAAAGGGGTGGGTTCGCTCAAGGCGCTGCCGTCGTTGCTGCCATTTTCCCTGAAGGGTCGAGCCTCAGCGCGTCAGCCCGACCCGCTGACGCAGCTGGCGGGACCAGGCGAAGGCCAGGCTGGCCCCCAGCATCGGCAGGGGACCAGGAACCGGCCGGGGAGGGGCACTCAGATGCACCTCGACGCTGTCGGTGACGGTGCTGCCATCGAGGATGTTGTATTGGGCAATCAGACCGGAGCCCGAGAGGCCGATCGAAGCCAGGGTGCCGGAGAGCAGGGCAGCGCTGCTGATCGATCCGCCGCTGCTGTAAGAGGTCTGAACATAGAAAGCAGGCGCATCACCGATCAGACCCGTGGCAAGGCCGGAATAGGAAGCAGCGGCCGCGAAGATATCCGTGCTGAAAGATTGCGAAACGACTTGCATCTCATAGCCCTTGAATACCATCGAAGAGTTGGCTGCAGGCCCCGTGCAGATCAGCAAAGCCGAGAGCGTTGCCTTTGTCTGCAAACCAGCATTGCCAATCGGCGGAAAAAATGATGA
This sequence comes from uncultured cyanobacterium, assembly GCA_903935205.1. Taxonomy (GTDB): domain Bacteria; phylum Cyanobacteriota; class Cyanobacteriia; order PCC-6307; family Cyanobiaceae; genus Cyanobium. The sequence goes on along the minus strand of CAIZQU010000129.1, from coordinate 18,841 downwards.
ATTGGAAGGGCAATATTCAGAAATTCCCGTTTTCGTCACCAGGGCCACAGGCAGATTGAGGCTGCCGATGGCATCGATCCTGCCGGCACCGTCGGCGTCGTGGATGTAGTAACGCAGGATCGCCTCAGCCCGGGGGCATAAAGCGAGCAAACAGGCTGGCAGCACAGCCATGCCAACCCCTGCCTTCTTGAGAACCGAAACGAGCTGATGGCGTGGGTGGTACACAGCAAAACAACCGGTATAGCTGCATTGTTGTGACGCATCGCCAAACCGTCCACAGAGCCACAGCCGGTTGGCAATCTGGCATAGCCCCTGGGGTGACCTGCCCTGGCCCTCGCGTACGGGCGCGGTGATGCTCAGCCTTTCTCCCTGATGCGATCGGCGGGAACGGCCGTCCAGGCCGAGGGATGGGGAGCCAGATATTCACCGACCTGCTGGCCGGGAGTAGGGCAAGGGGGTGACGTCAACACCAAATCGAAACTGATCGAAAAGCGGCTGTCGTTGGCATCTCTGTTCTCCAGCACCATGTGCTCCAAGCCGGCAGGGAACAACACCAACAGACCGGCCCGCGGGGCCAGATCAAACCAGGGGGCGTTCCATTGGGCCGCTGCAGGCCCCTCGTTGAGAATGGGTCCGCCATGGCCCACGGCCAGACCGGGAACCAGCTCATTCAAGGCGCTGGGAGTGAACAGGCGCAGGCAGCCGCTGCGGCCGCTGCCATCACCATTGAGGTAGTACACCCCACTGAGATGGGCATTCGGATGGTGGTGGCGACCCACCACCTGTCCCAGCTCACTGACGACCGGCCAGCAACGCTGCAGGTGCAGGGCGATCCGATCGCGATCGAAACCAAGCTGCTCCAGATAGCTCCAGGCATGGCCCAGCAGGCCTGCGATCAGCGCCGAGAAGCGGGGATCCCGATCCAGCTGCCAGACCCCGTTGAGATCACCGGTCCAGGCACAGCCGGGATCAGGGTTGGAGTCAGCGCCCGCCTGCAGCTCTCGGATCGCCTGCAACTGCAAGGCCAGATCGAGAGGATCGGGCTGCAGCTGCACCTGTCCCACGGCCAGAGGGAACAGGGCCTGCAGCTTGAGACCTCTGCCTGGTTGGGGCGCAGATGCTGTGGTCTTGGGCATGGTGCGGTGGAGGGGTGGATCGTCCGAGCCCTGCGGAAGCGCCAGCAGCCATCTGGGCACGACCTCTGGTCGGCGCAGTTCCGGCTGAAGGCACCCCCCCTGGGGCCTGGGGCGGCGGTGTCATCCATAAAAAAGCTGCCCCAGAGTGTCTGGGACAGCGGAGGGAAGAACTGGATCCGGACTGATCGCGGTGACGTGGGATCACATGGGATCAGGGGAGCCGACGTTCACATCGCGGCGGCGCCACCGACCACCTCGAGAATCTCCTGGGTGATCGCGGCCTGACGGGCCTTGTTGTAGTCCAGAGTCAATGATTTGGCGAGGGCCTTGGCATTGTCGCTGGCGTTGTTCATGGCCGTCATCCGACTGGCCAGTTCGCTGGCGGCGGCTTCCTGAAGGGAGCGCAGCAGCTGGTTGGACAGATAGAGGGGCAGCAGGGAATTGAGCAGTTGCTCCGGACTCTGCTCAAACACGAAGTCGGAGGGCAGGACCGGCTGAGTGTTGGCCACATCCACCGTCTCGACGGTGAGGCGACCGTCCTTGGTGACCAGCCGGAACATTTCATCGTCGGGATCGGCGATGTCCTGGGCATCGAGGGGCAGCAGGGTCTGCACCACCGGCTTGGAGCTCACCAGGTTGATGAACTTGGTGTAGATGATCTCCACCCGATCGGTGGAAGCAGAGAGGAATTCCGCCAGCACCTCATTGGCAATGGCATTGGCCTCTGCCGCCGTGGGCACCTGCTCCAGACCGGTGAAGGTGGCGCGGATTTTGTATTGGGAAGCCCGGTTCTGGAAATAGGTGATCGCCTTGCGGCCCATCAGCACCAGATCAACCGTGTAGCCCTGTCCTCGCAGTTCGGCGACGCGCTGCTCGGTGCGCTTGATGATGTTGGCGTTGTAGCCGCCGCAGAGACCCCGATCGCCGGTGACGGCGAGCAGGGTGATCGTGCGAAGGTCACGGGTTGCCAGCAGGGGCGCGTCGGCGGATTCGAAGGCCATCCGGGTCTGCAGGGTCTGCAGCACCCGGGCGAGGCGGTCGGCGAAAGGCCGACTCCGCAATACCTGCTCCTGGGCACGCCGCACTTTGGCAGCGGCCACCAGACGCATGGCCTCGGTGATCTTGCGCGTGTTCTTGACCGAACTGATCCGATCGCGGATCTCCTTGAGATTGGCCATGGCTGGGAATCCTCAGGCGGCTGCGGTGATCGAGGAGACCACCGTCTTGATGGCGTCCTTGAGGGTGGCCTCGGAAGCTTCGCTGAGCTGCTTTTCGCTCATCACGGCGGTGATGTATTCGGGCTTGCTGCTCTTGAGGTACTCGCGCAGCTCGCGGGCGAAAGCGGTGACCTGATCCACGGGCACCTCATCGATCAGACCCTTGACGCCTGCGTAAACCACGGCGACCTGCTCAGCCAGGTTGAGGGGGCTGAACTGAGACTGCTTGAGCAGTTCCCGCAGACGCTTGCCGCGGGCCAGCTGGGCCTGGGTGGCGGCATCGAGGTCGGAGGCGAACTGGGAGAAGGCGGCCAGTTCATCAAACTGGGCCAGCTCCAGCTTCAGGGTGCCGGCGATCTTCTTGATGGCCTTGGTCTGGGCCGCACCACCCACCCGGCTCACCGAGATGCCGACGTTGATGGCGGGACGCAGGCCGGAGTTGAACAGATCGGAGCTGAGGAAGACCTGACCATCGGTGATCGAGATCACGTTGGTGGGGATGTAGGCGCTCACGTCACCGGCCTGGGTTTCGATGATCGGCAGGGCGGTCATCGAGCCCTTGCCCATGGCATCGCTCAGCTTGGCGGCCCGCTCGAGCAGGCGGCTGTGGCAATAGAACACGTCACCGGGATAGGCCTCACGACCGGGGGGACGGCGCAGGAGCAGCGACATCTGGCGATAGGCCTGGGCCTGCTTGGTCAGGTCGTCGTAGATCACCAGGGTGGCCTTGCCCTTGTACATGAACGATTCGGCCAGGGCCGCACCGGTGTAGGGGGCCAGATACTGCATGGCGGCAGCTTCCGAGGCGTTGGCGGCAACAACGATGGTGTAGTCAAGGGCGCCCTTCTCGCGAAGCACCTCAACCACGTTGGCCACGGAGGCGGCCTTCTGACCAACGGCCACGTAGACGCAGACGACGTCTTCGCCCTTCTGATTGATGATCGTGTCGATCGCAATCGCGGTTTTGCCGGTCTGGCGGTCACCGATGATCAGCTCGCGCTGGCCGCGGCCGATCGGAATCATGGCGTCGATGGCCGTGATCCCGGTCTGCATCGGCTCGTGTACCGACTTGCGCTGGATGATGCCAGGCGCCATCGATTCGATCAAACGCGTTTCGGTGGTGGGGATTTCACCCTTGCCATCGATCGGCTGACCGAGGGCATTGACCACTCGGCCCAGCATCGCATCGCCCACGGGCACGGCGGCGATCTTGCCGGTGGCCTTGACGGTGCTGCCCTCCTGGATTCCGCGGCCCTCGCCCATCAACACCGCGCCGACGTTGTCGTCCTCGAGATTGAGGGCGATGCCTTCGGTGCCGTCCTCGAACTGGACGAGTTCACCAGCCATCACCTGCTCGAGCCCATAGACGCGGGCGATGCCGTCGCCGATCTGGAGCACGGTTCCGACGTTGCTGACCGAAACCGACTTGTCGTAGTCAGCGATCTGCTGCTTGAGGATGGCGCTGATCTCGTCGGGGCGTATGGAAACCATGGAGGGAAATCCCCGGAGGGGAGGCGATGAAGAGGAAGGAGGGAGGGGAGAGGTGGAAGCGGATCAGCTCACCCGAGCCAGGGCCAGGCCCAGGCGACGGACCTGTCCGGCCAGGCTGGCGTCGATCACCTTGGAACCGACCTTGAGCACGAAACCGCCGATCAGAGCAGGATCGATGGCCGTGTTGACCTCAACCTGATCGGTGCCGGCGACCGCCTTGATCTGGCTGGTGATCCCGGCCAGTTGCTCCTCGCTGAGGGCCTCGGCGGAGGTCACCGTGGCCAGGGCGATGCCGTTCTGGTCGCGGTAGAGCTCCAGAAGTCGCTCGAGCACGGCGTCGAGCACACCGATGCGTTGGCGATCGGCCAGGAGCTTGAGCAGGTTGAGGAAACTGGGCGAGATCTGCTCCGAGAAGAGGCTGGAGATAGCGGCTTTCTTGGCCTCAATCTCCAGAACCGGAGAGGCCATCGCCTCACGCAGCTCGGATGATTCGTTCCAGATCGCCAGCAGCTTGCGGGCCTGGTCGATCACAGCGGTGGTCTCACCGTTGGCTTCGCTGAGCTGGAGGAATGCCTCGGCCCAGGGGGTGGTGACGGTGTTCAGCAGAGGCATCAGGCGTTCCCCAGCGATTGAATGGACTGGTCGATGAGCCGGGCCTGAGCGCCGGAATCGAGCTTGCCAGGCAGGGAGGCCAGGGCCTTCTCGATCGCCAGACGGGCGGCCTCGCGGCGGAGCTGGGCGGTGACCCTGGCGGCCTCGGCATCGAGATCAGCAGCCGAATCCTCGCGGAGCCGTGCCATCTCCTCCACCGTGCGCTTCTCGCTCTCCAGACGGATCGCCTCGGCGCGAGCCTGGCCGTCGGCCCGGATCGCTTCAGCCCGCTGCTGGGCTTCAGCAAGGTCCTTCTTCACGGTTTCGAGCGCCGTGGTGGCGGCGACAAGACGGTCATCGGCATCCTTCAGATCGGCAAGGATGGCCTGACGCCGGCGGTCGAGGATGCCGCCGAGGAAGCCCCGCAAAAACCAGACCAAACCAGCGATCACAATCGCCAGATTGATGATGTTGGTTTCGAACAGATTCAGATTCAGCCCGAAGCCACCGCCGTGGGAGGCGAGCAGATGGAGGGCGGGAAGGTTGGTCATGATGCGGCGAGAAGACGGTCGACGATCTGATCGGCCAGCTTGTCGGCATCGGCGCGAATCTGTCCGAGGGCAGAGGTGCGCTGGCTGTCGATCTCGCGGCGGGCGGCCTCACGGCTGGCGTTGGATTCGGCCTGGGCCACAGCGATCGCCTCGCGGTAGAGCTTGTCGGAATCCTGTTCGGCGGCCTGGATCAGCTTCTGGGTCTGGATGCGGGCCTCCCGCAGCTGCTCCTTGAGATCGGCCTCAAGCCGCTCGACCTGGGCCAGCTTTTCCTTGGCCTGGGCGCGGCTGGTGGCGATGTAGCCCTCCCGCTCCTCCACGGCCCGCCCGACGGGGCGGAAGAAGAGGGCGTTGAGGATGAAGGTGAGGAGCACCACCTGCACCGCCATCAGGGGCAGGGTGGCATCAAGGTCGAAGAGACCTCCCTCGGGCGTTCCGGCGGCGGAAGCCCCTGCCTCGGCAAGCAGTAGCCAGCTGGTCATGGGGATGGCGGGCGGTGGAAGGAAGCGATGGGAAGGGCTGAACCAGGGGATTCAGCCTCCCTGTTGGGGCCGGAATCCAAGGGACCGGGCAGGGTGCCCATGTCCCCGGACTCCTGGGGCGATCAGCCGGCGAAGGGGTTAGCGAACAGCAGCACCAGGGCGACGACGAGGCCGTAGATGGTGAGAGCCTCCATGAAGGCCAGGGAGAGGAGCAGGGTGCCGCGAATCTTGCCTTCGGCTTCGGGCTGGCGGGCGATGCCCTCAACAGCGCCGCCGGCCGCGGTGCCCTGACCGATGCCGGGGCCGATGGCGCCGAGACCGACAGCCAGACCAGCAGCCACGACGGAGGCGGCGGAAGTGATCGAATCCATGGTGGAAAGGGTGATGAAGGGCGCTGGGGCAGCGCGGGGAGGACCGGGGTGGAAACCTGCGCCTGGGACATCCCCGGAGGGATGGGCCCGGATCGTGCCGGACCTGCGCGCAGAGAGTTTGCCAGACCGGCGGTACCGGCCCGGCAGGGAGATCAATGATGCTCTTCGTGAACAGCCTCGCCGATGTAATAGGCGGCAAGGGTGGCGAAGATCAGGGCTTGGATGGCACTGGTGAACAGACCCAGGAACATCGCCGGCAGGGGCACGATCAGGGGCACGAGAAAAGCCAGCACCGCCACAACCAGTTCGTCCGCGAGAATGTTGCCAAACAGACGGAAAGAGAGGGAGAGGGGCTTGGTGAAGTCCTCAACGATCTTGAACGGGAGCATGATCGGAGTCGGCTCCACGTAATACTCGAAATAACGGAATCCCTTGCGGCTCAAACCTGCATAGAAGTAGGCGAGGGAAACCAGCAAAGCGAGGGCGATGGTGGTATTGATGTCGGCCGTCGGAGCACCCAGTTCGCCACTGGGCAGGTGGATCAGCTTCCAGGGAATCAGGGCACCGCCCCAGTTGCTGACGAAGATGAACAGAAAGAGGGTGCCGATGAAAGGCAGCCAGTCGCGGTAGGCCTTCTCGCCGATCTGCTCGCGGGAGAGGTCGCGGATGTAATCCCAAAGAAATTCGAGCAGATTCTGGATGCCACCAGGATTCCGCTCCAACTTGCGGGTACCCACGAACACCAGCGCCAGGAGGGCACCGATCACCACCCAGGAGCTCAGGAACACCTGGCCGTGAATCTTGAGATTGCCGAGCTGCCAGTAGAGGTGCTTGCCCACCTCCAATTCGGCGAGGGGCAGGTTGAGGGTCAGGGGAGCCATCGGGATGGGGGGTCCTGGCGGTGGAGTGGTGCCGCAGGGCGGCGAATAAAACAGTCCCGACAGGCCATGGGGCCACGCCGGTTGGCGAAGAGGCAGCAGACCGCGTCAGAGCGGTGCTGCCAGATCTTTGTTGGAGCCATTGCCTTGGCGCTGGGCAGGGATGCGGCCTGGGGCCTGATCCCACTCAGCGATCCAGCAGGGCCTGAACGATCAGGGCCGGTTTGTACAGCAGAAAACCCACCAGGGCGGGAAGAATCTGCAGGGAAGGGATCCGGGCTGAAGCCAGCACCAGAACCACAGGGACCAGGAGCTGGACCTTGCCGACGGAGCGCCGGTCACCTCCCAGACGGGAGACGCTGCGGGCCAGCAGGCGGAGGTAGAGAAGGCCGGCAACGCCCCCCAGCAGCAGGCTGAGGGCGGTGGGGCCGTCGTAAAACCAGCCGCTGATCGGCACCGCCGTGGCAATGGCCAAAGCAGTGGCTACGAGGAGCCGCCGCTGCAGCCGCTCGTAGTGCTCCATCCCGGACGCAATGGCCGGTAGGGCCGTGACGCTATCGGTTCCGGAGTCGACCTGGCCTGAGGTCCCGGCCACTGCTGCAGCTGGAGACCCGCCGGCCATGTCGTCGTCCATGGACGTGGGGTCGACCTGATCGGCGGGAAATCCCATGATCAGGACGGGTTGCCCGGACGATCCCCCCGGAGGAGCATCGCTTTCCAGACCATTCCCGTGGGGCGACACCGCGGGGGTGTCTGCATCAGCCGGGGTGGTCAGGAAGGCCGGCAACCGTGAAAGAGCCATTGGAGCGTGCGGAATTTATCACGCAGCCTGTTCGGCCCCGGCCAGCCTGAGCAGCACCCGCTCCCGGATCAGCCGGCGGAACCGGCTCAGCCGTTCCCTGGCCTCCATGGCCAGGGGAAGCTCGCCCAGGGGAGTCCCTGCAGGGGCCTCCTCCAGGGCCTGGAGGAGGGTCAGATCGCCTTCCTCCAGATCGAGGGGCTGAAGATCCGGACCCAGCAGGCTGGTGCCCGGCCAGCCCCAGAGACAGCGGTTCCGCTCCGCTCCGCCGGCCAGCAGGGTGCGGTCATCGGGCTCGCCCCCCTCCACCGCTGGAGCGGAGGGAGGGCAGAGGAAGAATTCGAAGTGGCTGATCGCCGGGTCGAGTTCTTCCACCAGCGCCCACTGCTCGAGGGCCGGCAGGGACCGGGCCCGCTCCAGCAGTTCCCCTTGCAGCAGCCGGGCCGGATCCCAGACCTCCGGGTTGGAAAAGCCGGCGAAGCGAAGGCCGCCCGCTTCGATCAAGGCGAACAGACGCGCAAGGTTGTAGCTGGTCTCCTGGGGGTGGAGGTACATATCGGCGAAGTTGGCATCGGCGCTGGTATCGAGCGCCCAGCGTTCCTCGTGATGCCGTCGCAGGCGGTTGTCGGCGGGCAGCTCGGTGAGCAGCCGACGCCCGAGCCGCAGCCCTTCGCTGCCGCTGCCCACTCCCAGCAGGGCCAGGGCCCGCTGGGTGCGATGGATTTCCCAGCGGCCGCCGTCGGCATAAAGGAAGAGATGCAGCACCCCTGCGGGAGCGAGCCGTCGGGCCAGGGCCCTCAGTCCCTCCAGGGGGCGGTCGAGGTGGTGCAGCACGCCAACCGAATTGATGTAGTCGAATCCGCCCTCCGCGTCGAGATCGAGCAGGCTGCGCCGTTCGATCCGCAGCTCCTGGACCGCCCCGGCCGCCCCGGCCGCCCCGGAGCGTCGGCTGCGCTCGCGGGCCACCGCCAGGGCGCCCTCGCTGATGTCGACCGCCAGAACCCGCGAACCTGGATTGAGGTGGCAGAGGTAGTCGGTGCTGACCCCGGTGCCGCAGCCGGCATCGAGGATGCGCCAAGGCCGTTGACCGGCGGCGTCCCGACGGGGCAGGGGACCGAGGGCGAACGAGCGGGCGCTGTCGACGCACCACCGCCAGTTGTATCCCGGAGGCGGCCCATCTTGAAGCGGATCGCCCGGGTAGGGGAAACGGTCGTAGAAGGCACCCACCACCGGGGTGGCGGCGTCGCTGGGCGGAGCTCCGACCGCCTGGCCGCTGGCGGAATCGGGATCAGGCGGGAAAAGGGGCATGGAGCGCAGTTGAGCTCGGACCCTGGCGAGCTTTTCATGGGGCAGCATCGGCAGGCGGCGGCGCGGCAGGGGGCTGCAAACATTTGTTCATGGCCTTGGGGAGGGCCATGGGGAGAGCCGTAGGGTGCCGGGGCCAGGCTCGCTTCCGTTCATGACCGTGACCGCCAGCAGCGGCAGTACCCGGGTGAATCCTCAACTCTTCGACACCCTGCCGCTCTCCAGCGTCCGTCGTGCCGAGCAGCAGGACCGATTTCCGGACGGGGGTGAGCTCGACTCCCTGATCACCTTCTTCCGGAGTGGCCAGGTCCGGGTGGAGGCCTCCCGCCGCATCTCAGCGAACGCCGACGCGATCGTGGCTCGGGCCGCCAACCGGATCTTTGCCGGCGGCACCCCGCTCTCCTATCTCGACGGCCCCCTCAGCACCGGAGCGACCGAGTCGCCCCTCGCTTCCGACCAGGCGGCCTTCCAGCGCTCGGTCCAGACCTTCACCGGCGACACCGGCAGCCGCGGCAATCTGATCAGCCGCCTGCTCGATGGGCCTGGAGGTGATGCCGATGTGCGGGTGATCCTGCCCACCGGTTTCGCGCCGATCAGCGTCGCCCGATACGGCACCGAGCGGATGCGCAAGTCGATCCGCGACATGGCCTGGTTCCTCCGCTATGTCGGCTATGCCGTGGTCGCGGGCGATCCCAGCATCCTGGCGGTCAACACCCGCGGCCTCCGGGATGTGCTGGAAAAGGCCTGCTCCCTGGCGGCCACCAACGTGGCGCTGCAGGAGATGCGGGCCGCCAGCGCGGCCCTGTTCAAGGGCGAACCGGAAGCCCGCCAGCTGGTCATCGAGTGCTTCAACGTGCTCCTCAAGGAGCTGGAGGTTCCCACCCCCTCCGCGCGCCAGCGCCTGGGCAGCCCCGTGAACCAGGGCCTGCAACTGCCGGCGATTTATGCCCTGGCCGCCGACGGACGCCAGCGTTTCATCATGCGGCCCCGACTCAGCGGCGCCCAGAAGGCCGAAGTGATCCGGGCTGCCTATCGGCAGGTTTTTGAGCGCGATATCGCCAAGGCCTACAGCCAGACGCCCTGCCCGGTGCAGGCCACGCAGGTGCGGCAAGGCGATATTTCGATGCGCGAATTCATCCGCGCTCTGGGCAAGAGCAACGAATACAAGCGCCAGTTCTACGGCCGTTTTGTGAACAGCCGCGTCGTTGAACTCGCCTTCCGGCATTTCCTTGGGCGCGGTATCAGCTCCCGTGAGGAATTCACGCGCTACTTCGATATCGTGTCCGCCCAAGGCCTCGACGGTCTGGTCGACAGCCTGGTCAACTCGATGGAGTATGCCCGGGTCTTTGGTGAAGAGACCGTCCCCTATCTGCGCGATCTGGGTGAAGAGGCCCAAGAGAGTGCTGGTTGGGGATCCAATCGCAAGTTGTTCCGCTTCAGCGCCCCCTTCGAAGGCGCCCCCCAATACGTCACCCTCTACGCCTCCTACCGGCAGCCCCTTCCCGACCAGCACCCCTACGGAGGCGGCAACGACCCGCTCGCCCTCAACTACGGCGCGATCTTCCCCTCGGGCACCGCTTCGGTGTCCACCCGTCCGGTTCCGTTCAGCTACGACTCGCGCCGAATCCTGGTGGGTAATGGCATCCGCCAGCCCGGGCCCATGAATAGTGCCCAGTTCCGCAAGGCCACCCCGCGCAGGGTCGGCCCACGCGTCCTGAGACTGCAGCAGATCGCCACCGGGGGAAGTTCCGTTCCCCGCCGCGGCGGTCAGCCGAGCGTGCGCGGCACCGAGGCCAGCACCCAGGCGGTGATCCGGGGGGTCTACAACCAGATCCTCGGCAACACCGGCTACGCCGGCGAGCGCAACAAGGTCGAAGAGATCAAGCTTGAGAACGGGGACATCTCCCTACGGGAATTCATCCGCCAGGTGGCGCGATCCAACGCCTTCCGTCGACGGTATTGGAGCGGCCTCTACATTTGTAAGGCGATCGAAGTGATGCACCGCCGCATCCTTGGCCGTCCCACCTTCGGCCGCTGGGAGATTGACGGCTACTTCGGCATCGCCGCCCGAAGCGGCTTCTACGGCGTTGTCGACGCCATGATCGACAGTGCCGAATACAACGAGACCTTCGGTGAAGACACCGTTCCCTATGAACGGTTCATCACTCCCACCGACCTCAGCACCCGCAGGGTTCCGGCCTTGCGCCGACCCTTCGACGCGGGCAGCTACGTCGATCTCAGCCCCAGCCGTCGTCCGCTGGTACCCCAACCCCAGCAGATCCGCACCGTCAGCGGCGACCCGGTTCGCCGCAACCTTCCCGCCCCTCCGCCCCCGGCCCGTGGCGGCTGGAGCGCGGCGATCAGCGGCGGCGAGAGCTTTGCTGCCCCTGTCAGTTCCGCCCCGGCAGGCTCCCAGAGCCTGCGTCAGGCTCCCAGCCCTCAGCGCAGGTGGCAGGACAACGGCTCTGCCGCGGTCGGCGCCTGGACCAGCACGGTCACGGCCACCCCGGTGCGCCCGACCGGCGCGACCCCGGCCGGACTGGCCGCCGGGCCGATCCAGGGAAGCTGGCGATCAACCGTCAGCAGTGGCGCCGCCGTGGCCCAGGCTCAACAGGCCGGCGCTGCCATGGTCAAGGCTCTGATGCCCGGAACACCCCAGGGATTCCGTCGCCGCCAGAGCCTGGGTTCGCCCCTGAAGCTGGCTCAGGCTCCGTCCCGTGCCGAGGTCGATGCCGTGATCGCCGCCACCTATCGCCAGCTCCTCAACCGGGAGCCGCTGCAGGCCGAGCGTCTGGGCGATGCCGAGTCGCAGCTCCGCGATGGGCAGGTGTCGGTGGCAGAATTCGTCTCGCTGCTGGCCTGCAGCGATCTGTTCCAGGCCCGTCTCGATCGGCTCGCCCCCCTGCGTGGCGCCGCCGCCGCCCACCTTGCCCTTCTCGGCAGGGCCGCCACCCCTGCTGAAACCAGCCGCTACCTCTCGACTAGGGTGCGTCAAGGCCAGCGGGCCGCCATCCAACAGATTCTGGTCAGCCGCGACTACGCCATGGCCTTTGGGATGGACACGGTTCCCTACCTGCGCGGCCTACAGACCGCCAACGGCATCCCCCTGACCACGGTGAACCGCACCGCCGCCCTCTACGGCGGTAATGCGGGGCTCAATCCAGCCATCAAGGGAGCGGTCTGATGCTGTTCTCGCGGCCTGGTCAGGGCCGCGAAAACAGGTCTCGCGATCGGCCCGAGCTGCCGGCATGGCGGATGGTCAGCGGGTCATTAGCCAGGAAGAAGAGCCGCTGACCTGGGAAATCCAAGGGAGCGGGCGTCTCCATCGGCCCCGGCCAAGAAGCTGACCAGAAGCGCAACAACAAGCGTGTCAAAAAGGCGGCGTCGCGACCAACGACGCCGCCTTTCTGTGCATGGCAATCATGAACAATCAGCCTCCGCTCCCAGTATCACGATCTCGATGGGGATCCATTGCGGGGCAAGGGTTCTGCAGTCAAAGGTCATGGCGGCGAACCAGTGAAGAACTGTTACCGCTCCCCGGGGCTGCGATGGGCGCTGCCACAGAATGATTCGGCGGTCGGCACTGCCGGCCTCACCCTTACCCACCGGATACCGGTCTCCTTAACGGCGACCGCTTGTTTCGAGGCAGAACTGCATGAGCATCGTCTCCAACTCGATCATCAACGCGGACGCCGAAGCCCGCTACCTCAGCCCTGGCGAACTCGACCAGATCAAGTCCTTCGTCGCCGGTGGCCAACGCCGGCTGCGGGTGGCTCAGGTCCTGGCCGAGAGCCGCGAGCGGATTGTGAAGCAGGCTGGCGGCGCCCTCTTTCAGAAGCGCCCTGACCTCATCTCCCCCGGCGGCAACGCCTACGGCGAGGAGATGACGGCAAGCTGCCTGCGCGACATGGATTACTACCTCCGGCTCGTCACCTATGGGGTGGTCGCCGGCGACGTGACTCCGATCGAAGAGATCGGCATCATCGGCGCCCGCGAGATGTACCGCGCCCTGGGCACTCCCCTGGAAGCGCTTGCTGAATCCGTGCGTGAAATGAAGGCCGTGGCCACCAGCATCCTCACCGGCGCCGACGCCGAGGAAGCTGGCTTCTACTTCGACTACGTGGTCGGCGCTCTCTCCTGAGGCCCACCTCCCCCCTTCATCGCTCCCCACTCAGGATCCATGCAAGACGCCATCACCAACGTCATCAACCAGTCCGACGTTCAGGGCCTCTACCTTGACGGCTCCGCGATCGGTCGCCTGGAGAAGTACTTCGCCAGCGGTGAGCTGCGCGTCCGTGCCGCTGCCACCATCAGCGCCAACGCCTCCGCGATCATCAAAGAGGCCGTTGCCAAGTCGTTGCTCTATTCGGACATCACCCGTCCGGGCGGCAACATGTACACCACCCGTCGCTATGCGGCCTGCATCCGCGACCTGGATTACTACCTGCGCTATGCCACCTACGCCATGCTGGCTGGGGACACGTCGATCCTCGACGAGCGCGTTCTGAACGGCCTCAAGGAGACCTACAACTCCCTCGGCGTTCCCATCGGCGCCACTGTTCAGTCGATCCAGGCCATGAAAGAAGCGACCGCAGCGCTCGTCGGCCCTGACGCCGGCCGCGAAATGGGTGTCTACTTCGACTACATCAGCTCCGGTCTCGGCAACTGATTTCGTAGCAACGTCCGGTTTCTGAGGATTTGATCATGCGTCTGTTCAAGATCACCGCCTGCATACCCAGCCCTGAAAAGGCGCGCAGCCAGCGTGAGCTCCAGAACACCTACTTCACCAAGTGGGTGCCCTATGAGAGCTGGTTCGCTGAACAGCAGCGGATCATGAAGCAGGGTGGTCGCATCCTCAAGGTCGAGTTGGCGGCTGGTCGTCGCCAGCAAAACGTCGGCAACTGAGCAGCAACCGGCCCTTGCGACTGTCTCCGTCGTTCAGCCAGCCGCTGGTGGTCTCCATCCATTCCCTGAGCCCGGCAACAGCCGGGCTTTTTTGATGCCACCCAACCCAAGCCACCGCTGCCGCCATCCCCTGGCAGGCGCGGCCCCTCCGCCATCCATTCCCTGAGCCCGGCAACAGCCGGGCTTTTTTGATGCCACCCAACCCAAGCCACCGCTGCTGCCATCCCCTGGCAGGCGCGGCCCCTCCGCCATCCGCTGGCGGATGCTGACGCCCCACCATGCTCCGCGCGGCGATCAGCGACAAAAGCTCGACAAAGCGGCCCTGAGCACGGCTCAATGGGAGCGCTTCACCTTGGGCTCGGCGGACTTGGCCAGAACTGTTCCACCAAAACCCCGGCCCCATCGCCGACCGACTGGTCCGGACCCCTTCCGCGATGATGGTGCCGATCCACCGCTGGTGAGCCCAGCAGCACTCGCTGAGCAGCCAGCAGCACCGAGAACCCCGGTCGGCTTGCTGCCGCTCCCTTGGCAGGCGTGGCCGGCGGAAACGCGCCTGATCGTGGCCCTCACGGTCCTCTGGAGTCTGGTCGGGTTGCTGATCCTCACCTCCGCCAGCTGGTGGGTAGCCGAGCGCGAAGCGGGTGAGGCGGCCTTCTATGTGAAGCGCCAGCTGATCTGGATGGCGGCGAGCTGGGGGCTGTTCTGGCTGGCGATTCGCACCAGCATGCGCCGCTGGCTCCAGTGGGGCTCCCGCGGTCTGCTGGTTGGCCTGCTGCTTGTGGCTGCCACGCTCGTGATCGGCAGCACCGTCAACGGCTCCAGCCGCTGGCTCGTGCTCGGGCCCTTCCAGATCCAGCCCACCGAGCTGGTCAAACCGTTTGTGGTGCTGCAGGGCGCCGTGCTCTTCTCCCACTGGCGCCGCATCGCCCTCGACCAGAAAGCGCTGTGGCTGGGGATCTTCGCCATCCTGATCCTGTTGATCCTCAAGCAGCCCAACCTCAGCACCGCCGCCCTCTCCGGCCTTCTGCTCTGGCTGATGGCCCTGGCTGGCGGCCTCCCCCTCACTGGTCTTCTGGCCACCGCCGGCCTGGGTGGGCTGGTGGGCACGGTCAGCATCCTGGTCAACGAGTACCAGCGGCTGCGCTTCACCTCCTTTCTCAATCCCTGGGAGGATGCGCAGGGAAACGGCTACCAGCTGGTCCAGAGCCTGCTGGCCATCGGCTCCGGCGGCCTGATGGGCCAGGGATTCGGCCTCTCGACCCAGAAACTGCAATACCTGCCGATTCAGACCACCGATTTCATCTTTGCTGTCTACGCCGAGGAGTTCGGCTTCGTGGGCTGCCTGATGTTCATCCTCTTCCTGATCAGCTTCGCCCTGGTCGGGCTGCGCCTAGCCCTGGCCTGCCGCAGCAACCAGCACCGACTGGTGGCGATCGGCTGCACCACCTTGTTGGTGGGCCAGTCGATCCTCAACATCGCCGTGGCCAGCGGTTCGATGCCCACCACCGGCCTGCCGCTGCCAATGGTCAGCTACGGCGGTAATTCCCTGCTGATGAGCCTGTTCAGCGCTGGGCTGCTGGTGCGCTGTGGCCTCGAATCGACGGGGTTGGAAACCGCACGACCCCGGCGCCGGCGAGGCCAGGCGGCCCCGATAAGCTGAATCCCCCCGGCCCGGATTTGGCCATGACTGGCCCCGCATCGCTGCTCGCCGACTGGGCCCGCAGCAGCGAGCTTTTGCTGCAATCCTCCCTGGCCCACCCCGGTCCTCTCACCCTCGGCCTGGTGTTCTGCGGTGGTCTGCTCACCAGCCTCGGCCCCTGCTCCCTCTCCCTGCTGCCGGTGACCCTGGCCTATCTGGCTGGATTCGGAGGCGACCGAAACGCCGACCCGGACCAGCCCAGGGCCGTCCTGCCCTGGCGCCGCAGCGTCAGCTTCGCTGCGGGCATCGTTCTGGCGTTGGTGCTGCTCGGCCTGGCCAGCGGCCTGCTCGGCAGTCTCTACGGCAGCCTGCCACGTCAGATTCCCCTGCTGGTTGCCCTGGTGGCGGTGGCGATGGGCCTCAACCTCCTGGGGGTGCTGCGCCTTCCGCTTCCAGCCGGTCCCGACCCGGAGCGCTGGCGCCGCTTGGTGCCCGCCCCCCTGGCGCCCCTGGCAGCCGGGTTGGCCTTCGGTCTGGCCGCCACACCCTGCACCACGCCGGTGCTGGCCGTGCTGCTCACCTGGATGGCCCAGAACGGCCGCCCCCTGACCGGCTTGTTGCTGCTCACCGCCTTCGGAGCCGGCCAGGTGGTGCCGCTGCTGCTGGCCGGCACCGCCGCCGCCAGCCTCCCCACCCTGCTGCAGCTGCGCCGGATCGGCCAATGGATTCCACCGATCAGCGGCGTCGTCCTGCTCACCACCGGCGCCCTGACCCTTGTGGCCCAGCTGCCATGACCACGGCAAATCCGACACTGCTACGGCCTATTGGGCGGCTGCTCTCCTGGATCGCCGATCTCCGCACGGCGATCGGCCTGTTGCTGCTGATCGCCATCGGCAGCGGTCTGGGCACCGCCATCCCCCAGGGCGAGACAGCCGAGTTCTACCACCAGCGCTACGACAGCGCCCCCTGGCTGGGGATGGTGCGGGGCGACGGCGTCCTGGGCCTGCAGCTGGATCACGTGTACAGCAGCGGCTGGTTCCTCGCCCTGCTCGCCTGGCTCGGGCTGGCGCTGCTGCTCTGCAGCTGGCGCCGCCAGTGGCCGGCGCTGCAGGCCTCCCTGCGCTGGATCGATTACCGCGAACCGCGCCAACTCAGCAAGCTCAGCCTGGCCGAGACCGTCCCCTGCAGCGATCCGGCAGCCTGCCTCGATCAGCTGGAGCAGCGTCTGCTGCAGCGGGGCTGGCAGGTGCGCCGCCAGGACGGACGGCTCGCCGGCCGCCGTGGCGTGGCCGGCCGGGTTGGGCCCTTGCTGGTGCACGCCGGGCTGGTGCTGCTGATGGTCGGGGCCGCCTGGGGTGCCCTGGCCGGCCAACGGCTGGAACAGTTCCTGGCACCCGGTCGGGAGCTTGAGCTCGTCGATCTGCGCGGCAACAGCCAGCTCAGCGTGGCCCTGGATCGGTTCACGATCCAGCGGGACCCCGCCGGTCGACCCGAGCAGTTCACCTCCCAGTTGCGAATCCTGCCCGCCGCAGGCCCGGGCCAGCCCGCACCGCCCGCCGAACCCGCCGAGATCAGCGTCAACCATCCGCTGCGCACCCGCGGCATCACCCTCTACCAGGCCGACTGGGCCCTTGTGGCGGTCGACATCCAGCTCGGGCGCAGCCCGGTGCTGAGCCTGCCCCTGCAGCCCCTGCCCCAGCTGGGGGAACAGATCTGGGGTCTGATTCTGCCGACCAGGCCCGATGGCAGCGAACCGGTGCTGCTCAGCGTCAGCGATGAGTCGGGACCGGTGGACGTGTTCGGCCCCGACGGTGCCTCCCTGGCCCGGATCGTGCCAGGCGGCGAGGCGGTCGAGGTGCGTGGACTGCCGATCCGGGTGGCCTCGATCCTGCCGGCCAGCGGCATCCTGCTCAAGCGCGACCCTGGTGTGCCCCTCGTCTACACCGCCTTCGCGATCACCCTGGTGGGCGGTGGGCTGAGCCTGATCGCCACCCGTCAGATCTGGGCGGTCATCGATGCCGGCAGGCTGCACGTGGGCGGGCTCTGCAACCGCAGCCTCACCGGCTTCGCCACGGTCCTGCCCCAGCTGTTGGCGGGGCTGGGATCAGAGGCTGGGGCTGAGGAGAAGGCCGAAGCAGCAGCTCAGCAGCTCTGACGCAGCCCATGGCTGACCCTGACCACCGTGTGCACATTGCCGCGGGGGTTGAAATCAGCCACCAGCTCCATCCAGGTCGGATCGGCAGCGGCCACCAGATCGTCGAGGATGCGGTTCGCGACCTCCTCATGGGAGATGGCGCGATCGCGGTAGCTGTTGACGTAGAGCTTCAGGGCCTTGAGCTCCAGCACCCGGGGCCCTGGCTGGTACAGCAGGCGCAGGACCGCGAAGTCGGGGTAACCGGAGAAGGGACAGTTGCAGGTGAATTCCGGCAGCTCGATCGACACATCAAAGGGCCGGCCCGGCCTGGGGTTGTCGAAGCAGATCAGCTGCGCTTCGGCGATGGCCCGCTCTCCGTATCGGGGGGTGACCGTGGCGGCATCCGGGGCGGCGGAGGCCGGGGGAGCACCCTCCGCCGGGGTGGGGGACGCGGAGGGGGCGGACGGGACAGCGACTGAAGTCACCGGACGCTGAAGCATGGAGGATGCTCGACCGTACAGGAGCTGGGCGGACAACGGCTCCGGTAACAATCGTAACGACGCGCCCGGCGGCGGTCCGGCCTAATAGGACCGTTTCCGCAACCGTAGGCTGATCTGCGAAACTGCCGAGTGAAACCTCGGCAGGTCCGCAGGTCGACCGCCATCGCTCCCATGAAAAAAATTGAGGCCATCATCCGCCCCTTCAAGCTGGAAGACGTCAAGATCGCCTTGGTCAATGCTGGGGTGGTTGGCATGACGGTGAGTGAGGTCAGGGGCTTTGGGCGCCAGAAGGGCCAGATTGAGCGCTATCGCGGCTCTGAATTCACCGTGGAATTCCTGCAGAAGCTCAAGCTCGAGATCGTGGTTGATGACGATCGGGTCCAGACCGTCGTCGACGCCATTCAGAACGCCGCACGCACCGGCGAGATCGGCGACGGCAAGATCTTCATCAGCACGATCGATTCGGTGCTGCGCATCCGCACCGGCGACCGCGACAGCGAAGCGATCTGATCGCCCCGTCCGAGGGCTTCCAGGCCCTCCTACCCCCCAGGAGCCTGTTGCGCGTAGCCGTAGTGGCTCCTGATCCATGGGGAGATCTCACCGTGGAACGGAACTGGGGCTCCCATGGATCTCAGATCCGCATCATGATTGCGGCGCCGGAGCAAAGGGATGAATGATTGGGTCGCAGTAGATCTTGCGATCAAGCTGCGGCGATGTTCCTGATGTCTTGTTGCTGATGGCCTGTACCTGATGCCCTTTGTCTCAGGCTGAGGCCTCGATAGCCGCCCGATCGGCTCTGTCTCTGTTCAGGGCCTGGCCTGTCGACCTACGCGCCAAAGGCT
>CAIZQU010000128.1 GCA_903935205.1 uncultured cyanobacterium | reverse complement strand
GAGTTCCGGGCCGACCGCACCGGCATCGTGCACGTGCGCTTCGGCAAGGCCAGCTTCGATGCCGCCAAGCTGCTCGACAACCTCAAGGCCCTGCAGGAGACCATCGACCGCAACAAGCCCAGCGGCGCCAAGGGCCGCTACTGGCGCAGCCTCTACGTCACCTCGACCATGGGTCCCTCGGTGTCGGTCGACTTCAGCGCCCTCCAGGACATCAAGCAGGAGAGCTGACGCTCCCCCTGCCCTCTGACGGCGGCCGTTGATGCCGGCGCCGCGCAGGCTGGTCGTGGTCCTGGGCCTCGGCCTGCCGGCCCTGGTGGCTGCGCTGATCGCCTTGCCGGCCCTGCGCCCCCAGGGCCCGCTTCAGCCGTCGCGTCTGTCCGGCCGATGGTCCCCAGCCAGCCGATCCGGGGGCAGCCACCGCGACCAGCGGCAGCCACCGCTGATCCTGCTCGGTGACTCGATCACCGCCGCCGGTCCCTGGCGCCAGGCCTTCCCGCAGCGGATGGTCGTCAATGCCGGCATCCCGGGCGACACCAGCGCCGATCTGCTGGCCCGGCTGGACTCCCTGCCGCCCCTGGCCGGCAGCACGGTGGTGTTGATGGCTGGCATCAACGACATCCTTCAGGACCGGCCCGCCGCCGCCGTGGCCGACCGGCTGCTGGCGGTGCGCCGGGGGCTGCTGGAGCGGGGTGCCGTCCGGGTGCTGGTGGTGGCGACCCTGCCCTGCGAGGCCGCCCGCTGGGGCCCACGCTGCCTGGCAGCGGTGGCGGAGCTGAACCGCTGCCTGCTGAAGCCCCTGCCGGCGGCCGATGTTCTCGACCTGCGCCCCGCGCTCAGCGATGCCGGCGGACTGCGGCGCGCCATGGGGATCGACGGTCTGCACCTCAACGAGGCGGCCTATCGAATCTGGATCCAGCGGCTGAAAGCCATGGTGTAGATTGATCTACTGGCTTCGGCCAGAGGGCACGCGCCCTGACCCCAGACAGCAGGTGAGAGGAGCTGCCGGCCCGTCCGGCGATCCGCTCGTAAGTCCTGCCGAGGTTCACGCGATCACGGCACTGCCGTGACCTGATTGCTTTGCCCGTGGGCCCCGTGCCCTAACGGAGCGGACAGGACAAGCGGCCTCGAATGCTTCCGCCGCGCGCCATTGCCGGCCGGAGGAGCTGTCCAGCGGTGTCCCCCGGGACAACCAAGGCCAGTGCGGGGCTGCGTACCCGGCTTGTTCCCCTCATCCGTTCCACACACCCATGGGCCGCACGCTGGAGAACAAGCAACAGATCGTCGAAGAGCTCAGGCAGCTCCTCGGTGAAGCCGAACTGGCGCTGGTCCTTGATTTCAAGGGCCTCTCGATCAAGGAGATGACGGATCTGCGGACCCGTCTTCAAGCCAGCAATGGCGTCTGCAAGGTGACCAAGAACACCTTGATGCGCCGTGCGATCGATGGCAACAGCGCCTGGGCGGACCTCGAATCCCTGCTGACCGGCACCAATGCCTTCATCCTCGTCAAAGGGGATGTTGGCGGCGCCGTCAAGGCCGTGCAGTCCTTCCAGAAGGACGCCAAGAAGTCGGAAACCAAGGGGGGCCTTTTCGAAGGCAAGCTCCTGTCCCAGGACGACATCAAGGCCATCGGGGATCTGCCCTCCAAGGAGGTGCTCATGGCCCAGATCGCCGGTGCGATCAACGGCGTGGCCACCAAGCTGGCGGTGGGCATCAACGAGGTTCCCTCCGGTCTCGCCCGGGCGCTTCGGCAGCACGCCGAATCCGGCGAAGGCTGAGCGCCATCCCGGCCCGGGCCCCTGCCCGGAGCCGAAGCCTCCCCGGTCCGCCGTCGCGGACCAGGGGCGCCGCCGCCACTGCCGCTCCCGCCGGGAGCTCGCCCCGATCGACTGTTCCACTCAACAGATCTGTTGCTGACTCTCAACCATGTCCGCTACCACTGACAACATCCTCGAACAGCTGAAGACCCTCTCCCTGCTGGAAGCCTCCGAGCTCGTCAAGCAGATCGAAGAGGCCTTCGGCGTGTCCGCCGCCGCCTCCGCCGGCGTGGTGATGGCCGCCCCTGGCGCCGCCGCCGCCGCTGAGCCGGTCGAAGAGCAGACCGAATTCGACGTGATCCTCGACAGCTTCGACGCTGCCGCCAAGATCAAGGTGCTCAAGGCCGTCCGCGAGGCCACCGGCCTCGGTCTGGGCGAAGCCAAGGCCCTCGTCGAAGCCGCTCCCAAGGCCGTCAAGGAGGCCGTGAGCAAGGCCGATGCCGAGGCTCTCAAGAAGACCCTCGAGGAAGCCGGCGGCAAGGTCACGATCAAGTGATCGCCGAGGGGCCTCCGGGCCCCTGCCGTTTTGCACGCCCCCAGCGCCCCCTCACCGGGCGGCGCTGCGCCACCCCAAGCCGGTCCATCGGACCGGCTTTTTTGTGGGCACCACGGGCACCACGGGGGGGGGCCACCGGAGGGCACTGCGGAGGGCCAACCGCGGGGAGCACCGGAGGCCACCGCGGAGGGGCACGGGGGCACGGGGGCACCGGAGGCCACCGCGGAGGGGCACGGGGGCACGGGGGGGGCCACCGGAGGGCACGGGGGGGGCCACCGGAGGGCACTGCGGAGGGGCACGGGGGCACGGGGGCACCGGAGGCCACCGGAGGGCACGGGAGGGAACGGGGGACCGGCCGGGTCCAGAACACTGGCCCCCGCAGACGGGCCCCCGGTCGAGGCGGCCCTTCAACAGACCTCGGCCGCCCGCAGGCTTGACCGCTCCGAGATCCGGCCGCCCGCAGCCCTGGCCGGCTGTCCCCCTGGCCTCCGGTTGTGAGCGAGTCCCCGGGGCCCCCAGGCAGAGCCGATCCCCCTCCTGCCGGCGAAGATCCAGCCAACGCGACGCCGGGCTGATCGGCGCAGGATCGCCTGTCCGCAGCGGGAGACCGGCTCCTGGCGGCGGCTGGTGGCTGGTGGCTGGCTCCGGCTCACCCCAATCGCAGCACAAAAAAAAGCCCCGCGAACCGCGGGGCTGAGGGGTGGGGTGCAGCTGGGGAGTCTGTCCTCGTTTCGACCCTTCGCTGGACCCCGCACTCCTCACACCACTGCAAACTAATGCGTGAATTTGGCAGCAGCAGGGGTTGGCGTTCGGATTGCCAACTGGACCGCCGGCCGGAAGCTGGCCCTCACTCCCGGAAGGGAATCACCTGCAGGGCGATGACCCGGCCCGGCGACGGCGCCAGGGAGCCGCGAGGTTCCGAACCCGGCTGTCCAGCGGGTCCGGTGACAGGGGGGCGGAGGCTGAAGCGGCTGCGCCGATCTGAACGGGACTGGCGGGGCTCCAGTGCCGGGGTCGCCGCCAGCGGCAGGGGAGGGGGGGGCGGGGGCGCCAGGGGGGGGAAGCGGCGACGGGCCAGGGGTGAGCGGCTGGCATAGCCGGGGGCCCCAGGGGGCTGGGCCAACAGGTCGCGGGCACTGCTGGCGTGGCTGAAGTACACGTGATTGAGCAAGGCACCGCCGTAGCTGCGGCGCTTCAGCTCCCAGCCGGGTTCCAGTCGGATGGCCACAAAGGCATCGCGCACCCGGGACGGTCGCGGCCCCCGACCCACCAGCAGGGTGCCGGCCTGCTCGGGGGAGGTGGCCTGGAGCTGCAGTTCATCCCCCACCGTCACCAGCCGCAGGCGCAGGCCTTCGCTGCCATCGCTTCTGGCGGCGCCATCACCGAAGCGCAGGGAGTAGCCGTTGCTGTCGACGAAACGGCCGCAGATCCCGCTGAAGTCAAAGCGGGTCAGGCTGGGATCAACCAGGCCATCGGGCCGTTGCTGCCAACAGAGGGGACCCGGGCGGAGCTGCTCAAGCACCAGCAGGGACCAGTCTTCGACGCCCACCGGCCGGGCCAGCACCGCAAAGCGGCTCTGATCCACGGGCTGGGCATCGAACAGGGCAGCAGCCCGGCCCCAGGGGGCGAACCCCGCCAGGTCGGTGGCCCCGAGCAGGGCCAGGGCGGCGGGCAGGGCCAGGCCAGCGGTCCGACGCCGCAATCCCAGGTAGTTTCGCTGCATGGTCACCACAACGGGATCCGGCGACGACCGGGGCGAGCGCACCATTCAACCGGACCCGGCAAGGGGGCGCGATGGCTGAGGCCCCGGACGCCGATCCCCGGGGCGCCATGCCGCCGGTGGTGGCCGCCGCCTGCGATGGCGCCTGCAGCGGCAACCCCGGCCCCGGGGGCTGGGGAGCCCTGCTGCGCTTCGCTGATGGCTCGGTGCGGGAGCTGGGCGGCGCCGATGGGGCCACCACCAACAACCGCATGGAACTGACCGCCGCCCTGGCGCTGCTGGAGGCGCTGCAGGATCTGCCCCGCGATCCCTCCCTGTCGATCCGCACCGATAGCCGTTACCTGATCGACGGCCTGCAGAAGTGGCTGCCGGGCTGGAAGCGCAAGGGTTGGCGCACCGCCTCCGGCGGAACCGTGCTCAACCGGGACCTCTGGGAGCGGCTGGATCGCAGCCGGGTGGCGGGGGTATCGCTGGTGCATGTGCGAGGCCACAGCGGCGATCCCGACAACGACCGCTGCGATGCGATCGCCGTGGCCTTCTCCCGCGGCCAGCGGCCGATGCTCAGCCCGGGCCCCGGTGGTTCCAATCCCTCCCGACCGGCGCGGGCTCGGACCACAGCCGCCTCCCCGCTCAGCGGGGAGGGCGCCACGGCGAGGGTCCCGGCGGGCAGGGCCGCGGCGGCCCCCGCGGACAGCGCGGCGAGCGGAGCGAATCGAGGGGCTGGCGGCGCGGCTGGTCGAGCGTCGGTGGCCGCCGGCAGGGCGGACAGCGGGGGGGGCGTGCCGGCGGCGAACGCCGAGTCCGCAGCCCGCGGGGGTTCGGGGCGCGAGCGGGTTTCCGGCGAGGGTGCACCGCGCCAGGGTGCGGCCCTGGAGGGTGTGGCGGGGGAGGGTGTGGCGGGGGAGGGTGTGGTGGGGGAGGGTGTGGCCCCTGCGGCGCCGCCCCTCGATCCGGCGCCACCGGCCCTGCAACGGTTGCTGGGGCGCCTGGAGCTGGCGGACCGGCTGGCCGCCGGCGGCCATGGCCTCAGCCTGGCGGAGCTGGCCCAGCTGGTGGAGATGCCCCTGCGCAGCCTTGAAAACCGCAGCGATAGCTGGCGCTGGCGCGACTGGCTGGTGCACCCCCTGGGCGATGGCCGCTGGCGGCTGGAGCGCGACGCGCAAGGATTGCAGGCGCCGGAGTGACGAGCGTCCCATCATGGTGCCAGAAACTCCCCCCGCCGCCGCCGCCGGATCCGCGACCGGTGGCTTCTACCAGCGTTTTGTGGGCCCCCTGCTGCGCACCGATGCGGGCGCCGACGCCGAGCAGCTGAGCCGCATCACCCTGGGGCTGCTGGGGGAGACCTCCCTGCGGCGCCACTGGCCGCTGGTGCGGGCCACCCTCGACGGCCTGAGCCGGGACCTGCAGCGACGGGACCCGCGGCTGCAGCAGACCCTCTTCGGCTGCCGTTTCGCCAACCCGGTGGGGCTGGCGGCGGGCTTCGACAAGAACGGGGTGGCCGCGGCCCTGTGGGATCGCTTCGGGTTCGGCTTCGCCGAGCTGGGCACGGTCACCTGGGAGCCCCAGGCAGGCAACCCCCGGCCCCGGCTGTTCCGGCTGGCGGAGGAGCGGGCCGCCCTGAACCGGATGGGTTTCAACAACCAGGGGGCCCGCGGCGTGCGGCGCAACCTGGAACGCCAACAGCTGCCACCACCAGGGCAGCGCCCGGCGGTGCTCGGCCTCAACCTCGGCAAGTCGCGCCAGGTGTCCCTGGATCTGGCACCGGACGACTACGCCTCCTCGCTCGAATGGCTGTCGCCCCTGGCCGATTACGCCGTGATCAACGTCAGTTCCCCCAACACGCCGGGGCTGCGGGAGCTGCAGGAGGAACTGCAGCTGCGACGGCTGGTGGAGCGGTTGCGGCGCCTGCCGGCCTGTCCACCGCTGCTGGTGAAGATCGCCCCCGACCTGGAGGACGATGCGATCGATGCGATCGCCCGGCTGGCCTACGAGGAGGGTCTGGCCGGCGTGATCGCGGTGAACACCAGCCAGGACCGGCTGGGGCTGGAGAACCGACGACTGGCGGAAACCGGTCGCACCCTGGCCGAGGAGGCCGGCGGGCTGAGCGGCCGGCCGCTGCGCCAGCGGGCCCACGAGGTGTTGCGGCGGCTGCGGGCGACGGCGGGCCCGGCCCTGCCCCTGATCGGGGTGGGCGGCATCGATGGACCGGAGGCCGCCTGGGAGCGGATCACCGCCGGGGCCTCGCTGGTGCAGGTCTACACCGGCTGGATCTACGAGGGACCGCAGCTGGTGCCGGCGATCCTGGATGGACTGCTGCTGCAGCTCGAACGCCATGGGCTCTCCTGCATCAGCGCCGCCGTGGGAACCGGTCTGGCCTGGCGCTGAGCCGGCGCCGAACGCCCCCGGCAGCGGCCTGGCCGGTGGGGCCGAGGGGCGGGAGCGCTGCGGCATCGGCCCTGAACGGTGGACAGTGCAGATAACTTGGTGCGAATCCTCCGCGTGATTTGGACCTCTCCGGCCTGATCGTCGACCTGCAGGACAGGATCCGGCCGCTGCGCCACCGGATGTTTCCCCGGGAGCTGCTGCTCGAGCTCCATGACGACATGGTGCGGGGCCAGGTTCTGGCCGATGGGGCAGCGGGGAAGGTGCGGTTTGAGGCGCCGCTGCCGGCCCTGACCTGCCGGGATGGGATGCCGCTTGAAAAGGAACCGCTGGGGGACCTGATCGGCAATCTGCTGGTGCGCGACGACGTGCTGGAGACCTTCCTGCGGGTGTCCCTGCCGGCACCGGCGGTGCATTGGCGGGTGATCTCCTGGCCCCAGGGTCGCCCCCTGCCGGCGGAGCCCCTGGCGGCGGTGCGTGATCTGGATGCGACCACCCTGCGATTCCCCTTCGATCTGTCCGATGCCCTGATCGATGCCAAGCCCGTGGCGGGCAAGCCGCGACTGCTGGTGGCCGCCGCCCCACGCAAGCTGATCGATGCCTGGATCGAGGTGTTCGCCATGGCCGGCACCCAGCTGGAGCGGTTGGCGCCAGCCCAGAACTGCGAATATCTGGCCCTGCGGCCGCTGCTGGAACAGATGGGCAGCCGCGATCTGCTGGGCCTGCTCAGCGCCGAAGGGCGCACCACCCGCCTCACCCTGTTCCGCGACGGCATCCCCCGCTTCCAGCAGCGGCTGACAGCCAGCGGCACCGCCCTGGCGAACGAACTGCACCGCTGCATCGCCTTCTACCGCCGCCAGGACCCCCAGGCCCGCGGATTGCGACTGATCCAGGCCAATGCTCTGCCGGAGGCTCAGGTGCTGGCCCAGGATCTGGGGGTGGTGATCGAGTCCCCGACCCCGGAACCCTTTGATTCCCTGATCCTGCAGGGACTGGCCTGCCTGGGGAGCAGCGAGCCATGAGCACCCCCGCCGGGCCGGTGCTGGATCTGCTGCGGGAGCGCCGCCGCGAGCTGGGGATCGAGTCGCTGGCGGCAACGCTGAGCCAGCGGCGGGCCCTGCTGCTGCGGGGTTGCCTGATCGGCCTGGCGGTCTTCGGCACAGCGGTGGGGATCTTGGGGGCCCTGCTGCTGCAGCGAGCGATGACGGGGTCGCGGCTGGCGAGCCTGAAGGAGGTGGCCAGCGAAACCGAGGAGCTGCAGAGCCGGCTGGCGAGCAGCCGGCAGCGGCTGGTGTCCCTGACCGCCACCAACCGCACCCTGGTCACGGCCCTCACCTCCGGCCGCTCCTCCTCGGCCCTGCTGGCGGAGCTGCAGCTGCTGACCCCCCAGGGTGTGCAACTGGTGGGCCTGGATGGCACGGGCCAGAGCCTGGTGCTGAAGGGACTGGCGATCGATCCCTATGCCCTGATCCGCATCAATGCCCTGCTGCTTCAGCTGAGGGGCTCGCCGCTGTTCGAGCCGGAGGGGGTGCAACTGGTGCGGGTGGAGCGGCAACCGGCCAAGAAAGCCGAAACCTCCGCCAGCTCGCAGCAGGACACCAGGCAGCCGCCAGCGCAGCCGGGCCCGGTGGCCTTTGAGATCGGGGCCGCCTTCGCCAGCCCATCGTCCACCGAGCAATTGGCCCTGCTGAATCGCCTCGGTTCGACGGGCATGGTGCAGCGGTTCCGGATGCTGCAGCAGGAGGGCCTGCTGCCATGACCAATCTGCAACGGGGTGAAAAAGCGATCCGCGGGGCCACGTTGCGCCGGATCTGGCTGGGGCTGCCGATCGCGGTCGGCGGGGGGCTGGCGGCGCTGCTGGGGGCGTTTGCGCTGCTGCCCCAGCTGTTGGAGATGCAGGCGGAGCAGGGGCGGCTGGCCCAGCTGGAGCAGGAAAAAGAACAGCTCACCATGCTGCGGAGCCAGCTGCAGGCCACCAGCCAGAGGGTGGAGAAAGCGGAAGAGCAGCAGCGGCGGTTGTTCGAGGTGGTGAGCGGCAACGGCGATCTTTCCACCTTTCTGGCGATGGTGGACCGGGAGGCGGGTCTGGCCGGGGTGCAGCTGGATCAGTTTGAGCCCCTGAGCAGTGTTGCCGCCGCTGGCGGTTCCGGCGGTGGCGGTTCCGCCGCTGGCGGTAGCTCCGCTGCCGCCGCTGCCTCCAGGCCGCCGGCTCCACCGGCGGCGGCGCCGGCCCCAGCGGGAGGCCCCGCCGCCAAAACCGTCGCGGCGGACGATCTGGAGATCCGTGGCCTGAGCCGGCAGTCGATCCTGTTGAGTGCCCGCGGTGCCTATCCGGCCCTGCTGGATTTCCTGCGCCGGTTGGAGCGGCTGAATGTGTTGGTGGTGCAGAGCAATCTGCGGCTGCTGCTGGAGGGCGACGAAGCCGATCGCCGCAGGGGGCCGGTGGCGGCCCAACCGGGCGGCGATGGCCAGCAGCCAGCGCCGCTGCCGGTGCTGAAGGTGCTGCTCAGCCTCTATGGGCGGCCACCGGCGGCGGCGGCCCCGCCCGGCAGCCCGGGGGCCGCCGCCGGTGCGCCCCCCGCAGCCCCTGGTTCCTCACCCCCTGGTTCCTCACCCCCGGCGGCCCCGGCCCCGCCCGCCGCCAATCCCGCTTCCGCCCCCGCCCCAGCTCCCGCCCGCTGAATCCGTGTCCGCACCCTCCCGCTCCCGCCTCCCCCACCGCCATCTGCCCTGGCTGCTGACCGCCCTGGCGACCGCGGTCCCGGCGGGCGATGGGGCCCTGGCCCAGGGCTGGGGGGCGGCCCCCCCCCCTGATGGCATCCCGGCCGCTCCGACCGCCAGCCCCGGCTCCAACGGGCCGCAGCGGGTGGTGGTGCTGAAGCCCGGGCTGATGGAGATGACGGTGCGGCGCCTGCCGGAGGCGGTGGAGGTGATGATCAGCGGCGTGGGCCCGACGCCCCAGCTGCTGCAGAGCAGCCAGGGCGCCAGCTGGGCCGGCCGGCTGCTGCTGGCGACCCCCGCCACCCTGCGCCGGGGGCCGCAGCGGTTGAGCCTGCCGGAGGCGGGGCTGCAGATGATCAGCCTGGAGGGTGCCGGCACCCGCTTCGCCCTGACGGTGACGCCAACGCCGGGTTTTCCCCTGGGCCAGCCGGTGGTGAGCGCCGACGGCAGCAACCTGATCCTCAGCTTCGCCGCCGCAGCGCAGAGCGGCCAGCAGAGCTACAGCCGCAATCTGTCGTTGCCGGGCCGCATCCCCCAGCCGCAGCAGGTGCCGCCGCTGCAGCCCCGGGCCGTGGCGCCACCGCTGGGGGACATGGCGGTGGGATCGATGGTGCTGGCCAATTCCGGCTTCGTGAATGCGAGCGGCCCGCCGGTGACGATGACGCTCAGCAACGCGCCGGTGCGGACGGTGTTGATGAACCTGGCCCGGATCGGGGGCTATGGGTTTGTGTATGTGAATGACGGCGCCTCCGGCCAAGGGGCGGGAGGCGATGGCAGCAAGAAAGCGACCTCGCCTGAACAGGAGCGGGTATCGATCGCGTTCCGCAATGAGAGCTATGGCCGTGCTCTGAACTCGACCCTGCTGGCGGCGGGGCTGCAGGGAAAGCTGGAGGGCAACACCTTGCTGGTGGGGCCGAACGTGCTGGGCAAAACACTCGGATCGAAATTGTCCAAGGTGTATCGGTTGAATCAAGTGTCACCGTCTCAGGCGCTTGACTTTTTAACCAAGCTTGGGGCCACAGCGATGGCCCAAAGTGAAGTCATAACCACCCAAGACCCGGTTAGTGCTTCACAGTCAAACTCGAACAGCAGCTTTGCCTCTGGCTCAGGACAATCCTCTTCTCAATACAACTCAGTAGCATCCTTTGGCAGCGGAAGAGCAAAGACGAGCCTATCAATAGAGCCTTATGGCGCGCAAAATGGCCCACTTATTGGCCTTGTCGTCATTCCCTACCATCGCCTTTCAACCATAACACTTGTAGGAGATGCGAGAATTGTTTCAATAGCAGAGCAGTACATCAAGCAGCTTGATCTTCGACAAAGGCAGGTGGCGCTCTCGGTGAAGATACTCGATGTAACCCTCGGCAATAACAGCACGGTCGACAACAGCTTCGCCTTCCGCTCCGGCAATAGCTTCATCGTCAATCAGCAGGGGCAGTTGGTGGCCAACTTCGGCTCACTCAAGCCACCTTCGACGCCTGAAGGTGGCTTGCCTGGTTTATACGATGGTACGAACAGTACCCCAACCGTGGGCACGGGTGCTTACAGATTGCCGGGCGGATCCGAGCAGGTCTTTCTAACACCTGAATTTGCCTCCCCCATCCCTGCCCCGGGCGCTAAAACTCCCTTCTACGATCCACGCTACCCAGCCAGACTCCCCTTCGGCACCTATGCGAATCCAGGCAAGCCTGGAGTAACGGGCTTCACACCTGGAGAACCTTCGGTTCCGGGAACCATCCAAAGCATCATTACCGACCCGACCACCGGCCAGCAGACCATCACCTACTCTGCGCCGACAATCGGCACCCCGGATGAAATAACCTATGCCAATCCCACAGCCTTCCAATACCCCAACAACCAATTCTTTGACTTCGTGCGCGCCACGATCGAATCCAGCAGCACCAAGGTTCTGGCCAGCCCGACCTTGATCCTCAGCGAAAACAGCGAAGAATTGGTCTCGGGAACGGGACCCAACGCTTTAGCCGGCCTGTCGTCATCGGGATCATCGGGCAGCAGCGGCTCGGGCAATGGCGGTGGAACCGATACCAACGCCACCATCGGCCGTTCCAAGGCCAACGAGGCCTTCGTGACCGTGGGCGAACAGGAAATAGTGTCCTATCAGGTGCAGGCAGGCCAGAACGGCGCGCCCAACTCCTGCCAGCCCGTTCTTGGGATCTCAGGTCTCACCTTCGGCGCCCGCGTCTCAAAGATCGATGACAACGGTTTCGTCACCTTCACGATGTCGCCGTCGATCTCGGCCACGGTCGGCTCCGATATCGTTCCAGGTTGCGGCCGCATCAAAACCCTGGCAATCCGTCGGCTCGACACGGGCAGCGCCCGCGTGCGCGACGGCCAGACCCTGATCCTCACCGGCGTGCTCTCAGATCGCGATAGTGAGGTCGTGCAGAAATGGCCGATCCTCGGCGATATTCCCTTCATCGGCCAGTTCTTCCGCAACAGCGGTGGCACCCGCGCCAAGCGGGAGCTGGTGATCATGGTCACCCCCCGCATCATCGATGACAGCCAGGGCGGCAGCTGGGGCTATGGCTATCAGCCCGGCACCCGCGATGGCCGCCGCTTCCTCGGCGGCAGCGGCAGCGCGCCCTCGTTCTGACCCGCCCGCCTGAATCGGAAGGCCTGAATCGGAAGGCCTGAAACGGGGGACCTGAAACAACTGGCCTCAAACGGACGGACGAACATGGCCCGCCTCCATCGAGCCGCCGCAAGCCGCTGGCCGCCCCCCGGCCCTGGCGGCCAGCGGTCCGGCCGGACCAGGCCAGAGGCCGGCAGGGTCTCGCAGCCGGCGCTCAGCCCCTGCCACCCCGGGTGCCGTCGCCATCGGGCTCAGGGGGGGCGAGCCTGCCATCGCTGGCCCGGCGGCGCAGCTGGCCGGGATAGGGCCCCCGGCCGTCCAGGCAGGCGCTGCCGCAGTGGCAGCCGAGGCTCAGGGCCTGCGGCAGCGTCCAACCGGCGGCCAGGGCGGCGGTGACGCCGGCGGCAAACGAGTCGCCGGCGCCATAGCAATCGCGCGCAGGCCGCTGGCGCTGCGGTGCCGCGAAACGGCCACCGGGCGTGACGCGCCCGCCCCGATCGCCTTCGGTGGCAATGACCAGGGCCGGCGCTGGATCCAGATCGCCCGGGCTGTAGCGCTCCGCTGGATCGAGGGCGCTGCCGATCAAGGCATCGAGCGCCACCGCCGCCTCCGCCAGGATCTCCAGCCGCAAACGCGGCGTCGCCGTGAGCACCCGGGCGGCGCGGGCCAGGCGGACCGCGGCGCTGTCGGCGGCGGTGAGGAAGACGCCATCGCAGCCGGCCAGCCGCTGCCAGGGCAACGGATCGGCGGCGCCGGGGGTAAGCCGTTCCCCGATCACCGTGATCGTGCGCTCGCCGCTGCCATCCACATGGGTGATCGCCATGCGGGTGGGGGCATCGCGCCAGGCCACATGCAGCTCCAACCCCAGGGCGGAGAGCTCCTCAACGGCCCGCTCACCGGCGGCATCGCGACCCAGCGCCGTGAAGAACGGCACCGGTTGGCCCAACAGCCGCGCCAGTTGCACCGCCACCACCGCACCGCCACCGGCCGCCACCTGATGCCCATGGCTGGCCCGCACGATCTGCCCCGGTCGAGGCAGCTCCGGCACCTCCAGGAACTGCACCACCTCCACATGGCCGACCACAGCCAGCTGCAGGGACGGCAACGGCGGCAGCTGCGCCAACGGCAGCGGCTCCGCCGTCAGATCCATGGCACCAGTGCTGGAGGGGGGCGTCGCCATCGGCCCAGCGGGGCAGGGGCTGGCAGTGTGGCAGGCCAGGGGCTGGGGAAACAGCCAGGCCGGGGTGGTGCTGTTGCCGTCCAGCAGGCCAGGGGTAACGGGGTAACGGGGTTAGCGGGGTACCGGGTCACCGGGGAAATATCTGGGTCAGGGGCGCCGGGGGCGTGGCCAGGGCGGCGGCGCCACTTGGAGCCCGCCTCGGCTGGCTGTTACTGCCCCAGGAACGGGCGGTGGAAATCTGGCGAGGCGACCAGCGGGGGCTCGCTGAACGGCTGGAGGACCTCAGCCGACTGGACGGTGCTGAGCTGGCCGAAGGGCTGGGTCTCGATCTGGAGGAGATCTGGGTGGTGTGACCAGGGCGGCGAGAGGGTGTGGGTTATGAGGGCTGGTGGTTAAGACGAGAGAGGCTCATGATCACCCACCTCCACAAACCATCATTGCCATAGGAAGTAAGGAGCCATAGGAAGCAAGGGCACCGGGTTGGATGAATAACATGGGCATCCGTTCAGGAGCTGAACATAACGCTTGAGCAGGGCACGAACGTTACCTCTAGCGGCCAGGCGCCCCCGCAATGTGGAAGTAGCCCCCCGGAGCCGAAGAAACCCTTATTGGCCAAACCGAAATACCATTAAAAAGACAAAGCTCATTACGGTGACTGGAGTGCTGGCTCTGGCTCCACTCTCCTAAACGGATACCAAAACCTCTCAATCCGATCGCTCACATCCCCCCGAACAACTGTGGAGCCAATCAGATGCCATGGCGAATTGAGACGACACGTCACTAGGTTTCCATGACCAGCAAAGCAGGACTTCTCCAGCGGAATTGCGGCATTCTTGCCCATCCACTGATCTCCTTATCCCCCACCATCACTGAGCTGCCATGACCTTGAGCCAGCGGCCAGAACCTTGCGCAAGCGTCTCATCCTGAACCACAGCTTCAGGCTCCCAGGGACTCCAGCATTGCAACCAGTTCAGCAAAACGGGGCCGGCTCGCCGCCACCGGCGCCAGGCAGCGGCGTTGCAGCGCCTCTAAGGATGGGAGGCGTTCGTCCGTTTCGGGTTCAAGGCGCTCCAGCAATTCGCCGAGCAAACAGCCGAAGGCGCGCACCTCCAGCGCCTCAAACGGATGGGTGTCTCCACTGGTCTGGGGTGGGTAAAAGGAGGCCGCCCCGAAGTCCCCCAGATAGCAGCCGCCTTCGGGGCGATAAAGGACGTTGTGCGCATAAAAATCACCGTGCGAAATACCCCGGGCATGGAGGTGCTCGCCAACGGCGGCCAAACCCTTCGCCAGATCCAGCACCATGGCGATAGCAAACCGCTGGCCGTCCCTGTACACGTCCCTTGTGCACGTTTCCAGAGAGGGCGGGCCGGCCAGATTGCGGAACCCCGGATCAACCCACGGCATCACCAAGCCGCTGCTGCCGGCTGGATGTCCGCTGAGCACACCAATGACCCCGATCAAGTGCGGGTGATTGCCCGCAGCCAGGCAGGCCGCCATCTCCTCTGTAGCAAACCCATCACTGGTGACCGCCCCCTTGAACAGCTTCACCGCCACGGGCTGCCCAGCCTCCTGCGGCGACGGCTGCCAGTGCGCCTTGTGGATCACTCCCGAGGCGCCTTCACCGAGTTGTTCCCCTAAGACCAATTCCTCCCACGGCAGCTGAGGCACCGCCTGACCCGCGGCGGGCGGCGCCGCTGAAACCGGATTGCCGCCAAATGCCAACCAGGTCAACCGGGGTAATTGCAGCAGCCACTCCGGCACAGACTCAAACCTGTTGGCGGAAATGCGCAGCAGCTCGAGCCCGATGCAGCCGCGCATCGCCTCCGGCAGCTCGCTGAGTTGATTGCCAGCCAACATCAGCTTTTGCAGGCGCGCACAGTTACCGATGGCGTCGGGCAGGGCCGCAATCCGGTTATCGGTGAGGATCAACCAGCGCAAGTCAGGCGAAATGGCAGCGGCCGCAACCTCGCGAATGCGGTTCGCTTT
The DNA here is from genome assembly GCA_903935205.1 of uncultured cyanobacterium. GTDB lineage: Bacteria > Cyanobacteriota > Cyanobacteriia > PCC-6307 > Cyanobiaceae > Cyanobium. Next base: position 41,091 of record CAIZQU010000128.1, on the reverse strand, counting down.
GAACCCCACCATCTCCAGTTGAGCACAGGAAGACAGCACCTCGGGAAGCTGGGTAAAGCGATTCTCCGAGCAGAACAACACCCGTAATTGATGCAGTCGTGATAGATCATCCGGGAGGGTCGACAGGGCATTGCCCGAGAGATTCAGCACCTCAAGCGTGTCGGCCAATGCGAAGATCTCCCGTGGGAACTCCTGCAGGTCACAGGCAAGATCCAGCCGCCTGATCCCCTGCAGCTGGCCGCAGCGCAAGGCAGCAAGCGTGGCGGTGGTTGTCGTCATCGGTCGTTTGGCAGGCCTGGTTGCCGCAGTAGAAGGCAGCGGCGCGATCTCGAAAACCGCAGCCCGCCAGCTCCATCGGCAGGGCAGCGCCGTCAGAGCCCCGCCAGCAGCGCTGGCGGGGGCGGCACCATCGGCCCAGCCGGGCAGGGCTGGCAGTGTGGCAGGTCAGCGGACAGCACCACCAGGACGGCAGAGCTACGGCAGATCTACGGCAGGCCCGCGCCATCGCCAGGCGCAGGCCAACGCCAGGCCTGCGCCGTTCAGAAGGCCAGCGGCACCAGAAACTTCAACGCCAGAGGCGCCAGGGTCGTGGCGATGGCGGCGGCACCGTTGAGCAGCTGGCCGCCGAGGCCGTTGCCGCCCCGCGGCCGAGCCTGCGGTTGCACCAGGGTCGCCGCCGCCTGGCGCAGCGTCTGGGCCTCGCTCCGCTCTCCCCCCTGCTCCAGCAGCACGGCGGCGCGGTTGAGGTCCTGGGCGGCCAGCTCGAGCTTGCCCTGCTCGCTGCGGCTGATCCCACGCCCCACCCAGCTCACGGCCGCCTCCGGCTGCAGCAGCAGCGCCTCCCCGAACAACCCCTCCGCCTCCGGGAATCGGCCGGCATTGGCGGCGCGCACGGCCGCGTTGTGGAGGTCGGCATAGCCGAACTGACCCGGGGCGATGCCGATCGCCTGATCCCAGTGGCTGCGGGCCAGAGCTCCGGGATCCAGCTGGGCGGCGCTGAGGTCGCTGTGGCGCAGATCGGTGCCCTCCAGCAGGGCGCCGCGCAGGTCAGCGCCGCGCAACGACGCCCCCTGCAGGCTGGTGAAGCGCAGGTCAGCCCCCTGCAGCTGGGCGCCATCGAGCCGGGCCTGGCTGAGGTTGGCCCGCTGCAGCCGGGCGCGGCGCAGATCCCCATCGCGCAGATCGGCATGCACCAGATCCGCATCCTGCAGCTGGCAGCCGGGGCAGGAGCGGCGCTCCAGCAGCCGCAGCAGATCATCGCCCGGGGCGGCGAAGGCCGCCGCCGGCCCTGCCAGCAGCAGCGCCAGCAGGGCGGCGGCGCTCCTGGCCGTGCTCGCCACCCCAGCCGCACCGCCGGGAGGCCGATCGCCGCTGGCCGCGCGGCGGACACCGGCGGGGTTCACGGCAGGGGGGGCCATCGGCGCAGGCGGCGGCGGTGGCACCGTTGTAACCCCGGACCGGCCACGGCGGCAGCGGCGGGCCAGCCGGCCCCAGGGCTGGCGGCCTGCTGGTCATCCAGAGGCGCTCTGGCTCTGGGCTCCAGCCCGCTGGCAGCGCCGGCGATTCAGCACCGTCTGCAAACGGCGCCGCTGCCGCCGCAGCTCCACCAGCAGCCGGCGCTCCGCCCGCCGTTCCGCACCCCGGGCGGCCCGCCGTTCGGCACCGCTCTCGCCGCCAGGTGCCGCTCCTGCCGGGACGGGCCCGTAACGCCAGCGCTGATAGGGCCCCACCAGGGCCTCCACGGCAGCCGCCAGGGCGGGATCGGCCTGGGCCAGCCGCTCGCTGAACCGCGGCAGGGTTTCCCCAGGCCGCGGCTCCAGCCCATGGCGGGCCAGCAACGCCAGGCTCCGCTCCAGCTCCCGCCGCGGCGCTCCCCCCGCCGCCGGCGCCAGCGCCGCCAGGCCCCCCAGCCAGCGCAGGCCCGCCAGGCCACCAGCCAACCCCAGGGTCAGGCTCCCGAACAGCACCACCCCCACCAGCTCGCGCCGCTCCCCCAGCAACCGGCCGAGCAGGGCCTGCTGGCGGCCGCGGTCGAACCCCAGCCACCAGCGCCCCCAGGCCAGATCCAGCCCCCACCACTGCCGCACCAGCCAGGTGACTGGCCCCCGTTGCCGGCCGCCGCGGACCACCTCGGCCTCCGCCACCCAGGCGGTGGGATCAACCCGGCGCCAGCCCTCACCCTCCAGCCAGACCTCACTCCAGGCATGGGCATCGCTCTGGCGTAAATCCAGATATGGCGGCCCCCCCAGGGGCTCCACCCAGATGCCGCCCCGGTAACCGCTCACCACCCGGGCCGGCACCCCCGCGGCCCGCATCAGGGTGGTGAAGGCACTGGCGTAATGGCCGCAGAAACCCTGGCGCCGCTCGAACAGGAAGGCATCCAGCGGCGCCAGGGCCGGCAGGGTGCCGGGTGTGCGGCTGTAGCGGAACGGCTGGGAGCGGAACCAGGCCTCCGCCGCCGCCAACCGCCGCGGCGCCGGCCCCCGCCGGGCCCAGTCCGCCGCCAGGGCCTCCAGCCGGGGATTGGCGCCCCAGGGCAGCGCCTGGTCGTAGGGACCCGGAGGCTGGCGGCGCCAGCCTGCGGCGGCGGATCCGTCACCGGGGGCCATCGCCAACCCATACAGCCGCCGCTGGACCGCTGAACCGCCGTGGCGCAACACCCCCTGCCGATCGCGGTGCAGTTCCTGGCCCAGGGGTCGGCCGTCACCGCTCCAGGGCACCGCCCGCAGGGCGCTCGGTTCGCTCCACCACAGCTCCCAGGCCGCAGGGCCGGCGCTGCCGCCGCCAGCCCGATCGCCCCCGGGGCTCTGGATTCGGGGCTCCAGGGGTCGAGGCACCAACTCCGGCGCCACGGCCGATGCGGCGCCGCTCAGCTCCGCCCCCGCCGGCTGCCGCGCCAGGGCGGCCTCGATCCGCTCCTCGGTGCTGCTGGTCCACTGCTCACCATCGAAGCGATCGTGCACCAACACCCGCCAGTAGCGCTGGCTGGCCGCTGGCGGGCCGCCCCGGACGAAGCTGACCCGGGCCGCGGCGGCATCGCTGCTCACCAGGGCGGCGATCGCACCTGGCTCCAGGCTGGCGCTGAGGCCACTCACCGCCAGGCCGCGGCCCAGGCCAACGACGCTGGCGAAAGGCGCCAGCCGCGGCACCAGCAGGAACAGGGCCAGGGCCATCGGCAGGGCCGCGGCGATCACCTGCAGGCTGCGGCGCAGCAGCAGGATCCAGCTGGGAGCTGCACCTCCCTCCAGCGCCAGCAAGCCCGCCAGGGCCAGCACCACAGCCAGCAGCTGCAGCAGGCTCGGGGCGAGGTCCGGCAGGAGGGCCGCCAGCAAGCCGGCGCAGACCAGTTGCATCAGGGCCACCAGCCGCCGCTCCTCGATCCGGCGGGCCTCCCGCAGCTTCAGGCCCGCCAGCAGCACCAGGCCGACGGCCAACCAACTGAGCAGAACTCCCGGCTGCAGGGCCGGCAACCCCAGGGCCAGCGGGATCAACGCCAGCGCCTGCAGCCGTCCGGCGGCCCTGGGATCGGGGGTCGTCTCAGCCCCGGCGGCATCCGGCGATCCCCCAGTCCCGGTGGACCCTGACGCCAGCCCCCCGTCACCGCGCCGGTCCTCCGCCCTCATGGCCCCTCCGGCCCCTGGACCGCCGCCAACGGCAGCAGGGCCAGCAGCTCGAGGCAGCGGTCCCGGTGGGCCCGGCCGTTGCCCGCCTCGATGCGCCAGCCCCCCAGGCACAGCCCGTAGTTCACGCCCTCGCCATGGAGCCGCAGGATCGCCTCGCAGAGGTGCTGCAGGGCCAGCTCCGGGGGAATGCCGGCGGCGGCGGTGAGCAGGGCCGCCTCGGCCTGGGGATCGGCGAAGCATTTGGTGTGGGCGCCCCGACCCTGGGCCAGCTGCTTCCAGGCCAGCCGCCCAGGACCATCCTCCGGCCGATGGGGCCGCAGGTCATGCCAGACGCTGCCGCCCTCGCCGCGCTCCGGTGGATCGGCGGCCGCCGGCGCCACACCGTCGGCCACCGTCAGACGCCCCACCGGCCCCCGCAACGGCGCCGGCAGGATCACCTGGGGTTCAGGCGGCTCCCAGCGGGTCCAGCAGACGAACAACCCCAGCGGCGCGGTGGTGGAGAGCAGCAGGCATCCCGGCCGCTGCCGACCCCGGCGCTCCGGCCACCAGGCCACCGCCAGTCGATGCCAGCCCGCCTCCAGGCAGCGGGGACCGTCGGCCTGGCCGGAGCCCAGGCGCAGCCGCAGGCCTTCACAGCGTTGCGGGCAGCGGATCTGCAACGGATAGAGCGCCTGCTCGCCGGCAAAGGCCGGCGACGGCGCCGCACAGCGCAGCTCCAGCCCCTGGAGATTGGCGTGGGTGAGGAGCAGCGCCAGCAGGAACAGGCCCAGCATCAGAAAGCTGAGCAGCAGCGCACCATTGCTCTGCAGCTGGATCGCCACCACCTGCAGCAGGGCCATCCCCGCCAGCCAGAGGACACCGAAGCGGGTGGGCAGGATGTAGAGATTGCCCAATCCCAGCCTCAGGGGTTGCCGCCGCTGGACCGCGCCGAGCGCGATCACGGCCCCGGCCTCCCTGGCTGACGCCAGCGGGGGCAACGGGGTGCGGCTGGGGTGCGGGCCATCAGCGCAGCGGGCTGACCGCGGCCCGGAGCGCAGCCGAGCGCTGGCCGCGGCGATCCTGACGGCCGCCATCGAGCCGGTGCTCACAGACGGGCTCCAGCACGGCCTGCACGTCGTCGGGGGTGACGTGATCGCGACCCTCCAGCAGGGACCAGGCCCGGGCTGCCGCCACCAGCGCCAGCCCAGCCCGCGGCGACAGCGGCTGGCCCTCGCCAGCTGGCGCGCGGCTGGCCGCCAGCAGGTCGAGCACATACTCCAGCAGGGCGGCACCGCAGTGCTGACGGTCGCACTGATGCTGCAAAGCCAGCAGGTCGGCGGGGCCGAGGCGGTGGCCGATCGCCTCGGGCCGACGGGCCGCGCCCTCCAGCAGTGCCCGCTCCGCCCGCCGGTCGGGGAAGCCGAGGCTGAGGCGCATCAGGAAGCGATCGAGCTGGGATTCGGGCAGGGGGTTGGTCCCCCCCTGGTCGAGGCCGTTCTGGGTGGCGATCACCAGGAAGGGTTCGGGCAGCGGGTGGCTGGTGCCATCGACGCTGACACGACCCGCCGCCATCGCCTCCAGCAGGGCACTCTGGCTGCGGGGGCTGGCGCGGTTGATCTCATCGGCCAGCAGCACCTGGCTGAACAGGGGACCGGGCTGAAAGTGAAACTGCAGGCCAGCCGGATCGAAGACATTCAATCCGGTGAGATCGGCGGGCAGCAGGTCGCTGGTGAAGCTCACCCGCTTGAACGCCAGCGAGAAACTGCGGGCCAGGGCCTCGGCGAGGGTGGTCTTGCCCACCCCCGGCAGGTCCTCGATCAACAGGTGGCCGCGGGCCAGCAGGCAGGCCAGGGCCAGCTTCACCTGAGGCTCCTTGCCCAGCAACACGGCGCCCACGGACTGGATCACGGGTTGGAGCGCGGCAAGCGCCACCGGTGGCTGCGGCAAAGGTCGCCCCAGGCTGGCTGATTTCCAGGCGCCCCGCCGCGATTCGGCCCGGGCCCTGACACCGTCCACCCCCAGGGCGGATCAGGCGAGCCCCCCGCGGATGGCCCCTCCGCTGGCCCGGCTGGGCGGACCGCCCAGCGGCTGCGCAGCACGCCCGGCCCGCGTGGTAGCTGTGGAAGCCCCTGCAGCGCCCCGCGATGGCCGGGATCGCGGCCCACGGCGCCGACGGGGCCATCGCCCCCCACGGCGGCAACCGCATCGCCATCGCCCGCCGTCTGGGCTGCCGCCCCGATCAGCTGCTGGAGGCCAGTGCCTCCCTGGTGCCGTTCCCACCTCCCGGCCAGCTGCGGCGCCGGCTGGGCCGCGCCCTGGCGGGCGGCGAGGGGCTGGCCGCCCTGCGCGACTACCCCGACCGCGACTACACCGCCCTGCGCGGCGCCATCGCCGCCCACCATCGCCTCGATCCCGCCGCGGTGCTGCCCGGCAATGGAGCCGCCGAGCTGTTCACCTGGATCGCCCGCGATGCCGCCGCCACCGGCGTCAGCCTGCTGCCCAGCCCGGGGTTCGCCGACTACCGCCGCGCCCTGGCCTGCTGGGATGCCCCCTGGCGCCCCCTGGCCCTGCCGCTGCAGTGGCCGGCCCAGTTCCCCCAACCCTTCCCCTTCCCCCAGCTCGCCGCCAGCGACGCCGCCGCCGCATCTGCAGCGGCCGACGCCCTGTGGATCACCAACCCCCACAACCCCACCGGCCAGCTCTGGAGCCGTGCGTCCCTGGAGCCCCTGCTGGCCCGCTTCGCGCTGGTGGTGGTCGATGAGGCCTTCCTGCCCCTGCTGCCGGGCGGCGAGGCCCAGTCCCTGGTGCCGCTGCTGAACCGGCACCCCAACCTGGTGGTGGTGCGCAGCCTCACCAAGCTGTTCGCCATCGCCGGCCTGCGGCTCGGCTACGCCCTGGCCGCCCCCGAGCGCATCGCCCGCTGGGCCCGCATGCGTGATCCCTGGCCCGTCAACGGCCTGGCCGCCGCCGCCGGCAGCGCCCTGCTCGGCGATGGGCCGGCCCTGAACCGCTGGCTGGGGAGGGTGCATGGCTGGATGGCGGCGGAGGGACCGGCCCTGGCCCGGGGTCTGGCCGCTGTGGAAGGCCTGCGGCCCCTGCCCTCCGCCGCCAATTTCCTGTTGGTGCACAGCACCGCCGCCAACGGGGCGGCCTCGCTGGAACCCCTGCGCCACGCCCTGGAGAGCCGCCACCGCATCCTGCTGCGGGATTGCCGCTCCTTCGAGGGGCTGGGTGAGGCCTGGCTGCGGATTGCCCTGCTCGATCGGGCCGGCAACCGCCGCCTGCTCAGGGCCCTGGGGCGGGAAACCTCGCGCGGGATCGCACCAGCGAGCTGATCAGCTCCGCCAGCCGCCGGTCCGCATCCCGCACCGCAAGCGCATCCATCCCGGCCGCCATGGCCCTGAGGGGATCGGCCTCCCCCGTCGCCCCCCGCAGCCGCGGCCCCAGCAGCCGCCACACCGCCTCCTCCAGGGCCCCGCCCTCCGGCCCGTGCTGCCACACGATCACGGCGCCGCCGAAGGCGGCGGCGGCGGTGGCGTTGACATCCTGGTGGTGCTCGGCGGCGGCGGGATAGGGCACCAGGATCGTCGGGGTGCGGCAGACCGCCAGTTCGCTGAGGCTGCCGGCTCCGGCGCGGCTGATCGCCAGGTCGGCGTGCTGGAGCAGGCCCGGCAGCTCATCGGAGAAGGGGCGCTCCACCACCGCAGCATGGTGGTACCGGCCCGCCTCGGGGTCGTTGCTGCCGGTGAGATGCACCACCCGGCAGCCGGCCGCCACCAGGCGAGGCAACAGGGGCCGCACCATCCGATTCAGGCCCACCGCCCCCTGGCTGCCGCCCATCACCAACAGGAGGGGCCCGGTCCCGGCCGGCACCCAGTCGGGCAGCGGCGCCGGCTCGAGGAAGGCCTGGCGCACCGGGGTGCCGGTCAGCAGCGGCCGGCACTGGGGCAGACCATCGGCCGCCTCCCGGAAGCCGACCGCCACATGGGTGCAGAAGCGGCCCAGCAGGCGGGTGACCTTGCCGGGCAGGGCGTTGCTTTCATGCAGCACCACCGGCACGCCGCTGGCCCGGGCCGCCAGGATGGCCGGAGCAGCGATGTAACCGCCGCTGCTGAACACCACATCCACCCCCTCCCGCCGAATCAGGCGGCGCGCCGGCCGTGCCGCCAGCAGCAGCTGGCCCAGATCGACCAGCTTCCGCCAACCCCTGCCCTGCAGGCCCCCCGCCCGCACCGTATGCAACGGGAAGCGACTGGGCACCAGACTGGTCTCCAGCCGGTCCGGCACACCCAGCCAGTGCACACGCCAGTCCGGTGGCAGGGCCTCCGCCACCGCCAGGGCAGGAAACAGATGGCCGCCCGTGCCGCTGGCGGCGATCAGGAGCGTGGGCATGGGCGGGCGCAGGCGGCGCGCCTAACTTAAAAGCCACCACCCAGCCACCTCGACCCGACCGATGCTCCGCCCCCGTCCGCTACCCCTGCTGCTGATCGGGGCCCTCTGCACCGGCCTCGGGGTGGGCTTCGATGCCCCCGCCCGGGCCATCCCCCCGTCCCCGTCCCAGTTGCAGGCGCTGGAGAAGGCGCTCAACGCCCGCGACGATGCCCCCCTGGCCGCCCTGCTGCGTTCCGGCCCCGGCCTCGATTCCGCCCAGTTGCGCCAGCGCCGTCAGCTGCTGCGCCAGAGCTTCCCCGATCTCAGCTGGCGGGTGAAGGCCGGCCCACCCCTGCGGGATGGCCAGCCCACCGTGGCGATCGCCACCACCGGCAGCCGCATCCTGGATGGCTCGACCTACCGCCTGGAAGCCCAGCAGATCCTCACCATCGAGAGCGATGGCCGCCAGCTGCTGGGTGAGGATCTGCTCAGCGAGACATCCCTGCTGCGCAGCGGAGAGAAGACGGTGCCTGTGGTGCTCCAGGCTCCCGATGCGGTGCTCACCGGCCAGCGCTACGACGTGGATCTGATCGTGGACGAACCCCTCGATGGGGCGCTGCTGGCCGGCGGCATCACCGCCGTCAGCCCCGCCCAGGTGGCCGCGATGGCCAGCCCACCCCTGGAACTCGGCGCCCTCGGTGGCGGTGGCCTGTTCAAGACGGTGCGGGCACCGCTCCATGCGGGGCTGCAGACCTGGGCGCTGCTGCTGGTTCACCCCCGCGCCATCATCACCGCCACCAAGAGGGTCAGGGTGGTGGCCGATCGCCGCGCCCTCACCCCCTGAACCGGTGGTCCGTTCGCCCCGCGTCTGGGTTGTCGATGACGACCCCGAGCTGCGCACCATGCTCGCCGGCTACCTCGGCGAACAGGGTTATGCGGTGCGCACCCTGGCCGATGGGGAGCAACTGATCGCCAGGCTGGAGGGTCGACTCGGCGGCGAACGCCCCGATCTGCTCGTGCTCGATCTGATGCTGCCCGGCCGCGATGGCCTCAGCCTGCTGCGCCGCCTGCGGGACGCTGGCGATGACCTGCCGGTGCTGCTGCTCTCGGCCCGTGCCGATGGGGTGGATCGGATCATCGGCCTGGAACAGGGGGCCGACGACTACATCGCCAAACCCTTCCTGCCCCGGGAGCTCACCGCCCGGATCGAGGCGGTGCTGCGCCGCCGCCGCCCCGATCCCGCCGGCGCTCCGCAACCCGGAGCTGAAGCGCTGGCCTTCGGCGACTGCCGACTCGATCTGGCGCGCCGCCTGCTGGAACGGGGCGGCGCACCGCTGCCGATCACCAGCGGTGAATACGCCCTGCTGGCGGCCTTCGCAGCCCACCCGCACCGCCCCCTGTCCCGGGAGCGGCTGATCGCCCTGGCCCGCGGTCCCGACAGCGTCACCGATGGCCGCAGCATGGATGGGCAGGTGTCGCGGCTGCGACGGCTGATCGAGACCGATCCCTCCCGCCCCCGCTTCCTGCAGACGGTCTGGGGCTACGGCTATGTGTTCGTGCCCGATGGCCGGCCCCATGGGCCCTGAGCCGGAGCGGCCGGCCCGCACCATCCCCCCGGCGCTCCGCTACGGCCTGGTGAGCCTGGGGCTGGCGGGCCTGGCGCTGCTGCTGCTGGAGCTGCTGCTGGGTCGGCGGTTGGCGGCCCAGCGCCAGCAGAGCCTGGCCACCGAACTCGCCAGCACGATCGTGCTGGCGGAGCTGGCCCTGGAGCGGCTCACCCCCGCCACCCTGGCCGGGTTCGGTGGGCTGCGTCTGGCCCTGGGCAGCAACCCCGAACCCGCCGGCCGCCGGTCCGCCCTGCCCCCTGGTTCAGCGGCACCGCCTGAAGGCGGGCGTGCCGATCCGGCCCTGGAGCGCCAGGCCCTCGCCCTGCGGAGCCTGCTCTGTTCCCGCCTCGGCCGCTGCCCGCCGGTGCGGCCCTCCCTGCACCCTCCCCGCGGGGTGTGGGTGGGGCTGGACGCACCGTTGGAGGCCGCCTGGCTGTTCGTGCCCCTGCCGCCGCTGCCGGGCTGGCCGCCGGATCCGCTGCTGCTCGCCCTGGCCTTCGGGATCGGAGGGCTGGGCTCCGGGCTGCATTACCTCAACCAGGAGGTGCGGCGCCCCCTGACCAGGCTCTCCCAGGCCGTGGCTCGGGTGAGCCTGCGGGCCAACGGTGCCGAAGCCCTGGCCCTGGAGGGCAGCCCGGCGGTGCGGCAGCTCACCGGCCGTTTCAACACCATGGTGGAGCGGCTGGAGTGCAGCGGTCGGGAGCAGGCCACGATGCTGGCGGGCATCGCCCACGACCTGCGTTCTCCCCTCACCCGCCTGCGGTTGCGGCTCGATCTGGCGCCGGCGGCGGGTCTGGCGGCGGCGGACTGCCAGCGGGGTCTGAGGGATCTGGAGGCCCTGGAGCGGATCACCCGCCAGTTCCTCCACTACGCCGGCCAGGACGGCAACGAACCGCCCGTTCCGGTGGCCCTCGATGGTCTGGTGGCCGAGCTGGCGAGCCTGGCGGATCCGGCCCCGGTGGAGCTGGATCTGGAGCCGCTGCAGCGGGTGGTGCGCCCCACCACAGTGGCCCGGGCCGTGGCCAACCTGATCGACAACGCCCTCGCCCATGGCGCGCCGCCCCTGCGCCTTGAACTGGCCGCCGAGGGGCCCTGCGGATTTGTGATCACCGTCTGGGATCGGGGGCCGGGCCTCGCTGACGACGCCTGGGCCCGGGCCCTGGAGCCCTTCCAACGGCTGGATCCCTCCCGCACGAACCAGGGACACTGCGGGCTGGGGCTGGCGATCGCCGAGCGGATCGCCCGCGACCACGGCGGCGCTCTGGAAGCGCGTCGCGGTGCCGCCGGATTCGGGGTGGCCCTGCACGGCCAGTCACATCCGCGCACATCTTCGCCCTGAGCCATCCATCGTTCAAACACATCCGCTGCCCAGGCTTGGGGGGTCGTTGTTTCAGCACCTCGCCATGCCGCTCCGCCTGCCCCGCCCCCTGGTGCCATGCGCCCTGCGGCGATCGGCACCCTCCCTCCCCAGCGCCGCCCCACCCCGCCGGCGGCGTCCCCTGATCGCCCTGGCCCTGGCTGTGGGACTGCTGGGCGGGGCTGCCCAGGCCCAGGGCGGCCCCGGGCCCGCGGCGCCGGAGGGGGGGGGAGCGCCACGGCTGAGTGAAGCCCAGCAACGCAGGCTGTTCCCCGAGCTGCGCAGCCTGGCGGTGCAGGATCACCAGGCCCGGATCGGCATCCTCCAGCAGGGCCAGCGCTGCCTGGGGGCCGCCGGCAACGGCGATGGCCTGCGGGCCTGCCTGCGCCAGGAGCGCCAGTCCCTCGATGACCAGCGGAGCCGCCATCGCGAGGCGGTGCGCCAGGCCTATCAGCGCCTCGGCATCCCCCTGCCCCCCGGCGGCCCGCACCGGCGGCTGCGGCCAGGGATCCCAGCCAGCGGCCAACCCCAGGCCTGGCGGCCCATCAGCGTGCCTCGGCCGATCCGGGTCCCCTCCTGAGGCCCACCGCTTCATCCGCGGCCGAGCGCCCTGAGGGTGGTGGTCGCCCAGGGAGCAGCCCCGCGCCCCGCGCTGGCGGGCCCTGCCCAGGCGGCAGCCCGATGATCCAGGCGGGTGAGGCCCGCACGGAGCTCCAGCCCTGGACTTCCGCCGGGCAGCGGTTCAGGGCTGGCGGGCGTCAGCCGGCACCAGATGCAGGACCAAGCTGCGGGGATCGCTCAGCCGGGTGGATAGGTTCAGGGACTTGCCCCGCACCCAGTGCAGCAGCAGGGCCCGCAGCGGCCCGCCGTCACTGTCGGCGCCGGCCGGCAGGTTGAAGTGGTTGCCACCCGCCACCACCACCAGCCGGTTGGCACCCCTGGGGTAGTTGCCATAGGGCAGCAGCGCCTCCGGGTCGGTGGGGACCACCACGTCGCGGCTGCCGCTGACCAGCAGCACCGGCACCTTCAGGTCGCGGGATCCCAGTTCGAACACCAGCCCCTGGGGCGGGCTGACCGCCACCGCCCGCACAATCCGGGGATCGGCCTGGGAGGCGGGGTTGGCCGCCGGCAGGAAGCTGCACTGCAACACCCAGCTGATGTTGCGGTTGGGATTGCCGGTTCTGTCGCAGTCTCCCCAGAGGAGGCCAGGCAGGCTGCGAGCCCCCGCCAGCTGCAGGGCGGTGGTCCCCCCCCAGGAATGGCCGATCATCACCACACCCCTGGCACGGATGCCCTCCCCGCCGGGGAGGCTTCCGGCATCGAGGGCATCGAGCACCGCCCGCACATCGCCCGGACGACGCAGAAACTCCTGGGGCGATGGCGGTGGCACCCGGCCGGCGAGCATCTCCGCCTGCTGCTGGATGTCGCTGCCGGGATGGCGGGGAAGGAAGACCGGCGCTCCATGGCTGGCGAGATGGCGGGCCCAACCCAGGAAGCTGGCCGGCGAATCCCAGAGGCCATGGGAGATCAGCACCGGCGGCAGGATCGGCGCTCCCCTGGGCCGCACCACCGTGACCTCCAGAGGCTCGGGATGGGAGCTCAGGGCGATGGTGCTGACCCTGGTCAGGATCGGGTAGGGGCCAGGGGTCAGGGAGGCGGCCGGAGACGCCGGCAGCCTGGGGAACTGGGCCAATGCCCGATCGATCCGCTCCTGGCTGGCCTTCAGATCCCGCAGCCGCTTCTCAGCCAGATCGAGCCGGATGATCACCTTGCGAGCCGGGATCTCGCCCAGCAGGTTGAGCAGGGTGAGCGTCTTGCCCTCGCTCTTGAGCCGCGCCATGGCCGCGGCCACCGGAGCTGTCGGGATCGAACCGCTGTGGTCGGCATCAACCTCGAGCAGCTGGCTGAGCAGCACCTCGACCTGCTGCGCCATCGGGCTTCCGTGCAGGTCCTGGTAGGGCAGGGGGTCGTTGACCAGCTCCGAGAGCGCATCGGCGAAGCGACCGTCGGTGGCCCGGTTCAGCTCCGCCAGGTCGCTGTCGCCGTTCCAGAGGGCCTCGCTGCTGCGCAGCTCGGAGACGCGGGCCGTGATGATCTCCCCGAGCACGGGAAGGCGCAGGCCGATCAGCTCGACTGCGGAGGCAGCGGGGGAGCCACCGCAGCCAAGGCCCAGAAGCAGGACGAGGGCGGTGCGGCGGAGCCGGTGGATCAACGACACGGGGCCCGGTTGCGCGGGATCGCGGTGGATGGTGGGGCACCAGCCTAGGTGGGGTGCCGGGTGCAGTCACAAGCCCGGCCCGGGTCGCTCGGCTCCGGATCAGGGACCATGGGCCGGCCGTCAGCCTGGCGCCGGCGGCCAGCACCGCTGCGGCAATCTGGGTCCGTCCGCTGGCAGCGCCGCTGCGTGCAGCCCCCCCCTGCTCTCCCCGATCGCCATGGTGTGGACCTCCTCCAGGCTGCGGACCGGCGCCACCGCCAGCACGGGGCTTCACGGGGGCTGGACCGCCTCAGTGCGACGCGCCATCGGCCGATCGGCCCTGCGCCGTTCGATCCTGGCGACCCTGCTGCTCCCCATCGCTCTGGAGGCCTCTGCCGCGGCCGCCCCGCCCCGGCCAGGCCGGGCCCCGGCTGCGGCCTACGGCTTCGCTGAACTGCATCCCGCCTGGCTGCAGGGAAGCTTCTGGCGCGGGCGCCCCTGGCCCACCGGCTGGTATCGGAGCCTGCCCAGGGCCTGGGGTCGCCAGGGAATGGCCCCGGTGGCAACCCTCACGGCGACGGTGAACAGGGCCCTGAGCCAGCGGCAGGTGTGGATCGCGGTTCCCAACACCGCCCTGCTGCTCAACATCGGCTCGGTGGATGTGCTGCCCAACAGCCGGATCGTGTTTTTCCACGCCGCCAATCCCTCCTTCCAAGGCAGGGGCGGAGGGCAGGGAGAAAGCCAGCGGGGCGTTGGGGAATGCCAGCTGGGATTGCTCAATGGCCGGCCGGTGGACGGCGAGCAGGCCCTGCTCCTGCACGCCGCCTGCGTGGTGGCCTTTGCCCGGGGCGCCTGAGGGCCCCGGGCTGGGTGGAGGGAATCAGGCCTCGTCGAGGGCGGCGACGCCGGGCAGCACCTTGCCCTCCAGCAGCTCCAGGCTGGCGCCGCCGCCGGTGGAGATGTGGCTCATCTTCTCGGCCACGCCCACCTTCTCCACGGCGGCCACGGAATCACCGCCGCCGATGATCGTGATCGTGCCCTTGGCGCTCAGCTCGGCCAGGGTGTGGGCGATGGCGTTGGTGCCGGCGGCGAAGGCGTCGAACTCGAACACCCCCATCGGCCCGTTCCAGATCACGGTCTGGCAATCGGCCAGGGCGTCCTGGAACAGCTTCACCGAGTCGGGGCCGATGTCGAGGCCCATCCAGCCATCGGGGATGGCTTCGATCTTGGCGATCTGGCTGTTGGCGTCGGCTTTGAAGTCATCGGCCAGCACCACATCGGTGGGAAGCAGGAACTGCACGCCCTTGGCGGCAGCCTTGGCCTCCAGCTCCTTGGCCAGCTCCAGCTTGTCCTCCTCCACCAGGCTCTTGCCCACCGCCAGGCCGCGCGCCTTGTAGAAGGTGAAGATCATGCCGCCGCCGATCAGGATCTTGTCGCACTTATCGATCAGGGCCTCGAGCACGCCGATCTTGCTGCTCACCTTCGAACCGCCCACGATCGCCGCCAGGGGCCGCTTGGGGGCGTCGATGGCGCCCTGCAGATACTGCAGTTCCTTCTCCATCAGGTAGCCGGCCACGCTGGGGCGCAGGAACTTGGTCACACCCTCGGTGGAGGCGTGGGCGCGGTGGGCGGCGCCGAAGGCATCGTTGACATACACATCAGCCAGGGCCGCCAGCTTCTCGGCGAAACCGGGATCGTTGGCCTCCTCCTCGGCGAAGAAGCGCACGTTTTCGAGCAGCACCACACCGCCATCGGCCAGGGCGGCCACCTTGGCTTCGGCGTCGGGGCCGATGCAGCTGTCGGTCTTGGCCACGGGCACGCCGAGCAGATCGCTCAGGCGGGCTGCCACCGCGGTGAGGCGCATCGATTCGTTGACCTGGCCCTTGGGACGGCCGAAGTGGGCCGCCAGCAGAACGCGGGCGCCCTTGCCGGTGAGGTCGTTGATGGTGGGCAGGGCGGCGCGGATGCGGGTGTCGTCGGTGATGGCACCGGCGTCATCGAGGGGCACGTTGAAGTCGACCCGCACCAGGACGCGCTTGCCGCGGAGTTCATCGGCGCTCAGACTGGCCAGGGATCGCTTCGCCATCGGTATGGGATAGGTGGAGGCGCGGCGAGATTAACCCCCTGGGGTCCGCTGCCCGGAAGCTGGTTCCGGCCTGGCAGCTGGCCGTACCCCTGAGCTCCGGGCCCAGTGGGCCCGATCGCCTCCGATGGGACCATGACCCGGTGGCCCGCCCCGCGGACCGCGGCGGCGGCATGGTGGATCGGTCCGTCCGGGACGGCTGCGGCTTCGCCGCGATGCCGTAGCTAGGACAGGGAGCGCCGTGGGGCCGCCATGTTCGACACCGTTCTGTTTGCCATCGATCAGAGCCGCCAGGCCCTGGAGACCGCCGCCGTGGCGTTGCGCGTCGCCCAGCGCCACCAGAGCCGGCTGGTGCTGCTCTCGGTGGTGGAGGCCGAGGATGGCGCCATGCACGATCCCGCCGCCGTGGCCCAGCTGCTCGACCAGGCCCGCACCAGCTTCAGCCAGGCCGGCGTGGCCTGCGAGGTGATCGAGCGGGAGGGCAAGCCGGCCTTCGTGATCGGCGATGTGGCCGATGAGATCAACGCCGACCTGATCGTGATCGGCACCCGCGGCGTCAGCCTCGAGAGCGATCAGACCAGCACCGCCGCCCGGGTGATCCAGCTGGCGCCCTGTCCGGTGCTGGTGGTGCCCTGATGGTCGATCCAGCGGAGCAGGGGGGCGGCGAACCACGGGAGGAAGGCAACGGACCTGAGGCCGACAACGGGGCCGGGCCGGCGGGCGCCAACCCGCTGGAGAACAGCAGCGAACCCGTGGCGGCCCGGCTGGAGGGGGCCACGGTTCTCAGCGGGGCGGCGCCGACGATTCAGTGGTATCCCGGCCATATCGCCAAGGCGGAGAAGGCGCTCACCGACCACCTGGCCCAGGTGGACCTGGTGATCGAGGTCAGGGACGCCCGCATCCCCCTGGCCACCGGGCACCCCCGCCTGCGGCGCTGGATCGGCACCAAGCCCCACCTGCTGGTGCTCAACCGCCGCGACATGGTCTCGGCCAGCGCCCGTCAGGCCTGGGATGGCTGGTTCCGCGCCCGCGGCCAGACCCCCTGGTGGTGCGATGCCAAGGCGGGCACCGGCGTCAAGCAGCTGCAGCAGGCGGCAATCCGTGCCGGCGAGGGCCTCAATGCCCGTCGCATCAGCCGCGGCATGAAGGCCAGGCCGGTGCGGGCGCTGATGCTGGGCTTCCCGAACGTGGGCAAGTCGGCCCTGATCAATCGGCTGGTGCGCCAGAAGGTGGTGGAGAGCGCCCGCAAGGCGGGCGTCACCCGCAGCCTGCGCTGGGTGCGCCTGGGCCAGGACCTCGACCTGCTCGATGCCCCCGGCGTGCTGCCGCCCCGGCTCGACAATCAGCAGGCGGCCCTGCGCCTGGCCCTCTGCGACGACATCGGCCAGGCCGCCTACGACACCGAGGCGGTGGCCCTGGCCTTTGTGCGGCTGCTGGTGGCCCTGGAACCCCTGGAGGCGGCCGGTGTGGCGCCGGGACTGCTGGAGCGCCGCTACGGCGTGCCCCTCAACCCCCTGGTGGCAGCCGAGCTGGAGGAGCGCCGACAGCCCGCGGCCCCGGGTGCCGCGGCCCCCGATGCGGAGGCCTGGCTCCTGGCGGCGGCCAGCCGTCACACCAGCGGTGATGGCCTGCGCATGGCCCAGCGCCTGCTCGATGACTTCCGCCGCTCCCTGCTGGGCCCGATCGCCCTGGAGCTTCCCGATCGCTGAGGGCTGCGGCGGGGCCCGCCCGGCGGCCTGGCCATCAGGCGCTGACGGCGCGAGCGATGAGGACGGTGAGCATCAGGATCGCCAGCAGGACCTGCAGGGCCATGAACAACTTGGCGGGCCTGGAGATCAGCACTTCGCTGGTAGGGCCATAGGTGGAGTTGACATTGAGCGAGATGAACAGGTAATCGATCAGATGGGGCACCGGCGGGGGTTCGCCTTCACGGCTGGGCCAGACGAAAGCGCCGCCAGGGGTGGCGACATCAAGAAAGATATAGATGAACATGAACACAACCACGCTCTCCATATAAACCGCCGCCACGTCCCATAGATTGGTCAGACCACCACCCTTGATCGCACTGCTGGTGACGACCATCGCCATCACATTGGCGACCACCTGCACCATCGCAATCACCAGATAGCCCAGGGTCCAGGCGAACAGCCGTTCATGGCGGGAGCGGTAAAGAGCCCGTGCCATTCCGAGGGTCACGATGATGAAGGCCAGCGTGCTCAGCCGCTCCAGCAGCAGCGGCAGGGCCTGGGCGGTGCCCGCCACCTGATGGTGGACCTCAAGCCGTCGCATCAGCAGGGTGTCCATCAGCCAGACCAGCGTGGTGGAGAACAGGACCAGCAGCCTTCCGCGACCCTGGGTGAGGCGGCGGCACAGGATCGCGGAGGGGCCGTCCACGGCGGTGGCCTGGGGCAGGGGGCGATCGGGGTCGGGGGGAGGGGTCACGGCAGGATCGGGGCGTCGCGGTCGGGGATGGTGAGCCAGCCGCCTCCCGGCTGGGGAGGATCGGCCCCAGGGGGGCTGAGAGCCTGTGCCAGAGCGGCGCTGGGACTGCTCAGGGCGGCGTTGGCGAAGGATGAGCCGCCGCGGTGCCGCGCACGACAGAGGCCAGGCGAGAGGCGCCGAGCAGACTCGCCTGAAGACCAAGATGATTGTTGTCTTTGTACAAGAAAAGCGCGCCCTTGTAGGGCCCGCAAATGGAATCGTCACAATACAGATCCCTAAGCTTGACGTAATGAAATTTAGGGTGCACGGTCTCCAGGGAATGCATCAATGCATCGAACGGGGCCTGGTCACGTTCCACATCACTGCGGCCGCGAGTACAACCCGCCAAGGGGAAGGGGCGCCAGGGTTTCTTTTGACAAAGCAAGGGGTCATCGACTCCAAGCTCAGGAACATCGTCAATGGCAATCATCGTTCCTCCTCGCGAGGAAACCAGTGAAGCCAGAGAATCCAAGACTTCACGTTGATACCTGGCATCCTTCTTCTCGACCCAGCGGTGAGCGACCAATACGAAGTCACCCGGCCTGAGCTGGTCGCCCAGAAAACGGTCAACCGTCTGCTTATAGCGCTCACAACCCTCCATCCACTTCTTTGTCAAGGGCCCGATATCAGCAGGGGAAATATAGCCACAACGCCAACCCGTCGAGCCCAGACCAACACCATAATCAGGAAGCTGCCTGCTGAGCGCCTCGAAGTAATGCTGCGAATGGGAATCGCCGAGAAGATAAAGTCTTGGCCGTTTCAATGGAGCCCCCTGACGATCATGCGTCAGCTGCTTGAGCAGTTGTTCCGAGTCAAAACGATTGCTTATTGGATTGGCTGTTTCTAAGAATTGTTGAGATTCCCGTTTCAGGCGTTGAATCTCATTGCCCGCGAAGCGTTGGTCCAGGGAAAGCATGGAAGCGCCAGCTCTCAGGCTCTGCATCGCCAGCGTGGAACCCGCCAGGGCAACGGCGCTTGCCCAGAAGGTGCGTCGCCCAATCCTGAGCCATGTGGCGTTGCGGCAGGGCTGCTCGACCCACCGATAGGAGGCTACGGAGGCCAGGTAGATCAACGCGAGCAGCGGCGGAATAGACCACCAGTGAAGGCCGATCGTCCAACGGAACAGACAGAGGATGCCCCAATGCCACAAATAGAGAGAGTAGGAGAGACGACCGATCCTCAGGACCAGCGGCCGAGTCAGCACATGGTTCACAGACGGTGAGCCTGCGAAGCTGACTAGCCCCAGGGCCGTAAGAGGCACGATGCATAGCGTCGCCACCTTTCCCATCCCTTGGGGAAGAAAAAGAACGATCGTGATCAGCGTCAGCACTGCCAGGCCGACCCAGCCGGGCACGAGCTGGCGGAATTTGGCCTTGTCCAGCAACAGAAATACGAGACAGCCTGCGGCCAGCTCCCAGAAGCGGGAAGGCATCAGAAAATAAGCGGCTGCAAAGCGATGGTCAAATTGAAAGCAAAAACACAGCAATGATAGGCAGGAAAGCAACACAAGCCAAAGAATTAAATTCTGATTACCTTGAGATCCAAACGGCTTGACCAGTGCCAGCAAGGGCAAACCAAACAACAGTGCCACATAGGTGACATAGGGAAGAATGGCCGAGAAACCACCAGGTATTATCGACCAATAGGAGCCCGTCATCAGTTTGCTGACCACCATCACAGCGATCGCAACGAAGAGGGGCAGGGCCAGCCAGATCCAGGCCCGCCAACGTACGCCCTTAGCCCTGGCGAACCAGAACAGAACTGGATAAACGAAGTAAAACTGCTCTTCCACGCCAAGGGACCAGGTATGGGTGAAGGCATTCAGCTTTGTAGATGGCGCAAAATAATCCGTCGAGCGCTGCATCAATTCCAGGTTAGAAGCGCCGAACAAGGCAAATATTCCGGTCTGCAAAGTATCGGCGGGGCCAGGGTTAACCAGGCAGATCAGCAGGGAGGTGATGAGAATAAAAACGGCCAGAGCTGGCAGCAGGCGTCGCGCACGGCGGGAATAGAATCGCGTGAGCGAAGAACGGAGCCTGACATGGCTCGTAGAAACCAGAGACGCGGTGATAACAAACCCTGAGATCACAAAAAAGATGTCGACACCCAGATAACCAGAGGGCAAGATCCGAGCTTCAATATGATTTAAAATGACGGCAATCACGGCAACGGCGCGAAGCCCATCAATCTCCGGCCTGTATTGATGTACAGGAAGCGAAGGCGTTCCTAACTTCAGATGTTCTTGCTGCGGGGGGCTGGACACGTCTGTAGGGGCGGCGGTATTTCGGCTTGAGTTTAACCGTTTGCATCGAGGCGATCGATTGCAGTGGCGCGATCAGGCTCGTCCGATGAACATTCAGAACAAATCATCGCCAGCCCACGATCGTGAGGGTTCGAAGCGATGGCCTGCATCAGCCGGATCCGCAGCCGGACGCAGCGAGACGGAAGCCAGCAGATCGCCGCTGCCAGCTATGCTCACTCCATGACTCAGTCCGCAGGGGCGAAACGCTTCCCGCAGCCACAGCCACGTCCCCGTTCGTCCGCAGATCCAACCTCTGGCGCGATGATCAGATCATCCTGCAGCCAACCTGAAGAACAACAGGCTGAATCAGCAGTCGGCGGATGCGCTTTTGGTGAAGGAGAGGGCGAACTGGTCACCCTCATCTACCCCAAGCCTCTGCCGATGCGCCTGGATCGCTGGCTGGTGAGCCAGCGGCCGGAGCAAAGCCGGGCCCGCATCCAGAAATTCATCGATTCCGGCTATGTACGCGTCAATGGCGCCAGCGGTCGAGCCAAGACGCCCCTGCGCCAGAACGATGTCATTCAGCTCTGGATGCCGCCACCTGAACCGCTGCCCTACCTGGTAGCCCAGCCCATTCCGCTGGATGTGCTGTTCGAGGATCAGCATCTGATCGTGATCAACAAGCCCGCCGGCCTCACGGTCCATCCCGCACCCGGAAACAAGGACGGCACTTTGGTCAACGCCCTGCTGCATCACTGCCCCGATCTACCGGGAATCGGCGGCGAAATGCGACCTGGCATCGTGCACCGCCTTGACAAAGACACCACCGGCTGCATTGTGATCGCCAAAAGCCAGGAGGCGCTGGTAAAGCTGCAGGTCCAGATCCAGAAGCGGATTGCCAGCCGTCACTATCTGGCCGTGGTTCACGGCCAACCCCAGGGGGACCAGGGCACAATCGTGGCGCCGATCGGCCGTCATCCGGTGGACCGCAAGAAATATGCGGTGGTGCAGGACGGCTCCGGTCGCCACGCCTGCACCCACTGGCGTGTGGTCGAGAGGCTGGGGGCCTACGCCCTGCTGCGCTTCCAGCTCGACACCGGCCGCACCCATCAGATCCGGGTTCACTGCGCCCACAACGGCCACCCGATCCTGGGGGATCCCACCTATAGCCGCTGTCGCCACCTGCCGATTCCGCTGGAAGGCCAGGTCCTCCACGCCGTCCAGCTCAGCCTGGACCATCCGATCAGCGGGGAGCGGCTGGTGTTTGAAGCACCGCTGCCAGAGCGCTTCCTGACCCTGCTGAGGAGCCTGCGAAGCGAAATGGTTTTACAGTAAAAAGAGATTTACTCTTTCCCGCGTGACCGCTGGCGCCCTGCCTGACCCCGTCGACGCATGGCTGGAACGGCGTGTGCTGATCACCGGAGGGCTTGGCTTCATCGGCTCAACGTTGGCGCGACGCCTCAGCGACCTGGGAGCGGCTGTCACCGTCATCGACAACATGATGCCCAGCCATGGCGGCCATCACTTCAACCTGGAGGGATATTCCGATCGAATCAGTGTCCACCTGTGCGATTTGCGTTATTCAGATTCCCTGGAACAGCTCCTGGAGGACCAGGATCTGATCTTCAACATGGCCGGGCAGACCAGCCACCTTGACTCGATGCACGATCCGGACACGGATCTGTCCATCAATGTTGTGGCTCAGCTGCGCCTGCTCGAATGCTGCCGCCGCAAGGCTCCCGGGGCGAGATTGGTGTTCGCAAGCACGCGCCAGCTCTATGGAAAGCCCCAGTACCTGCCGGTGGACGAAAGTCATCCAGTCGAGCCTGTGGATGTGAATGGAATCAACAAGCTATCGGCAGAGATGTATCACCTCTTGTATGCCAAGGTCCATGGATTGAGCGCCTGCGTGCTCAGGCTCACCAACACCATTGGTCCCCGCATGCGCATTCGCGATGCCCGCCAGACCTTCCTAGGCATCTGGGTTCGGCGGCTGCTCGAGGGAGAAGCGATCGAGGTGTGGGGCGGTGAACAGCTGAGAGATTTCAACGATGTCGACGACGTGGTCGATGCCATGTTGCTCGCCGCAAGCGACCGGGACCTGCCAGCGGTTCCATTCAATCTTGGATCCAGCGAAGTGATCTCCCTGACCGATCTGGCTCGGCTGATGATCCAGATCCACGGCGCCGGCGAACTGCGGATCACCCCCTATCCCGAGGAGCGCAAGAAAATCGACATCGGCGACTATTATTCCTGCTACGATCGCTTTCAAGCGGCCACTGGCTGGCAACCCAAGCGAAGCCTGAGTCAATCGCTTGAGCGCACACTCGCCTACTACAAAGTCAACCTGCCGAATTATATCTGAAATAATGACCTGTCCCTCGTACATTTCCACTTGCCCCTAGCCAGCGTGAGCGATCCCTTCAATTTTCCCCAGCAGGATCTGCTGCGCCATGCCCACCTGATCAGCGATGCCGTCGACCGCCTCTGTCGCTCCGGCCAACTGATTCTCGGCGAGGGTGTGCGCCAGTTCGAGGTTGCCTTCGCCACCTGGCTGGGTGCCGGCACCCAGCCCCGGCAGGTGATCGGCGTTGCCAATGGCACCGATGCCCTTGAGCTGGCCCTGCGCGCCGCCGGCGTCGGCCCCGGTGATCGGGTGCTGTTGCCCTCCCATACCGCCTACGCCACCGCCGCGGCCATCCTGCGGCTGGAGGCCTGCCCAGTCTTTGTCGACCTCGAACCGGGCCGGCCGGTGTTGTCCGCGACCCATCTCGATCAGCTGCTCAGCGGCAGCGAAACCAGCCCAGGCCAGGGCCCCTTCAGGGCGGCCATCGCCGTTCACCTCTATGGCGAAGCCTGTGATCTGGTGCCGCTGCTGGCGGTCTGCGAACGCCACGGCATCGCCCTGATCGAGGACTGCGCCCAGGCCTGCGGCACCCTCTACCGGCAGCGGGCCGTAGGCACCTGGGGCCACTTCGCGGCATTCAGCTTCTACCCCACCAAGAATCTGGCGGCCTGCGGCGATGGCGGCGCCCTGGTGGTCAACCGCCCCGATCGGATCGAAGCGGCGCGGCGCAGCCGCTTCTACGGCTGGGACGACGACCGCCGGGCCGTGCAGTTCGGCGTCAACAGCCGCCTCGACGAACTGCAGGCCTGGGTGCTGCTCGGCAAGCTGGCCAGCCTGGGCGAGCAGATCGAGCAGCGCCGCCAGGTGGCTGACTGGTACGCCGGACAGCTGGGCGCCTGCCTCCTCCGTCTTCCCGGCGATGGGGCCGATTGGCGCCACAGCTATCACCTCTACGTGGTGCGACTGGATCCGAGCGAGCGCGAGCGGGTGCTTGTCGAGGGCAAGCGGCGGGGTCTGCCCCTGGCGTTGCACTACGCCCTGGGCTGTCACCAGACCCCCTATCTGATCGAACGCTTCGGCCCCCAGCCTCCGCTGCCCGAAACCGAGCGGCGGCTGGCGGAGATCCTGACCCTGCCCCTCCATCCCTACCTCGACCTGGCCAGCGTCTGCTCCGTCGCCGAGCCCCTGCGGGATCTGCTTGCTGAGGCCGGAGCGGCCCCATGGGCAGCCCCCGTCTCCTCGCAGCAGGTCGCATGAAACCCAGCCTGTCGCTGGTGATCCCCCTCTACCGGAGCCGCAGCAGTGTGGCTGCCCTGGTCAGCCGCCTGGAGGGATTGGAAGTGGGCGCTGATTGGGAGGTGATCTTCGTCGACGATGGCAGCCCCGATGACACGGTGGCAACGCTGCGCCAGCGGCTGAAGACCAGCCCCCTGAAGGGTCTGCTGGTGTGCCATGGCCGCAACTACGGTGAACACAACGCCGTGCTGACCGGCTATCGCCACAGCAGCGGCGATTATGTGCTCAATTTCGATGACGACCTCCAGAATCCACCGGAGGAAGGGTTAAGGCTCTGGCAGGAAGCACGACAACGCCAGCTCGATGTGGTGTATGGCGATTACCGCACCAAGCAACACGCCGGTTGGCGCAACCTCGGCAGCCTTGTCGCCAACCGCACCGCCAATAGCCTGTTGGATCTACCGGACCGGCTCTATCTCAGCAGTTTCCGGTGCGTCAGCGGCCCCATCGCCCGCAAGGTGGCGGACTATCAGGGTCCCTATCCCTACATCGATGGTCTGCTCTCCCAGTACACCCGTGCGATCGGCAGCCTGAAGGTGCAACACGATGTCCGCCAGGAGGGGGAAAGCGGTTACAACCTGCGTCGCCTGATCCGGTTATGGCTGAACATCTTCACCAGCTTCTCGGTGATGCCGCTCCGCATCGTCTCGCTGCTGGGCATCACGTTATCCGTGGCAGGCCTGGCGTTGGTGTCCTTCCTGCTACTGACGGCCCAGCGACACACCGGCGACGTGCGCGGCTGGCTGTCGGTGATCAGCGCCATCCTGCTGTTCGGCGGCATTCAGTCGCTGATTCTCGGCCTGATCGGCGAATACGTGGGTCGCGTCCTGCTGACGGTGAGCGGCAAGCCCCAGTCGTATGTGCGGACCATTGACACCCTGGAGATGCTGAATGTCGACGCCACCACCCCGCGCTGAACGCCGGGACAGCCGGCCCGCCTGGCTGGCCCGGCTGTCCCGCTCCAGCCTGTTGCGCTTCCTGCTGGTGGGCGGATTCGGCGAGCTGCTTTACCTGAGCCTCTACCTCGTCCTGCTGCAGGTCACGGGCCAGCGGGCCGCCCCGGCGATCGCCATCGCCGGCGGAATCTCGCTGCTGGTCAATGCCGTGCTCCATGCCCGCATCAGCTTCCGGGTGCCATTCTCCGGGGGGCTGCTGCTCCGTTACACCGCCATCCAGCTGCTCTGCCTGGGCTGGAGCGTGGCCCTCGGCGCGCTGCTGCAGCGCCTGGCCTGGCCGCCGCCGCTGATCGGCCTGATCAGCGGCCTGGCCTGGAGCCTCACCTCCTTCGTGCTGACCCGCCGCACCTACCAGGGCGCCCAGCTCAGGCCAGAGCCGGCAGCCGCGGACAGGCCTGGACCAGGGTCTGGGTGATGGCGGCCCGGGGATGGCGCAGCAGGGCTTCCCCGGGCCCCTCCTCGACGATTCGCCCCCCTTCCAGCACGATCACGCGGTGGCAGAAGCCGCTGGCCACGCTGAGGTCGTGGGTGACGAACAGCATTCCCAGCCCCAACCGGCCCTGCAGGTCGCGCAGCAGCTCCAGCACCTCCGCCTGCACCTCGGCGTCGAGCATGCTCACGCTCTCATCGCAGAGCAACAGCTTCGGCTCCAGGATCAAGGCGCGGGCGATCGCCACCCGCTGCTGCTGCCCCCCCGAGAGCTGGCGGGGCAGACGCCGCTCGAACTCCTCAGGCGGCTCCAACCCCACCGCAGCCAACTGGGCGCGGGCCCGCTGGCGGGCCTCGGAGCGGCTGGCCAATCCATGGATCAGCAGCGGATCGGCCACCGCCTCGCCCACGGCCATCTGGGGATTGAGGCAGGCCAGAGGGTCCTGAAACACCATCTGAATGCGGCGGCGGGCCTGGCGCAGCTGGGCTCCCTGGAGGGCGCGCAGATCCTGGCCCTGCAGCCGCACGCTGCCGCCCCGCACCTCTGCCAGGCCCATCAGGGCTCGGCAGAGGCTGCTCTTGCCACAGCCCGAGGCCCCCACCACCCCCACGGTCTCACCCTCATGGAGGGTGAGGCTGATGCCATCGACGGCCCGCAGCCAGCGCGGGTTCCAAGGGGCGGAGGGCAGGGAGTGCCAGCTGCGCAGCTCCTGAATCTCCAGCAGCGGCGGACGCGGGGGGAGGGGCATCGCCACGCCGCCCTCGCGCCGTCGAGCCGCCTGCACCAGCCGCTGGGCCAGGGGGGAGGAGGGGGCGGTGAGCAGGGTGTGGCTGGGGGCCTCCTCCACCAGCCGGCCCTGGTCGAGCACGGCGATCCGCTCGCACCAGCGACCGGCCATGGCCAGATCGTGGCTGATCAGCAGCAGGGCGCTGCCGGCCTCGGAGCAGAGGCCCGCCAGCTCCGCCATCACCTGGTTGGCCACCGCCACGTCGAGGCTGGTGGTGGGTTCATCGGCGATCACCAGGGGGGGACGCAGGGCCAGGGCCAGGGCGATCGCCAGCCTCTGGCGCATGCCGCCGCTGAATTCATGGGGATAGCTGCCGTAGCGCCCCGGATCGATGCCCACCCGTTGCAGCAGCTCCTCGACCCGCTGCCGGCGGCGACGGGCGGCCCCGGGGCTGGCGCCTCGGGCCCCATCGCTGGGGGCAGCCGCCGCGCCACCGTCGTGGTGGGCGGCCAGGGTGTCGCGCAGGTGTTCACCGACCGTCAGCAGGGGGTTGAGACGGGTCATCGGGTCCTGGAACACCAGACCCACCGCCTCGCCCCGCAGCCGCCGCAGGGCGGCGGGGCTGAGCTGGCGCGGATCGCGGCCGGCGAGGCGCAGCTCACCGCTGCACAGGCTCCCCGGCGGCAGCAGCTGCAGAGCCGTCCGCGCCACCGTGCTCTTGCCGCAGCCGGAGGGACCGACCAGGGCCAGGCGTTCGCCCGGACGGAGGCTGAGGTCGAGGCCATCGAGGGTGGCCTGACGGGCGCCGGGGTAGCGGACCCGCACCTGGCCCAGCAGCAGCACCGGCTCAGCGGCGGCCGGCGGCGGGAAGGCGGCAGGGGGAGGCAGGGCCATGGCTGGGGTCCTGGGGCCGGGTCGCCCCAGCTTGGCTGGCGGCGGCCACCGCTGCTGGGGGGGGGGAGCTGCGCTGGAGGAAAAGGAGTAGGAGGAGGAGGAGGAGGGGTGGCGGCCGGAGGAGCGCTGGCGGCAGGAAATGGCAGCCAGGCGGCGGTTGCCCCAAAGCCCCCCCGGGAACGTTCTGGCTCAGCCCTGGGCTGCGCTGCAGGAGCGCACCGCTCGCGGAGGGGGAGGATTCCGAGGGGAAGCGCGGCGGCGATCACCCGTTCTGCCTACT
Organism: uncultured cyanobacterium; assembly: GCA_903935205.1. Lineage (GTDB taxonomy): Bacteria > Cyanobacteriota > Cyanobacteriia > PCC-6307 > Cyanobiaceae > Cyanobium. The sequence continues at coordinate 14,221 of CAIZQU010000128.1, read as the reverse complement.
ATTGACGTTATTGCGGCCATGGATGCTTCGCGCGGTCCCCGATTCGCCATCGTCTGCGGTGGCCGGGCCCAGGGCCGGTCAAACCGTGGTGGCAGATCCAGAGCCGCAGGGAGAGGCAGCATCCTCGGCTGATCTGGCAGGCTCAGGGCCTGATGGCGAGGATCAGGCGTCATCCCGCACGGTTGATCAAGCCACCGGCACGGCCGTTGCAGCCCCGTCCTCCGGGGGGGCGCCTGCGTCGGCGGCAGCCTCAGGGCCGGCCGCCGGAACGGCAGCCAGCCACGCCAGTTCCGGCTCCAGCCCCGCGATCACCGGGGGGCGGCGCCTGGCCATCCACGGCCCGGACGACTACGGCATCCCGCTGCCAGCCTGGCTGGCCCAGTGCGTGCGCAATGTGCCGCCCGGCGCCGGTGAGATCTGCCCGACGGACACCGAGGCCCTACTCGCCGCCGCCTTCGATTTCGCCTACCAGCTGCATGACGGCCAGTTTCGGGCCAGCGGCGAGCCCTACATCATTCATCCGGTGGCGGTGGCCGACCTGCTGCGGGAGATCGGCGCCAGCGCCGCCGTGATCGCGGCGGGCTTCCTGCACGACGTGGTGGAGGACACCCAGGTCACCCCGGAGGACATCGAGGACCACTTCGGCGCTGAGGTGCGGGCCCTGGTGGAGGGCGTGACCAAGCTGGGCGGTATCCACTTCACCAACAAGACCGAGGCCCAGGCCGAGAACCTGCGGCGGATGTTCCTGGCGATGGCCAGTGACATCCGGGTGGTGCTGGTGAAACTGGCGGACCGGCTGCACAACATGCGCACCCTCTCGGCCCTGAAGCCGGAGAAGCAGCAGCGGATCGCCCGCGAGACGCGGGAGATCTACGCGCCCCTGGCCAATCGACTCGGCATCGGCCGGTTCAAATGGGAGCTGGAAGACCTGGCCTTCAAGATCCTCGAACCGGAGGCCTTCCGGGAGGTGCAGCAGCAGGTGGCCACCAAGCGCAGCGAGCGCGAACAACGGCTGGGTGTCACGGTGCAGCTGCTGCGCGATCGACTGGCGGCGGCGGGGCTGGACCATTGCGATGTCAGCGGCAGGCCGAAACATCTCTATGGAATCTGGCACAAAATGCAACGCCAGCAGAAGGCGTTCCACGAGATCTACGACGTAGCGGCACTGCGCATCCTCTGTCCCAATTTGGAGAGCTGCTACCGCGCCCTGGCGGTGGTGCACGACACCTTCCGTCCGATACCTGGACGGTTCAAGGACTACATCGGTCTGCCCAAGCCGAACGGCTACCAATCGCTGCACACGGCGGTGATCGGCCGGCACCGGCCGGTGGAGGTGCAGATCCGCACCGGCGACATGCACCAGGTGGCGGAATATGGCATTGCAGCCCACTGGAAATACAAGGAGGGTGGATCGCCGGCCAGCGGTGATGCGGAACGCTTCAACTGGTTGCGGCAACTGGTCGAGTGGCAGAAGGAGGATGGTGGGGAGGACAGCAGCGACTTCCTGCGGTCGATCAAGGAAGATCTCTTTGATGAGGAGGTGTTCGTATTCACGCCCAACGGCGATGTGGTGGGATTGCGCAAGGGGTCCACGGCCGTTGATTTCGCCTACCGCATTCATTCCGAGGTCGGCAATCACTGCCACGGCGTGCGGATCAACGACCGCCTCTGCCCATTGCCGACACCGCTGCGCAATGGCGATTTCGTGCAGATCCTCACCTCCAAATCAGCCCATCCCAGCCTCGATTGGCTGAACTTCGTTGCCACACCCACGGCCCGCAACCGCATCCGCCAGTGGTACAAGCGCAGCCACCGCGAGGACAACATCCTGCGCGGCACCGCCATGCTCGAACGCGAGCTCGGCCGCGATGGTTTTGATGCCCTGCTCCACGGCGAGGCGATGGCACGGGTGGCCAGGCGCTGCAATCTGGTCGGCACCGAGGATCTGCTGGCGGCGATCGGCTTTGGTGGGGTGACCTTGCAGCAGGCCCTCAACCGCCTGCGGGAGGAGCTGCGGCTGGCCAGCGCCGGTGACGTGGCGCCGCTGAGCAATGAGGAGCTGGCCCGTTCGGTCACAGCCCAGGCGGAAGCGAGCCACCTTCCGGCCCAGCGGGGGGAGGCGGGCACCAGTCCGATCCTGGGGCTGGAGGGTCTGGAGTACCGACTCGGCGGCTGTTGCTCGCCGTTACCGGGGGAGGCGATTGTCGGCAGCGTGGCCCTGGGGAACCACGGCATCACGATCCACCGCCAGGATTGCGCCAACCTCGGCCAGGTGCCGGCCGAGCGCCGTCTGCCGGTGCGCTGGAATCCACTGGCCGACGACCAGCGGCGGCGCTACACGGTGCAGCTGCGGATTGAGGTGCTCGACAGGGTTGGGGTGCTCAAGGACATCCTGACGCGGCTTTCCGATCACCGCATCAACGTCAGCGATGCCCGGGTACGAACGAATCCCGGAAAACCGGCACGCATCGATCTGCGGGTGGAGCTGCTGAGTGCAGCCCAGCTCCGCGACACGATCGATCAGATCGGCTCGATGGCTGATGTGCTCGATATCGCCCGCACCGGCATTGGCTGAGGAGGGGGTCCTGCTTCGCTTACTCCTCCAGGTCTGATTCGCTTGAGTTGGTGGCCTCAAATTCAAGCGTGTCGCCCCAGTTGCCCACCTGCCACTTACCATTGAAGCCCTCGAAACCCCCATCGGTTTTGTAGGCGATACCCGAATCCTGCCGGGGATCATCAGCATCGCCAGTGATCGAGGAAATGCTTTGACCAAACTGGGTGATCGAGCCGTAGCGCTGGATCTGATCACGCATCTGGGCGATGTCTTCGGCTGCCGTTGGGACCATGGTTCTTTGGGGATTCCAAGCAGGTCTGCAGAGGTCAACACTAGTGGCAAGTCGCCCGTGCATCCAACGGCTCGGGGCTCTGAATCACCAGCCTGCCGCCATGCGCTGCAACACTATCCGAGCGCCGTCATCCCAGCCGCCCGCCGGGCCGGCTGGGATGACGGCAATGCAGCGATGCGGCGAAGCCGGGATGTAGCGAAGCCGGGATGCGGCGAAGCTGGGATCTGGCGAAGCTGGGATCTGGCGAAGCAGTGTTTGGGTGATGATCAGCGTGGAGAGGCAGGGAACACTCAACTTCCCTGGGGCAGACATGGTGGAAGCGAGCGCAGTGGAAGCGAGCGCAAGCGGAGCACCCGGCCATCGCCACTTTTTCGCCGTGCCCTGATAAAGCTTCGATTGGCTCCATAGCGGGACCTCCGCATCGATTTGGGGCCACCACGGCTACGCGCAACCGGCTCCGACTCCGGCCAGCAGCGCTGGCGCCGCGAGGCCTCCTCCCCCAGCCGCCGTCTGCTGATGGCGCACCAGGCCCGCCCCCTGCGGTTCGGCAGGGGTGAACGCCCCCCGCTGGCCGCCCACGCTGCGGTCCCGACTGCCTTCCCGGCGACGGCGCTGCGGCGCCCGCACCCGTCCCAGCTGCCGTTCCATGGCCTGATCGCGTCGTGCCGGGAGGCGAATCGTGCCGGGCCACGACCGGCAGCCCCTGCAGACCCGGCTGGCGCCAAAGCGCTGCGGCAGCGGGTGAGGGTCCCCCCACAGGCGGCCGCCCCCGTGTCAGCCGCTACGGATCCAGCGGAATGGGGCGTCTACAAGGGTTCACCACTTTGCTGGCGGCGCCATCGGCGTTGCCCCGGGCCTGGATCCATCCCAGTGAGGGTTCCAGCCCCTGCCCATTCACCGGCCCTGGTCCCAGCCCTGGGCCCCGGCCCGCCCCCTTCGCCCCCCGATCCGCCATGACTTCGGAACAGGCCGCCCAGCTGATCGACAACACCCTCGATCTGGTGCATCAACGCCTTCAGGATCTCGAAGCCCAGTCCCTGCCGCAGGAACGCCAGGCCCTGGCCGCCGAATTCCGGGAGTGGCGTCAACCGGTGGGCGGCTCGATCGACCTGATGGTGTTCCCCGGCCTCAGCAATCCCTGAGGGGATGCCGGCTGCGTTGCCGGGACCCGCGCCCGCTGCAGCGGGCGCGGCGCCCAACCCGCCTGGCCCGATCGCCGCTGATGAAGGACCGATTCCGGGCGGGTTCCGCTCAGCCCAGGGGACGCCCCTGGCGCCGCTCGCGGCGGTGCAACCAGTGCCAGCACACCACCCAGCAGATCGCCGCGGCCACGGCTCCGATCAGCAACGACCCCAGCAGCAGGCGACTGGTGAACGACCAGCCCAGCCTGCTGAGCGTCTCCCCGTCGAGATCGGCCACACCGGGCCAGGCCGGGCCGGGTCCCAGCAGCACCACCCCGAGCTGGTAGTTGAGCCAGCACATCGGCAGGGTGGTGAGCGGATTGCTGATCCAGGTGCCCGCCGCCGCCAGCAGTCGGTTGCCACGCATCGCCGAGGCCAGGGCCACGCCGAGCACGATCTGCAGCCCGAAGAACGGCAGGCAGCCGGTGAACACCCCGGCGGCCAGACCCCGGGCCAGGGTGCTGGGGCTTCCCTCCTGGCTCCAGAGCCAGAGCAGCTTGCGGCGCAGCTGCCGCCAGCGCCAAAGCAGCATCCGCAGCTGCCGCGCCTGGCGCCAGGGGTGGCGCCGCCGAAGGCCGGCAGCGCCTGGTCCGTGGGTGCCAAGGGATAGGGCCGGAGGCTGAGACTGGGGATGACGACCTGCCATCGAATCCTGTGAAGCCAACGGCACCCGAAGGGGCCTACGACCTTAGGGGAGCCGACCGCGACGTCAGCGGTTCGGTCGCCACGATCGCGGCGGTGGCCACGGCGGTGGCGGCGGGCCAGGGCAGCGTGGCGATCGTGCGGCTCTCCGGCCCGGAGGCCGAGGCGATCGGCCGGCGCCTGTTCCGCCCCGCCGGCCGCCAGCCCTGGGACAGCCATCGGGTGCTGTACGGCCACCTGATCGATCCGACCAGCGGCGAACGGGTCGATGAGGCGCTGCTGCTGCTGATGCGCGCGCCCCGCAGCTTCACCCGCGAGGACGTGGTCGAGTTTCACTGCCACGGCGGCCTGGTGGTGGTGCGTCGGGTGCTGGAGCTGGTGCTGGCGGCAGGGGCGCGGCGGGCCGAGCCAGGAGAATTCAGCCAGCGGGCCTTTTTGAATGGCCGCCTCGACCTCACCCGGGCCGAGGCGATCAGCGAACTGATCAGTGCCCGCAGCCAGCGGGCTGCCCAGCTGGCCATGGGGGGCCTCGACGGCGGCCTGCAGCGGCGGATCAGCGGCCTGCGGGAGCGGCTGCTGGACCAGCTGGCCGAACTGGAGGCGCGGGTCGACTTCGAAGACGATCTGCCCCCCCTCGATGGCGGTGGCGTGGTGGCGGAGCTGGAGGCGGTGCGGCAGGAGCTGGCCACCCTGGTGGCCCAGTCGCGGGCGGCGGAACCGCTGCGGCGGGGCCTGCGGGTGGCGATCGTGGGTCGGCCCAATGTGGGCAAGAGCAGCCTGCTGAATCGGCTCAGCGGCCGGGATCGGGCGATCGTGACCGACCTGCCCGGCACCACCCGGGACCTGCTCGAAAGCGAGGTGGTGCTGCAGGGCGTGCCCCTCACCCTGGTCGATACCGCCGGCATCCGCGCCACGGCCGATCGGGTCGAGGCCCTGGGCATCGCCCGCAGCCACGAGGCGCTGGCGGGAGCCGATGCGGTGCTGCTGCTCTTCGATCTGGCGGCGGGCTGGACAGCGGCGGACCAGGAGCTGCGCGAACGGGTGCCGGCCGGCGTCGCCCTGCTGGTGGTGGGCAACAAGGCGGATCAGGCGGGCCTGGCCACGGGCCCGGTGGCGGAAGGGGAGGCGGCGACGCAGGCGGTGGTGGCGATCAGCGCCCTGCACGGCGATGGCGAGGCGGCCCTGGCGGCGGCCCTGCTGGAGCGCTGCGGGGCGGCGGCCAGCGAGGGACTGGTGGCGGCCCTCAACAGCCGCCAGGCCGACCTGGCGGCGGCGGCGGCCGTGGACCTGGAGCGCAGCCTGGAGGCGGCCTCCCAGGGCCTGCCCTGGGATTTCTGGACGATCGACCTGCGCGCCGCCTGCGGCCAGCTGGGGGCGATCACCGGCGAGGAGATCAGCGAGGCGGTGCTGGATCGGGTGTTCAGCCGCTTCTGCATCGGCAAATGAGACGGCGCCGCCGAGCTGCGTAGCCGCCGGCGATCAGGGGTTGGCGGGTGCCGCGAACTTGGCCGCCTGGTCGCACATCGGCCTGGACCGGGATCGGTCGGCGGCACTGATCCGCGGCAGGGCATCGCGGCAGACGTCGGTGATCCAGGCGTTGATCGCCTCGAAATTGAACATGATCATGAAGCTCGCGTCCGCGGGCACGAGCAGCGACTCCTGCTCCTGCGCCTGCGCCTGCCCCTTCTCCTGAGAGCTGTCCGGCAGGGTGAACTGCAAGGAGATCTGAACGTTCACCAGCGACTCGATCGGCACCGCCGCCAGCCGCCGCTCGATCACCTGGTGAAACACGTTCATGCCCCGAGTGCTGACCCTGGCTTCATTCAGCTGACTGATCGGGTAGGCCGTCACCGCCGTGCGCAGGATGTTCTGCAGCTCCTGGGGATAGGTCAGGGACTCGGCGGCCTCCGGCCCGGTCTGGGCCCAGACCGGGTGGGCGGTGGTGATGGCGGAGAGCAGGGCCGCCCCCAAGGCCGCCGCCAGGCGGAGCGGAGGGAGGGAGGGCGGTACGGGGAACCGGGGAGCCATGGCGTCGGAGCAGGGGCTGGGTCCATGGCTCTGGATGCAGGCACCCTTTGCTGATTCAGGGGCTGCCGCGATCGCTCCGGCGCGGCAGAGAAGGCGGCGGCGAGCCACCGCCAAAGCCCCCGGCCGGGCCGGGCGGCCGGAGCATGGCGAGCGGGGATCAGGCTGCCGATGCAGCGTTCATGGCCATCCTTTTCACTTCTGCCGCCACGCCAGAAAGTTGCTGGAGCATCAGCACCAGCGCGTTCCCACCCCTTATACATTAGCCCTACAGGTCAAGCCATAGTGATGATGCCGTTGCCCCAATCCCTGCCCGAGGGGCAGATGCGGCTCGTCCGCTGGGTGCTTCTGAGCGGCTGGCTGCTGCTGATCCTGTCGCTGCTGCTGCCCACGCTCACCCTGCCGGAGCCGTGGCTGCCCCTCTGCCAGGACAGCGTCACCGCGTCCTGCCAGCTTCACGGCCAACCGGGCAATCGTCTGTTCTGGGGCACGGTGGTGCCCGTGGGTCTGCTGCTGATCGCGGCGGTGAGCCATCAGCTCTGGCGCCGCCTCTGCCCCCTGGCCTTCGTCTCCCAGCTGGCCCGCGCCCTGGGTCGCCAGCGCACCCGTCCGGGTCGCAAGGGGCGGCCGGAGGTGGTGATGGTCGAGGCCGACTCCTGGCTGGGTCGCCACCATCTGGCCCTGCAGTGGAGCCTGCTGATCGCCGGACTCTGCCTGAGGCTGCTGGTGGTGAACGGCAGCCCCCTGGGCCTGGCGATCCTGCTGCTGTCCACGCTGGCGGGATCTCTGTTGGTGGGCTGGGCCTGGGGTGGCAAGGCCTGGTGCCAGTACATCTGCCCGATGGGTCCGGTGCAGTTGGTGCTCACCGGTCCGCGGGGCCCCCTGGGAAGCCCGGCCCATGTGGGCACCAGTTCGCGCATCACCCAGTCGATGTGCCGCACGGTCAGCGCCGACGGGCGGGAGCAGAGCGCCTGCGTGGCCTGCCAGACCCCCTGCATCGACATCGATGCGGAGCGCTCGTTCTGGCAGACCCTGCTGGGCAAGCGCAGCCTGGGCTGGATCTGGTATTCCTATCCGGGCCTGATCGTGGCCTTCTTCCTGCTGATGGAGCAGGTGGGTGATGGCCTCGATCCCGGCGTCGCAGGCCTGGGCTATCTGCGCTCCGGTCTCTGGGCCTTTGATCGGGGCCTGCCCGAACGGATCTGGCAGCCCCTCTGGCCCGCTCTGGCCATCCCCCGCCTGCTGCTGGTGCCCCTGCTGATCAGTGCCGCGGCAGCCCTCTCCGCTGGCCTGCTCCAGGGCCTGGAGAGGTGGCTGCGCAAGGGCTACGAGCGTCAGGGGGTAGGGGAGGCGCGGGAGCGGGCGATCCAACACAGCCGGCTGATCGCATCGTTCACGGCGGTCAACAGCTTCTTCTGGTTCGTCGATCCGTTGCAGGGCAGCCTGGGGCCCCAGGGCGGGCAGCTGCTGCGGTCCGTGGTGCTGATGGCGTCCACCATCGCCCTGTTCCGCAGCTGGGGGCGGGACCAGGCCACCTATCGGCGCGAGAGCGCCAGTGAGAGCCTGCGGCGCCAACTGCGGGGTCTGCCGGGTCTGGAGGCGGCCCTCGATGGCCGCACCCTGGAGGCCCTCTCGCCCCAGGAGGTGTTCACCCTGGTCAAGGCGATGCCGGCCCTGGGCCGCCAACAGAGCCGCTGGATCTACCGCGACGTGATGGCGGAGATGCTCCAGAGCGACCGGCTGGAGCGGGCCCGGGCCCTGCTGGAACTGGCGGAACTGCGCGACACCCTGAAGCTGGAGGAGGCGGATCACCACGCCGTGGTGCGCCTGCTGGCCCAGGAACATCCCGAGATGCTGGAGCGCAACGGACTGGAACGCCAGCGCGACGAACTGCGGCGCGAAGCAGCCCACGAAGCGATCGCCGAGGTGTTGCGCCAGGCGGAGGTGGAGGTGCTGGATCGCAATCGGCTGACGCCAGCCCTGGAGGAACGGCTGGCACGCCTGGAGCGGGAGAGCGGCCTCAATCCAACCCAGTGGCGGACGCTGCTGGAGGGCTTTGGGCCGGAGGGAAGCCTGGAACGCCAACGGCTGGAGCGGTTGCGGGGGGAGTGGATGCAGGAGGAGGGCCTGCGGAGCCGTCTTCAGGAGCTGGCCGCGGAGGATGGGGTGCTGCGGCCCCTGGCCCTGGCGATGGCGCAACGCTGCGATGGTCTACGTCGCGAGCTGGCTCGACGGCTGGAGGCGGCGGGGATGGAGGCCCTGCCCGCCACGGTGCCGGCCGGCGGATCGCTGAGCGGGGCCCTGGATCTGCTCTGGCGGGATCCGGATCCGGACACCGCAGGCTGGGTGCTGATGGTGGCCGATGAACGGGATGGGGCGCAGGCGGCGCGGTATCGCCAGGATCCCCGCAGCGGCCTGCCGGATTCCCCGTTTCTGCAGAGCCTGCGCCAGGGCCCCCGACCCGTCGTGACCGGAGAGCTGGCGGCGATCGCCACCGCCAGCCTGTTCGCCGACATGCTGCCGGAGGGCATCATCTGGGTGAGCCGTCAGGGGCGACTGCAGGTGCTGCAACCGGGGGAGGTGGCGATGGAGCAGGGCTCAGCCAGCGAGTTCATCGCCATGGTGCTGCAGGGGGAGGTGCAGCTGCGCAACATCGTTGGCGGTGAGGTGGTGCTCGGTCCCGGGGAGACGGTGGGGGAGATCGGGGTGATCATCGACCAACCCCGAAACACCACGGTCTGGGCGGGGGCCGAGGGTGCCACGCTGTTTGTGCTGCCGAGCGAGGCGTTCGAGGAACTGCTGAAACGCTCCCGCCGCTTCGATCGCAGCCTGCTCAGCTCCCTGGCCAGGAGGTTGATAGCGATGGGGTTGCCGCGGGCCCAGCACCGAGGGGCCGGGCCGGAAGGCGGGCCTGGGTAGGGGCGAGCGATGGAGCGCGGCGCCGAGAGGTGCGAAGGCGCGCCGCGACGCCCTGCTGTCAATACAGCGGATGCTGCACACAATCGGAGCAGAATCCTGCCCCCGATGCTCCTGCGCTTCCGCCACCAGGCCCTGGCCGCCGCCGCCGCCCTGGGCCTGGCCGCCTGCGGCACGGCCGCCCTGGCCTGTTCGCGTGTCACCTGGACCGGACCTGGCCAGCAGGTGATCACCGGCCGTTCGATGGACTGGCCCTACGGTTTCAATTCCCACTTCCATGTCATCCCCCGCGGCGAGCGGCTCGATGGGGCCGGCGGCGTGAATGGGCTGCGCTGGACCAGCCGTTATGGATCGGTGGTGGTGAGCGGCAGCACCGCCCCGGGTGGGCCGGTGGATGCGGTGTTCGATGGCATGAACGAGAAGGGGCTGGCGGCGAACCTGCTTTATCTGGCTGAGAACGATTTCGGCCTGAGCCAGGCCGACACCAGCCGGCCGCGACTCTCCTTCGCCGCCTGGACCCTGCACCTGCTGAGCGAATACGCCACGGTGGCGGAGCTGGTCAAGGCGGTGGCGGCGGATCGCATCCAGATCGTGCCGGTGCCATTCGGGCCCGGTGGCAAAGCCAAGGCGACGGTGCACATGGCCGTCTCCGATGCCAGCGGCGATTCGGCGGTGATCGAATACCTGAAGGGCAAACCCGTCATCCACCACGGCCGCCAGTACCAGGTGATGACCAACAGTCCGATCTATAGCGAGCAGATCAAGCTCAACGCCTTCTGGAGCAGCAAGAACCGCCACCAGGAACTGCCGGGTTCGATCCAGTCGGTCGATCGCTTTGTGCGCGGCTCCTATTACGTGCAGCAGCTGCCCCCCACCAGCGACACCCGCCAGGCCCTGGCGGGTGTGATGAGCGTGATGCGCAATATCTCGGTGCCCTGGGGAACGCCCGATCCGGAGCATCCCAACATCTCGCCCACCTGGTGGCGCACGCTGCTCGATCAGGGCAATCGCGTCTACTACTTCGATTCGGCGCTGACGCCGCAGATGGTCTGGGTGAACCTGAGCCAGATCGATTTCCGCCCGGGCAGCGGCATCCGCGCCATCGGCATCGAGGGCAATGATGGCCTGCAGGGCAACATCACCGGCCAGCTCAAACCAACGGCCCCGATTCGCTTCCTGGCGCCGAAATCCTGAGGCGCCACCGGGCGGCGCAGCGGCGGATGGCTGATCCTCAGAGGACAATCGCCCACAGGGGTCAGGGGGTCGGCAGGGCCAGGGCCTCCTGGTTGATGGCGTCCTGGTCGAGGGTCTGCAGGCGCCGGTTGAGCAGCAGCGGTTGCCCTTCAACCAGGACATCACGCACGTCATTGGCCTTGGTGGCATCAACGAGGGCGGAATAGATGCTGCTCAGCGGCAGCTGATTGATCGCCTCCATCTCCAGCACCACAAGATCGGCCCGCTTACCGGGCTCCAACGACCCGAGCCGCGCGTCGAGGTGGAGAGCCCTGGCGCTGCGAATCGTGGTCACGATGATGCCACCGGAGATAATCGTATCGAGCCGCGAGCCGGCCGAATCTGCAGGGTGGGGAGTGGTCATGGCCTGGGGGCGAAGAGCATCAATCGGGGGCATCTGAACAGCCCTTGAGCCGCCGGTAGGCGTGATCACGCCGAAAGACCTGCTCGAGCAAGGCCACCACGAAGGCAGCGCTGGCGTAGGCACAGTAGTCGTGCCAACGATCCGATTTTTCAGCATCGGCAAAGTCGCAGACCCCCTTGACCACGAGCGGCACGATGGCGCGGGCGTGGGTGCTGCACATGGCGGCGGCGAGAGCCACGCCATAGGACTCCATGTCGAGACCCAGCAGGGCCTGATCCCTGACCTTGAGGGAGGCGATATAAGACTGATCCTTGATCACCTGGGGACCGCAGGCCATGGAGCCGTAGTGAAGCGAGGGTGTGGTGAGATTCGGCAACGGCTGCTGATAACCCGAACGGATCTGCTCCAGCAGCGGCGAAGACTCTGTGCAGGTGATCAGGAAGTCCAGGAACCAGGGCGGCAGCGAGACCCGGTTCTCGAGGGGGATCAGCTGACCATCACGAAGTTGGCCGCTGCTGTGCTCAAAGAACTGGGTGGCCACGATCAGATCGCCGAGGTCCACCGCCCCCCGCACCCCGGCGCAGAAACCGGTCATCACCACGAAGCGGGGCTGCCAGATGCCGATGGCTTTGGTGGTGGTGATCGCGGCCATCGTCGGCCCCTTGTCCAATTGCCGCAAGCTCACGATCCTGATGCTGCGATCAGCCCGCACCACCTCCGCGACCCGGTAGGAGGTGCCTTGGCAGAGGCGGGGCACGAAATCAAAACCGCTGACCTTCTGAAACCAGGAGAGCTCCTCAGGAAGGGCGGTCAACAGCAGAATATCGGCGTCATGGACTGAGCAGGGCGCGTCGAAGCGTGGCGGCAGCGAGGTCATGGGGATCGGCTGTCAGGGACAACATCCACCATGCCGGCAGAGGGTGAGGCCGGAACGATCGGTCAGGAGGAACAGCTGTAGTGGGAAATACCGCCGGCATTGAAGGTGTCGAGGGGCTTGAGACGGTTGTACCTGGCATCGAGATTTGGCGGCTGATCCTCGTAGGGATGGCTGAACAGGGCCTGCAGCTCCTGGATCAATGAGAAGTCTCCTTGTGCCGCCTGTTGATAGGCCGGAGCGATCAGCCATTCACGCCAGGTGATGGTGGGGTTGACCCGTTTCATCGCTGCGGAGGTGGCAGGAAGATCAGCGCCACTGGTGAGGAGAGCCCGCCAGGATTGCAACCAACGGGTCCATTGCGCATCGAGCAGCTCTGAGCTCGGGGTGTAGAAGCTGTCCTTCAGGGCGGAGAGGTCAGCGGGGAGATCGGAGAGCCTGCGGAAGAAAATCGTCATGTCAGCGTTGGAGCTGACCAGCAGCTGCAGCAACTCCGTCACGAGCGCAGCGTTGTAGTGAATCAGGCCGAGCTTGCTGGCCCACATCGCTTCGAGGGCCTGGTTCATCGCTGCGGCGAAATCCTCCTGAATCTGCTCGAGACCGGCCAGGGCCTGGCTGTCGTCTGCGAGCAGCGGCCGGATCGAGGAGCAGAACATCTGGTAATTGACTTCGGCAGCAACAGGCTGATTGAAGAAGCTGAAATGCTCACCGCCGCCGATCCAGGGCTGGAACTGGGGATCAAAGCGTTCACAGAAGCCAAAGGGCCCGTAATCGAGGGTGAAGCCAGCGGCGGCGCAGTTGTCACTGTTGAAATTGCCCTGGCAATAGCCAACGCGAATCCAATGGGACACCAAGGCGATCAGCCGGCTGCGGAACAGGGCGGCGAGCGCAAGCAGCTGCTGGGTGAATTCCAGGCTGGGATCGATCTCTGGGCGGTAGTTGCGCTCGATCAGATGGAGCACGATCATCCGCAGCTCGTGCAAGGCCTGCGGATGGGCCTGACGGCGGACGCGACGGGCGAAGAGCTCCAGCTGACCGACCCGCAGAAAGGACGGTGCGACCCGGGTGGTGATCGCCACCGGGTTGAGCGTGAGGATATCGGGCTCGAAGGATCTGGAATTCGGCGAATACCAGGGCCTGCGCACGGTTTCGGCGTGCGAGAGATAGAGCGTCAGGGAGCGTGCGCTGGGAATGCCCAGCGCATGCATGAAGTCCTGGGCCAGAAATTCACGCACGCTGGAGCGGAGCACGGCGCGGCCGTCGGCCCCACGGCAGTAGGGGGTGGGACCGCCACCTTTCAGTTGCATCTCCCAGCGCTGGCCCTGGAAGAGGCCTTCAAAAACGGAGATGGCCCGGCCATCGCCATAGCCATTGCCGGTTCCAAAGGGGCATTGCTGGGTGTATTCCGTGCCATAGATCGAAAGGGCGTAGCCGGTGGCCCAACCAAACGGTCGCATCGGCGCCTGGGCCACGCTGATATCGCCGGAAAAGAAGCGACGGAAGCTGTCGTCGTGGGCCAGGCCATCGCTCAGGCCAAGATCGCGAAACAGGGTTTCGCTGTGCGCCACATACTGCGGCTCAGGAATCGGCGTGGGTGTCACCGGCACATAGTGTCCGGAGAACACCTGGCGGGGCCTGTGATCCTGGCCATCCTCGGTGGCCTGTGGATCGGGCAAGAGGGAATCGAGCAGCGAATAATCAGCCCGCTGCGCAAACGCCGTGAATGTGGTCAGCGGTGCTGTGCTCGACACGGGGCTCCTGGATGGCGCGGCCTGGGCTTGGCCTTGTCGCTATAGCCGTCATTATGGCGTGGCTTGGTCTGGAGCAGCGGCATGGGAGGCTCGATGCCGCCGTGGGTGCGCACGTGAGTTGAGGCGAACACTGCCCCTGAGTGGCAGGCAAAGAGCATAAGGAGGCGTCAGCAAAGCGCTGGAGGTGGCCTGTCCACTCCAGGGGCTTGTTGGACTAAGCCGCTGCGCGGCAGATTCAAACCAATCCCAGACCAGAACTGAGCATCAGCCCTGGGCTGACCCCAGCGATGCTCAAGCGGTCTCCACAGAACCCGCGCCATCCCCCAGGGAGCGATTCACAGCGTTTCACAGTGAAGGATGCACACCCTCAGGGGTGTGTTTTCCTTTCG
>CAIZQU010000127.1 GCA_903935205.1 uncultured cyanobacterium | reverse complement strand
GCATGCGGCACTCGGGCAGCGCCGTGAGGAAGCTGAGCAGATCGGTTGCAGCAGAAGGGTTCTGGAGTGGCGAGGCCAACGCGATGAAAGGCGGTTCCCGCGCAAAGCAGCGCAGATGGCGGCGGCCGTCGAGAGCGACTGGGACAGACTTCTAATGGGCCCTGAGACCCATGGGCCTGGGAACGTGCGATTGTTCGAGGTGTCCTTGCCTTTATTTGTGAGAAAACCGGATGAGTGAGAAAACCGGATGAGTGAGAAAACCGGATGTGTGAGAAAACCGGCAGACGGATCTTCCGGAGGCGCCCGATCCCTCCTGATCTCCCCTCAGGTTCCGCGCCGCAGACCGGCAGATCCATCGCCGCCACCCGAAGGGTCCGTTGCCACGCCAACTCTCAGGGCTGGACGTCTCGAAGAGATGGGGCTGATGGAAGACGGTTCATCCCAGAAGTGCCTCGCCTCCAACCTGCAGCCCGGGCCGCTGGAGCCCCCTCCTGATGCTGCACCGGCCATGCACCAGCCATTCACCGGCGCAGCATCAGAGCTCGATGGGCACAGCCTCGGGAGCGATGGCCGCGGTGACGTGGGTGGATGCAGCGAAACATCCATCGCAGGTGCCATGGTCAGACCTCTGCGCTGGACTTGGCCCTTTGCGGTGTCCATTGCAGAGCCCATTGCAGAGCCCTTTGCGGTGTCCTGCCGAGCGGCAGGGCCTCACCTGCTGGATGGCGGACTCCATGATGGCAGCGGCATGGCTGTTGGAGCGGCATGGCTGTTGGAGCGGCATGGCTGTTGGAGCGGCATGGCTGTTGAAGCGACGTGGCTGTTGGTGCGGCGTGGCTGTTGGTGCGGCCTGGCTCATGTCCAACCCGTTCAGGCCCAACCCGTGCAGAACGGCCCTGAGCCTGCCTGCGACCCTCCATCCTCATCCCTCCGCCAAGCGCGCCAGCTCACGTCGCATCCCTGGATGGATCGAAGGCGCCACGGGCCTCCGCTTCACCCCAGGGTGCAAGCCTCGCCAGCAGCAGGAAGCCCGGGATCGCCGCCGCCGCTGTGAACAGGAAGAAGCCAGGCCAACCGATCCGCTCAGCCACCACCCCGGCCGGCGCCGAGAGCAGGGAGCGGCTCATCGCATAGACCCCCGAGAACAGCGCGTACTGGGTGGCGGAGAAACGGGGGTTGCACAGGCTCATCAGCAGGGCGATGAACACCGCCCCGACCATGCCGCCACTGATGTTCTCCAGGCTCACCGCCGTGATCAGGCCGGCGAAGCCACCGCCGAAGCGGGCCAGGGCCCAGTAGCTGAGATTGCCGATCGCGCCGGCCAGGGCAAAGAGCCAGAGGGAGCGGTTCATCCCCAGCCAGGCGAACAGGGCGCCGCCCAGCACCGTGCCGACCATGGTCGCCGCAATCGCCCAGCCACCTTGAACCAGGCCGATTTGTGCCTCACTGAACCCCTGCAGCTTGAGAAACGGAATGGCCATGGCGCTCAGCAGACCATCCGGCCAGCGGTAGAGGAGCACCAGCAACAGCAGCATCCAGCTGCGGTTGGGTCCGGCCCGGCGCAGAAACTCCCTGGCCGGGCCGAGCACCGCCTGGCGCAGGCTGCTGACCTGATGGGCCACCGGCCGCAGCTTCGGGGCGCTGAGGGTGAAGGGGATCACCGCCGCCACCAGGGCCGCCGCAGCGAGAAAGGCCACCGGCCATCCATAGCGATCAGCCAGCAGGAAGCCGCCAGCCCCTACGGCGAGCATCGCGGCCCGGTAACCGAGGCTGGCAGCAGCGGCCCCGGGCCCCCTCTCGGCGTCCGGCAGCAGGTCGGTGCGATAGGCATCGACCACGATGTCCTGGGTGGCGCTGCAGATCGCCAAGGCCAGGGCCGCCACGCCGACCGCCGTGAGGCTGGCCGGATCGGTGCCAGGCCGCAGCAGGGCCATGGCGGCGATCACCGCCACCAGCAGCAGCTGCAACACCAGAATCCAGCCGCGGCGGCGATCGGGCCAGGGAATCGGCCAGCGATCCAGCAATGGCGCCCAGAACAGCTTGAGGGTGTAGGGCAGCTCAGCGAGGGGGATCAGGCCGATCAGGGCCAGCGGAACCCCGCTGGCGGTGAGCCAGCCCTGGAGCAGCTTGCTGCCCACCATCAACGGCGTGCCGCTCGCCAGACCCTCCGCTCCGACCGCCAGCAGGCGGCGCCACGGCGCCACGGGCAATGGGGAGGCGGAGCGGGCCATGGCTCCCGATGCGGTTGGCGGCACCTTAGGTGGGATCCACAGCGCAGCCGATCCCATCGCCACGGGAGAATGGCGGTCAATCCCGGTCTCTGCGCACCCATGGCGTTCTTCCGCTCGACCCTGCTGCCGGCCGCGATCGTGCTGCTGTTCGGCCTGGCCCTGTTCGCGGTCAGCGCCCGGATCTGGCTGCCTGGCGACATGGCGGCACCGGCTCCGATCAGCTGAGGCCCATCCCTCCAGGTTCCCGTTCCCCGCCGACTTCTACGATCCCCCCACCTGGATCGCCCCATGCCGGACGAGGTCCTGCCCCAGCCTGAGAGCATCCCCGCCGGAGCCCCTGGCCACGGGTCCGGTGCCCCTTCCGTTCGCCCGGAAGCGGCCGGGGGGCTCCCGTCCGCTGGAGATGGCCCCCGGCCTCTGGACCCGCCGGCTGGCGCCTCCGCCCCTGGCCTGGCGGCCCCCGATCCGCCCGAGCCGTCGACCAGCCCGGTTCTGCCGACCTGGACCCCATTCCCGGAGAGTCCGGTGGAGCTGGTGCTCGACCCCGAGGTGCTGGCCCGCGAGCTGGCCGCCGAACTGCTGGGCGATCCGCTGGAGGAGATCGACGCCCTGGAAACCGAGAGCGTCGATGTGGCCCGCGAATGCGACCAGGGCCTGCAGTGGCTGGAGGGCGACCGGGACCAGCGGATGCAGGGTCTGCGCGTGTTCTGTGAACACCGCGACCCCCGCACCATTCCCCTGCTGCTGCCCCTGCTGCAGTCCGCCTGTCCGGTGCTGCGGATGAGCGCCGTCTATGCCCTGGGCCGCAACCCCCACCCCCTGGCGGTGGAGCCCCTGCTCAACCTGCTGGTCGCCGACGACAATGGCTATGTGCGCAAGGCGGTGGCCTGGAGCCTGGGCAACTACCCGGATGCTCCGATCCTCAACCCCCTGATCCGCACCCTGCAGATGGATGTGGCGGCGGTGCGTCTTTGGGCGGCCAGCTCCCTGGCCGATGCCGGTGCCACGGGTGCCGCCAAAGCCGATCCGGCCGCCGCCCAGCTGCTGCTGAGCCTGCGGATCGACAGCGAGCCGGCGGTGCGCAGCAACTGCGCCTGGTCGCTCGGGCGGCTCTACAGCGACCTGGTGGAGCCACGACAGCAGGCGGTGGTGGAAGCGCTGCTCCACACCCTGCTCCACGACGGCGACCCGACGGTGCGGGATGAGGCCCGGCTGGCCCTGGAGCAGCTGGAACGACCCGAGGTGCTGGAGCGGCTTCAGACCCTGGTGGATGAGGGTCTGATCGGCTGAACCGTCCCGGCGGCAGCGGGAGCCAGCCGCAGCCGTTCGCTCCAAGGAAATCACGGCTAGCATCCCCGCACCTTTGCGTCGATCGGGATGGCCCAGCGCACGATCCGTTTTCGCATCCGTCCCGATGGTCGGGTTGAGGAAACGGTGGAAGGGATCGCGGGTGTGGCCTGCGAGGCCCTCACCGAACGGATCGAAGCCCGGTTGGGCTCGGTCCAGCAGCGCCGTTCGACCTCCGAGGCCTATCGGACCGCCGAGGTCGCCAGTCAGCAGTCCTCCCTGCTGCGGGATTCGCTGACCTGATCGCCGCGGTCCCCTGGACCATCCCCACCGACGCCCGCCCGGAATCGGGGTCGACCAGCTCCGGCCCCGTTCCGCCCCCATCGCCGCCCACTCCACCCCCCGCACGCCCCGTCCGATGTCGCACTTCAGCACCGTTCGCACCGAGCTCCGCGACCGTGAGGCCCTGGTGCAGGCCCTGACCGACCTGGGTCATCCGCCCCTGGAGGGTTCCCATGAGGTGCGCGGTTATCGCGGGCAGACGGTGCTGGCGGATCTGGCGGTGCGCGAGGCCCAGGGCGCCGACATCGGCTTCCGCTGGAATGGGGCCAGCGGCAGCTACGAGCTGGTGACCGACCTGGAGCTCTGGAAGCAGCCGGTGCCGGTGGAGCGATTCCTCGCCAATCTCCATCAGCGCTATGCCCTGCGCACGATCCTGGCCGCCAGTGCCGCCGAGGGCTTTCAGGTGAGTGAACAGACCAACGCTCTCGACGGCAGCATCGAACTGGTCGTCACCCGCTGGGACGGCTGAGGATCCGGTGGCCACGCCCTCTCCGGCGGCCGATCCCTCCCTGGCCTTCAGGGCCGGACCTGTTTCCCCCGCAGCGACGGGCTTCGAGCCCCTGTTGGGTGGAGCCCTGAGGCAGAAGGCGGTCTGGGTGGATGAGGCGGTGTGCATCGGCTGCCGCTACTGCGCCCATGTGGCGACCAACACCTTCGTCGTCGAACCGAACTGGGGCCGCTCCCGCGCCATCCGCCAGGACGGAGACAGCACGGAACGGATCCAGGAGGCCATCGACACCTGTCCGGTGGACTGCATCCACTGGGTGGCCTACGAGGAGCTGCCCGCCCTCGAGGCCCGCCTGCAGGAGCAGGAGATCCTGCCCCTGGGCGTGCCCACCCCGGCGCGGCTGAAGCGCACCCTGCCCCGGGCTACGGTCCGGCCGATCGACGGACCACAGCAGCCTTGAGCCAGGTCGTTGCCACCGCCATCCCCCGCCGCCGCTTCGGACGCACGGATCTGGCCATGCCCGTGCTCTCCCTCGGCGGCATGCGTTTCCAGCAGAGCTGGAGCGACCTGCCCGCTGCGGCGATCGAGGCCTCCAGTCAGGCCAAGCTGCGGGCCCTGCTGGAAGCCTCGATCGCCGCGGGCCTGCACCACATCGAAACCGCACGCCACTACGGCAGCTCGGAACGGCAGCTGGGCCCCCTGCTGGCGGAACTGGCCGACCCGCAGCGCATCCTGCAGACGAAGGTACCGCCCCGGGCCGATGTCCATGCCTTCGAGGCGGAGCTCCGCACCTCGATGGCCCGGCTGGGCCTCGATGAACCCGGTGGTCGCGTCGACCTGCTGGCCATCCATGGCCTCAACACCCCCGAACTGCTGGAGCAGACCCTGCGACCCGGAGGTTGCCTGGAGGTGGCGGAACGCTGGCAAGACGAGGGCCGGATCGGGGCGATCGGCTTCTCCACCCACGGGCCGCTGCCCCTGATTCTTGAGGCGATCAAAAGCGACCGCTTCGCCTACATCAACCTCCACTGGTATTACATCCAGCAGCGCAATCAGCCGGCGATCGAGGCGGCCACGGCCCACGACATGGGCGTGTTTCTGATCAGTCCCACCGACAAGGGCGGCCATCTGCACAGCCCTTCGGCGCGGCTGCTGCAGCTCTGCGCGCCGCTGCATCCGATCGTGTTCAACGATCTCTTCTGCCTCAGCAGCCCCGGCATCCACACGATCAGCGTCGGGGCAGCGGGTCCGCAGGACCTGGAACGCCATCTGCAGGCGGTGGCCCTGCTGCCCCAGGCGGCCGAACTGCTGCCGCCGATCCTGGAGCGCCTGGCGGCCGCCCGTCGCGCCGCCCTCGGCGACGACTGGATCGCCAGCTGGGACCAGGGCCTACCCGACTGGCACCAGACCCCCGGAGGCATCAATCTGCCGGTATTGCTCTGGCTGCATGACCTGCTTGAGGCCTGGGACCTGGAGAGCTTCTGCCGGGCCCGTTACGGTCTGCTCGGCCAGGGGGACCACTGGTTTCCGGGCGCCAATGCCGATGCCCTCGATGCCACGGTGAGCGAGGCCGAGTTGCTGGCGGTGCTGGGCGAAAGCCCGTGGGCGGCGGCCATCCCGGAGCTGCTGCGGGGTCTGCGTCAGCGCCTGGGCGGCCAGCGGCTGCAACGGCTGCAGTCGTCCTGAGGGCGGGCTTGAGGCGCGGCCGGCGGGCCTGGGGGTCTCCGGGGGGCGGCTGAGGGGCCGCCCGGTGCAGGGTCAGGAGCCAGCCGGGGCCTGGCCGAGGGGCTGGCGGGCCGGGATGCCGACGGCACGGGGGTAGTCGTTGGGGCAGGGGCCGCTGGGCTGCAGCACCAGGGCGTGGCGCACGCCGCGGCCGGCGGGCAGATCGCGGCGCTCCAGCCGCTCGATCCGCGCCCGCAGCAGGGCCAAGGCCGGCAGGAGGGCCTGCTGGTCGTCCTCCGTCCACTGGCCCCGATAGAGCAGCGCATGGCCGTGGGGCCGCAGCAGCGGCACCAGGTATTCCGCCACCACCGGAGCACTGGCCACCGCCCGGGCCAGGGCCCAGTCGAAGCGCCCCCGCAGGGCTGGCTCGCGGCCGCTGCGCTCGATCCGTTCGCAGCGCAGCCGCACCCGCCCCTGGAGCCCGAGGGAGGCGACCATCGCCCGCACCGCCTCGACCTTGCGGCCCACCGAATCGATCAGCGTCAGCTGGGCGTTGGGCAGGGCGATCGCCACCGCCAGGCCCGGGAAGCCGCCACCGGTGCCGACATCGATCATCTCCAGGTCGCCGCCATCGGCCAGGCCGGGGGCGGCCAGCAGGCTGCGCAGGGGCCAGAGGCTGTCGAACACCTGGGCCACCCAGAAGTCGGCACCCTCCACCAGCCGGGTCAGGTTGACGCGGCTGTTCCACTGCCGCAGCTCGGTCTGCAGGGCAAGGAGCTGCTGCAGCTGGCCCGGATCGGGATGCCAACCCAGGGCGGCCCAGACGGTTTCCAGATCGGTGGGATCGGCGTCCACTGCCATGCCGGCGCAGCCACTCTCCCTAGGATCCCGCAGACCGCGCCGGGATGCCGCCTTCAGGGCCATGTCCACCTCCCCGAACCCCAGGGCGCCGGGCTCCCCACCGGGCATGGATCCCGAGCGGCCCGGGGAGAGCCCCAAGGCCCGGCCGGGAGCGCCTGGAGCCTCCCCCGGACCCTCTGCAACGCCCGGAGCTCCCGCCGCGATGGCTAGCCACTACGAGCTGCTCGGTCTGACCCCGGGGGCCAGTGCGGCCGAACTGCGCCAGGCCTTCCGGCGGCTCAGCAAGCGCTACCACCCCGATACGACCACCCTGCCGCCATCCCAGGCCGCCGAGGCCTTTGGCCGCTTGCAGATCGCCTATGGGGTGCTGAGCGATCCCGCCGCCCGCAGCCGCTACGACGCGATCCTCCAGGTCGCGAGCGCGGTCTATCCCCCCCAGCCCCAGGGCTGGTCGGCGTCGGCCCCCGGACCCGGGAGCCGCAGCGGCGAGGCGCCGCGGGCGGTGGGGGTGCGCCGGGCCCTGTCGGGGGGGGAATGGTTCGCGCTGCTGCTGCTGGGGGTGGCCCTGGTGCTCAGCCTGGTGCTGGGGATCGGCGTGGCCTGGGCGCGGGGGGTCGCCCTGATGCGCTCCCCGAGCTGGTGGAGTGAGCCGGGCGCTGGAGCGGAGCTGATCTCTGCCGCCCCGGCAACGCCCCCGGAGGCTCCGGCCCCGGCGCTCCAGCCCGACCCCGGCGGCGCTGGCAGCAGCGCCAGGGCCGCCGCAAGGCCGGCAGCACCCGCCGTGGCAGCGCCCGCCGCCGCTGTGGTCGACCGATCCGCCGCCAGCCCCCGATCGGCCCCCTCCCCGCCGTCCACCAGCTCCTCGGTGGCGCTCGCCCCGCCGGCGATCCCCTCGGATCAGGCCGCTCCCGCTCCCCTGGGCAGCCCTGCGGTTCAGGCCCAGCCGCTCCCCGGCGCCTCCGCATTGGCCTCCAGCAGCACCTCCCCGGCAACCCCCAGCTCCTGAGCAGCGGTGGCCAGCGCGGCCCCCGACCTCCGCCCCCGCGCCTCCCCCAGGGCACCAGCCCCACCCACCGCTACGGCCTCCCACGCCGCGCCTGCCTCCCCCATCGCTTCGGCAACCCCGATCGCTTCGGCACACCCTCCGCTCCGGCCACCCCGCCTCCGATGACCACCCTGCCCCCTGAGCGCACACCGCTCTACAACCATCCATTGCCGGCCCTGGAGGCCTGGCTGCGGGGCCTCGGAGCCCAACAGGATGCCGGCAGACCGGAACAGTGGCAGCTGAGCCGCTCCGGCTGGAGCGCCAGCCTGGTGTTCGAGAGCGAGGACCTGGCCGTGCGCTGGCTGGGGGAGGAGGGGCCGCAGCGGGTGAACCGGTTCCCCTACGGACTGTGCCGCGCCGATGTGGAGGCGGCGATCCTGGCGGGCCCCTGAGAGGCGGGCCCCTGAGAGGCGGGCCGCAGAGCCGCCGCCCCCCCGAAGATCACCCCAGCATCCGGACAACCGCACCTTCTGCCGCCGGTCCGTGGAGCCGCCCACTGCTGGCTCGCAGGGCTGCCGTTCTCCAGGGCTCCGGCCCTTGGGGGGCCTGCTCTGGCGCCATCGGGGCTGGAGCAAAGCCCGCTCAGAGCTGATCGAGGGCCCAGCCGATGGCCTCATAGCAACGGGCCAGCTGGTCGTCGTCGATCGACAGGGGCGGCAGCAGGTAGACCACCTGGCCGAGGGGCCGCAGAAACACCCCCCGCTGCCAGACCAGATCCTGGAGGCGACGGCCGGCGGGGTTGAGATAGCCGGGATGCTCGACCGCCAGATCGAAGGCGGCGATCGAACCCAGCAGCCGCGGGGCCCGCACCAGCCGGTGGCGGGCCAGGCGCTCCAGGTGGGGGCGGTGCCGCGCCTCCATCCCCTCGTGGCGCTCCGGGGCCTGTTCGAGCAGGTCGAGGCTGGCGAGGGCGGCGGCGCAGCCGAGGGGGTTGGCGGTGAAGCTGTGGCCGTGGAACAGGGTGCGGCTGGGATCCGGGGCCACGAAGCCCTGGAACACCGCCTCGCTGGCCAGGGTCACCCCCATCGGCAGGAAGCCGCCGGTGAGGCCCTTGGAGAGGGCGATCAGATCGGGACGGATGGCGGCCCGATGGCAGGCGAACAGGCGACCGCTGCGGCCGAATCCGGTGAGCACCTCATCGGCGATCAGCAGGGCCCCCGCCTGGCGGACGCGGCGCTCCAGCTGCTGCAGGAAGACCTCACGCACCATCCGCATGCCGCTGGCCCCCTGCACCAGCGGTTCGAGGATCACCGCCGCCGTGGGCACCTCCAGCAGCCGCTCCAGGGCGGAGAGGGCCTGCCGCTCCCGCTCCTCCAGGCCCGGATCGTTGGACTCCAGCCCAGCAGTGCTGGGCCAGGGGGCGCGGGCCACCGCGAACAGCAGCGGCTCGAATGGTTCGCTGAACAGGGAGCGCTCGCCCACGGCCATGGCGCCGAAGGTGTCGCCGTGGTAGGCGCCCTCGAAGGCGATCAGCTGGCGCCGCTCGCTGCCCCGGTTGCGCCACCACTGCCAGGCGGCCTTGAGGGCCACCTCCACGGCGGTCGAGCCGTTGTCGGAGAAGAAGACGCGATCGAGGCCGCTGCGGCGGCAGAGGCGGGTGGCGAGGGCCTCGGCGGGGGGATGGCTGAAGTTGGCGAAGATCACCTGCTCCAGGGTGCTGGCCTGGGCGGCGATGGCGCGGGCGATCGTCGGTTCGGCGTGGCCGTGGAGGGTGACCCACCAGCTGCTGATCGCATCGATCAGGCGCTCGCCGCTGGCGGTGATCAGCTCGGCCCCCTCGCCGCGCACCACCCGTTCGGGGATGCGGGCGGTGGCCACCTGGGTGGTGGGATGCCAGAGGTGCGGGTGCCAGGAGGGGCTGTCACCAGCGGGCTGAGCCATCGGTGAACCGGAGGGAGGGGCCGTTGGCCATGATGGAGAAGCGCCTGCCGCTTCGGAATCCGCGCTGGATTTCCCATGGACCGCACCCGCCTCAACGACAGCGTCGATCGCCCGGGTTCAGCCCGCTCCAACTCCCGTAATCGCAGCCGGTTCCGCTCCAATCGCTTCCTGGCGCCCCAGGAGCGTGACGGGGCGGAGCGGCAGCGGCTGATGGGCCAGCGGGAGATCTACGCCGAGGGCCACTGGCCGGCGATCCGGGTGGGTCTGGAGCGGCAGGGCTGGAGCGCCCGGCAGATCGAGCTGGTGCATGTCCAGCTGCGCCAGGGCTGGCCCCTGGACATGGCCAAGGAGCAGGTGGGGATCATGACCGGCAACTGCCCGTTGCGCTCCCACCGGGCCGGCTGAGCCGGCGGCCGGGATCGGGGCCGCCGGCAGGGGAACGGGGCCGAGGGCTGCCGCTGACGGCAGGCCGGATCGCCGCGGCTGGGATCCCGCGGCGATCTGCCGTCAGCGGCGGCGGCGGCAGGCTGGATCGCCGGGACCTGACGCCAGTCCGAGGTCACAGGAGATCCAGCGCCGGGCGCTGCGCTCGATGTCGGTGAACAGCACAAGGATCGCCGCGCAGATCGCGGCGACCAGAGCGCTCACCAGCAAATGCCGCTTGCTCATGGCCCCAGGCTACGAAGACCACTCTGGCCCTGCCATTGGCGTCGCAGGGCGTCGCGATCGAGGGGCTCCAGGGGCGGCAGCTCGGCGAGCACGGGCACGGCGCCGAGCTCGGCCAGGGTGCGGGGGTTGTCGGGGTGGGGCGGGCCGTTGAGCACCAGGCCGAGCACGGTCAGCTGGCGGCGGCGCAGGGCCTCCAGGCTGAGCAGGGTGTGGTTGAGGGTGCCGAGGCCGCTGCGGGCCACGAGCAGCACCGGCAGGTTCCAGCGCTGCAACTGCTCGATCTGCAACCAGTCGCGGCGCAGGGGCACCAGCACGCCGCCGGCGGTCTCGACCACCAGGGGCCCATCGCCGGGGGGCAGGGCGAGCCGCTCGGGATCGATGGCCACCCCCTCCCGCTCGGCGGCCCAGTGGGGGGAGACCGGCGCCGCCAGCCGGTAGGCCTCCGGCACGATCCGCTCCGCCGGCAGGGCGAGCAGGGCCTGGAGCCGGTCCCGGTCACCGCCGCCCTCGATGCCGCTCTGCACCGGCTTCCAGTAGCGAGCGCCGAGACCCTCGACCAGCAGGGCGCTGACCACGGTCTTGCCCACATCGGTGTCGGTGCCGCAGACCACCAGGCGCATCAGGACTTCTCCAGGGAGGACATCAGCGGCGGCGCCCCAGCAGCAGCAACACCTCCCAGTGCAGAGGTGCGCCGGGCGGCCAGTGGCGCAGCAGGCGCCGCAGCTGGCCGGCGCTGAGGGGGGGCAGGCGGGAGGCGGTGGCACCGAGGCCGGAGAGCAGCCGCAGGGTGGCCAGCCCATCGCAACCGGGGCGGCTGAAGCGCAGCCGCTGGGGAGGACTGAGCTCCAGCCATGGGGCCGCTGCGGCGATCAGGTCCTGGGCCGGCGGCAGGGAGAGGCCGGTGAAGGGAACGGCGGCGGCTGAGGCGGCCTGATGCCAGGCCGCGAAGCTGCCGGCCACGGGCAAGGCGAGCAGCAGCCAGCCGCCGGGGGCAAGCTGCTCGCACCAGTGGCCAAGGCTGGCAGCGGGCCGCTCCAACCACTGCAGGGCGAAGCTGGAGGCGAGCAGGGCGGCGCCGGCCAGGCATGGCGGCAGGGGATCGTTGAGGTCCCAGGCGGGCAGGGGACCTCCCGGCGCTGCGACGGCGAGGGGATTGCGGGCCAGCAGTTCGGGGCAGAGGTCGAGCTGCAGGGGGGGGCGATCGGCCAGGTCGGGGCGGCGCTGGAGCAGGGCGCGGCTGAGCAGGCCGCTGCCGGCACCGAGATCGGCGCAGGGACCGGGAGGAAGGGGCAGATCGCGGGCCAGACCGGCCAGGCGCCAGGCGACGGAGCGCTGCAGCAGGGCCTGCTGGTCGTAGCGATGGGCGCGGCGGGCGAAACGCTGGCGCACCTGGTCACTGAAGCCCGCCGCTGGCCAGGGCTGGGGCGGCTCAGGTGGTGCCGGAGGCGGCTGGGACCCACCGGAGCGGGCGGTGGCGGGCAGCACCGTCATGGCGCCAGGGTGCGCTCCAGCCACTCCAGCACAGCGGCCTGCGGGGAGGTGGAGAGGAAGGCATGGCCGGCTCCAGCCAGGATGATCCGCTCGGCGCCGGGCAGCCGTTCGGCCAGCAGGTCGCGGGCGGCGGGGGCGACGATCCGGTCGTCGCCGGCCTCCACCAGCAGCACCGGCACCGCCTCGGGGAAGCCGGCGGGCAGGTCGGTGCTGGCCGCCAGCAGGGCCAGATCGCGGCGCAGCAGCTGGCGGGCCGGTGCGGGCAGCGGTTGATCGGCGGGGCCGGAGGGCATCAGGGACACCGGATCGGGGGAGGCGGCCTGAACCAGGAAGTCGCGCAGCAGGGCCTGGGCCCGCAGGGCGCTGGCGGTGGGGTCGTCGGGGATATCGGCCAGGGCGGCATCCATGGCCACCAGGGCGGTGCGCAGGGAGCGTCCCGGGCGACCGGGGGGAACGAAGCAGCCGAAGCCGGCCAGCAGGACCACCCGCTCGGCGGCGGGCAGGAGCTCGGGGGGCAGCAGGTGAACCCCCAGGGAGTGGGCGATCAACACCCGCAGGCCCTGGGGCTGCCAGGAGGGCATGAACGGGGGAGCGGCGCCATAGCCGCGTTCACCACTGGACCAATGCCAGCCGCGGGCGCGGGCGGCGGGGAGCCAAGGGTCCCAGGAGGCGGCGGTGCCGGCCCAGCCATGCATGGCGATCACCTGCAGGGCGGGCTCGGTGGAGGTCTCAGGGGTGGGGGCTGCCATGGCGCGATCTGGGGGCGATGGGATCAGGGGGCGGAGCGGCAGGGAGCGACGGGTGGAGGGGGCCCGAGGGCAGCCAGCAGCCGCTCCAGGGTGCCGGCGGGCAACCCCTGGCGCAGCACCAGGCGCAGGCGGGAGGAGCCCTCGGGCACGGTGGGCGGCCGGATCGCCACCGTCAGCAACCCGGCGGCTTCCAGCCGTTGCTGGGCGGCGAGGGCTGCGGCATCGCTGCCGAGGAGCAGGGAAAGGATCGGGCCGTGGCCGGGGGGCCGGGGCCAGCCGGCGGCCTCCAGCCGATCGCGCCAGCGGCCGGCCCGCTGCAGCAGGGCCGTGGAGGCGGCCGGAGCGGCCTGGATCAAGGACAGGGCGGCGAGGGCGCCGGCGGCCAGGGGCGGAGCGAGGGCGGTGGTGTAGCGGAAGGCGCCGCTGCTCTGCAGCAGCCAGTCGCCGAGCAGGCCATCGGCGGCGAGAAAGGCACCGCCGCTGCCGAAGGCCTTGCCGAAGGTGCCGCTCACCAGGGCGATCGAGGCATGGCCATGGGCCAGACCGCGACCGGCGGATCCGAGCAGCCCGAGGGCATGGGCCTCATCGACCAGCAGGGCAGCCCCGAAGCGGTCGCAGAGGGCGGTGAAGAGGGCCAGGGGCGGCGAGCTGCCCTCCATGCTGTAAAGGCTTTCGCAGAGCACCAGCAGCCGGCCGGACGGATCCCGCCGCCGGGCGGCGCTGAGGCGACGCTCCAGGTCGGAGGGGTCGTTGTGGGCGAAGCGGAGCAGGCGGGCGCCGCAGGCGCGCACCCCGGTGAGCAAGGAGTGGTGGATGAGGCGATCGGCGAGCACCAGGCTGTGGCGATCGGCGAGGGAGGACACGGCAGCGAGGTTGGCCTGGAAGCCGCTGGGAAAGAGCAGCACCCGCTCGCGATTGAGCCAGGCGGCCAGGGATTGCTCCAGGGCGAAGTGCACCGGCCGGCTGCCGCAGATCAGCCGCGAGGCACCGGAACCCAGGCCGCTGGCCTGCAGTTCGGCGGCGGCGGCGGCGAGCACCGCGGGATGGCGACTGAGGCCGAGATAGTCGTTGCTGGCCAGATCGAGCAGGGCAGCGGCCGGCGCGGCGGGCTGCAGCAGGGCGGCGCCGTCCGGGAGCGTGGCGAAGGAGCGCAGGGTCCGCCGACGTTCCTGTGCCAGGGCGGCCAGGCCCTGGCGGAGGGGCTGGCGCCAGTCCGGAGGGGGCGCAGGGGGCGCAGGGGTTGTTGGGGGGGAAGGGATGGTCAGGGTGCCCCGGAGCGGGCCAGGCGGTCCCCAGTGTGGGGCGGCGTGGCGGGGCTGGGGGCGCAAGGCACCTGGGGGCCTCGGGGGGCGTGGAGGGCGGGATGGGCGGGATTCGCGCACCCGCTCGCCCAAGACAAACGGCATCACCGCAAGCCGTGGCTGATCCTGAGGCTGGTGCGTGGTGCAACGCAGTGGGCAGGGACCAACGAACCAACAGCAGCCCATCAACGGCAGGATTCGGCCTGGCGATGGCTGGTTGATCGGGACGCCAATCGGATCGGGATGGCAGGGTCTATTAGAAGTCATTCCAGGGGCATCTCCACTGCGCCCTCTCTCCACCCCAGCAGCCTCAGCAGCCCCCTGATGTCATGAGCCAGGGCGGCGATGCCTTCGGTGATGGATCTGATCCCTTTCAGCCGCAGGGCATTGATCGCCAGGCTTCTCAGCGTCGCCAGAATCTGGACGCCGTTGGGCTCCCGGTAGCGGTGGGCGTCTTCCCGCAGCGGCATGTCGCGGACCCAGTGCCAGCTGTTCTCGATCGACCAGCGGTCTCGCACGTGCTGCAGCAGAGACCTGGCGCTGGTCCGCAGACTCGTGACGTAGTAGCGGGTCTCATCGGTTGGCTTCCCTTCTCGGATGCCATGGCTGCGCACGGCGATGACCGTGGCGCTGCCAGGCCAGTGCTCCACCACCCACTCCGGCGGAGGCATCGCCCGCAGCGTCCAGGTGATGTCACGGCCTCGGCTCAGCTCCCGTCTACTGGTGCACCACAGGATCCGGCGGCCGTAGGTGAGCCTGTCTCTGATGAGCTGGAGCTGAAAACTTTTGCGGCGACTGTGTTTGACGGCAATCAGGAAGTCGGCGCCTCGCTGGGCGAGGTAGAGGAAAAAGGGCGGTTCGCATGCAGAGCGTCGGCCTGCACCAGAATTCCATCGAGTTCCACCGCCTCCAGCAGCTGGCGCAGGGCCTGGATGTCGCCACTGGCGTCGGTGGCATAGGTGGTCTGGGCGATCGCCACGCCCAGCGACTCGGAACAGAGGCTCACCTGAGCGATGAACTTCGCTGCACCGGAGTCGGTTTGGGCGATCGAGCCCCTCAGCGTCTTGCCGTCACAGATCAGCGTGTCCAGCTCGGCAACGCCGGGCTGGGCCGTCATCCAGTCACGCAGCAGGCTCTCAAAGCCAGCCAGGTCCAGCTGGGCCAGCAGCAGCCTGAACGTGGAATCCGAGGGCGACCTGCCAAAATCGGTGCCGAGCAGCTCGTTGAGGGTCTGGCGGTGTCGTTTGGCGAAACGCTCCATCCCGACCAGTGAGCCCTGACCGCTCAGGATCGAGAGGATCGCCACCAGCAGCATCCACCACTGCGGGAAACGGACACCACGCCGCATCCGGCAGTCTGGAAGCG
>CAIZQU010000126.1 GCA_903935205.1 uncultured cyanobacterium | reverse complement strand
TCGGCTGAGGTGAGCTGCCGGCAGAGCGGCCCATCGCTGAGCAGCTGCTCCACCACCTCCACCACGGGGGTGGAGCGGATCTGTTCGTACAGACCACCGCCATCGGCCTGGAGCTGGGCCTGCAGCCAGGCATCGGCCATGGCCAGCGTTTCGGGCTCCGTGGCCACGAAGGCCTCGATCGCTTCTCCCGGCACCTGGCCCGCAGCCGCCTCGCGAATCAGGGTGCCCAGCGCCTTTCGGAAGCGGGTACCACTGCGGTAGAGCCCCAGCACGGGTGTCTGGGTCACGGTGTCTTCCGTGAAGCCAGGCAGGTGAATCAGCAGCCGTGGCGGATCGGAACCGGCGGCAACGGCATCGAGGTCGAGCATCAGCGCCAGATGACTGCCCCGAAAGCCATGCACGGCATAGGGCAGAGCTCCTTCGGCGCGAAGGGCCTGGAGCTGATCCACCAGCGGGCTGTAGTGGCCATCGCGATCCAGCCAGATCACGATGCCGCTGCGCTGCACCTGTTGGCGCAGTTCGGCTTCAAGGGCTGTGGAGATGGGGCCGAGATTGCTCACTGATACCTCGCGAGCCATCCCCAGCCATCGATAAAACCTTCATCATCAGCCTTACTCGCTATGGAATGAACCAATTTGTACATGCTGGTTGATGGGTTGCCGAAAGGTGGCTCACCATCCTCGATCGCTTGCTTGTCGAGGCGGAAGGCAGCGGCCACTGCGGCCATTAGCTTGGGGAAGTAAAAGTCTCCTCGAATATGTTTGTCGTATTCGGCGTCCAGTTGGTCTTTCAGCAAATCTTGCATGTGAGTATGTGTCTGGGCACCTGGAGATGGTCGATGATGAAGCCACAGCCAAAGCTCGATGCAGGGATTTGAAACCGCTAGGCGATAGCCTCTGGCCAGTGCAATCTGAATAGATTCTTCAAAGCGCGGATGCTTGTCTCTATCGAAGAGACACCACACCTCATCATACTCTTCGCGGTGGACGGCACGCAGCTCTAGGCACTCTTCCTTGGCCGCATCGACGATTGTACGGGGGACTCCATGCTTGCCTGAAAAAACAACCCTTATGCCAGTGTTGCCGATGAGCTGTCCGAGCCCTTCAACGTATTGTCGCTCAGTAACAGGTCCCTCTGAGACAATCAGAATTGTCTTATTTGGCTTGATGCTGGCTTTTGCTGGCGGATTATGACGATGTCGTCTTCGCCGACTACTGGGCATAGCCACTCTCCTCGGGCTCACGTGTCAGTCCTGACTTGCCGAAAAGTGCGGCCCCACGCATTGATGTAGTGACAGGAATTCCGCCATATCTCCCCATCAGATAACCCCGCTCCAGATTTTCAGCTTTTCGAGGCTTGTAACTTGAGAGTGGGAGCAGGCAAGTGGCATCATCCCTACTTTTTTCTGTAAGCCACACCTGATCTCGCCTCAGCGAGGGAGCACCTGCCATACCCGCAAGCAGATTCGTATCGTGTGTCGTGAAAATGATTTGCGAGTTGTTGGGATTTGATTCCTGGCTTTGAAAGAGATCAACAATTCGCTGGGCAAGCAACGGATGTAAGCTCCGTTCCAGTTCATCAACGATGACTAGACCACCACTCCAAAGAGCATCGAGAAGGGGCTGACTACGCCAGATCAAATTCTTGGTACCATCGGATTCTTCGTCAAAGGTGAGCCATCGCTCAGAAGCGGGATGCCTATGGCGGAAGAGGTAGCTTCCGGGAGTGACAGGATCTTTCTTGATGTCTGTAATTCCAACATCGGCAGCCCTGATCAGGTCAAGAAAGGTCTGGAGCCGCTTGGCATGCTCTTCATCTTGGTCATTTGAGGCGGCATCCGTTCGCGCCAATGCGGCAGAAAGCCATGTATCTGCAGTGTGGTGATGAAAGGCGTGACGCTGCCGCTGTAGATTGATTGTCCGCAAGTCCCAAAACCATTCGTAAATGGGAGTGATTTGCTGAATCCCGTGCTGAGCAGCAGCAGAAAGGAAGAGCGCATTGGGACGCGTGACCTCTTCTACGACCTTCCGTTCACCCTTGAAGTGATCTCCATAATGGTAGCGATATTGGCCATCGTCCCATTCACGTTCATACCAGATCTGCTTTCTGCCCTTCGGCCATGCATATAGCCACTCTTCAAGAATCTGAGCATCATCAATAACGAAGCCAAACTGAGATCGGATTCCTTTTGAGATGACCGTCAGCTCAAAGAGAGATGGTTGCTCAGGCCAGCCGTCCCAGGCGAAAGGGTTGCGGGGCACACCGCCTGCAGGATCCCAGTTGCGATGCGAGTGGAGCACCGCCAGGCGAACAAAGTGGATCGCGTCGAGGATGTTGCTTTTGCCACTGGCGTTTGCCCCATAAAAAGCAGCAAGTGGTAGCAACGGTGTCGCTGAACCGGTCACATCCCGGGGCCTGTCGTCTTCAGCTTTGTCGACCCGCCCGGCCTCCATGGAGAAGACCTGCTCCTCGCGGATGGAGCGGTGATTCTCAACGCGGAATTCAACAAGCATCTATCCGACCCTCCAATGGGGGCAGTCTGCCAGCCCAAGGACGCTTTGCGCGGAAAACCTGCGCAAGAGCCCTCGTAACCGGCCATGGAGAGGCCTCGAAGTCATCCACCCGCCCCCTCTGCGCCACCCAGGGCGAGGGTCAGCCCCACCTGCACGGACTGCTCACCGTCGGTACGGGCTCGGCCCTCGGCCTCATCGGGTGCCCGCAGGCTGAACAACTGCCCCTGGCGGTCGCTGAGGCGTTGCTCCATGGCAGACACCTTCTCAGGGATCACCGACCACAGCCCGGCCTCCAGGATGCGCATCTCGCTGACCACCTGGCGGTTGTCACCGCGGCCCATGCGGCGGATCGCCTCCTTCTCGACGGCGGCGAGGGCTTCGTTGGGGTGTTCGGCGAGCCACGCCTGCCGGTGTGGGGCGTCGCCCTGGTCTTCGAGGTCGCGGCCGCCGGGGCGATAGGGAGCCTCCTCGATGCGGAAGTCGGAGCCGATCTCCTGCTGCAGGCGCAGCTCCCAGGCCCAGGCCCGTTCAGGGTGATACCGCCAGAAGCAGCCATGGGCCACCGCCAGGGATGGATCGTTCTGGCACTTTTCATCCACCCGAGACGGCCAGTAGCGCATCGCCAGATGGGCCCAGTCGTAGTCCTTCTTGCCCTGGCTACTGGCGAGTTCCTTCCACCACTTCTTGGGATCCTTCCACTGCGGATCCAGCAGAGGCCAGAGCGCCGCGGAGTTGATCATCACGCCGTCATCCAGGTCGGGGGCATAGACGGAGTCTTGGTCCCTTGCAGGGCAACGACCATCGGTGGGAGGTGCACCGTGATCGGCGCATTGCTCCACGGCTGAGATGAGCTCCTGTAGTTCCTCCCGCCAGCGGGTGAGCTTGCCGATGCGCGTGTCGGCTGCACGGGCCGCCTTGCGGTCCTCTGAATCGCGAACCTGCCTCAAGTCATCCAGCTCGCCATCGATGCGGGATCGGGCTGGAATCAGGTGGTCGGCGAGGAGAACCTTGAGGGTTCTGTCATCCATGCGGTGGATGTTGACCCAGGCCACAAAGGTTTTGCCGGACGAGCTCAGCGGCCAGTGGATCGGGCGGTTCTCATACATGCCCTTGTGCACATCCTTGAAGAAGTCCAGCCGCAGCCAATCGCGCAGATTGCGGTTTGGGGCAAAGGTTGACCCATAATGGGACCAGGCCTGATGCAATGGGGCCGCTGCGGCTTGACCGAGATCGTCGCGGTGATCGTTCTGTTCTAACGAGCCATCAAGGAACAGGATCCCTTTGGGAAGGGCATGGGAGAGATCAGCGGTGGTGGGATCGAGGATGCCGGGCGGACTGCTTGTGGTGGGCTGGCCATCGTCATCGACGGGGGCGAAGCGGCCCAGGGCAACGCCGAGGGCAAAGCTCAGGTGGTCTGTGGGGGGCTCGGGGTCGAGTTCTTCAATGTATTCGGGAAGTGGTGAACCTTCCGGTCGGTCAACCGCCGTCTGCGCCCATCTTTTTGCAGATTCCCAGGGAGAAGTGCCCGGGAAAACGTATTCAATCGAGCACTCTCTGTGTGATTCATGAACAGAAAAGCATTTGCGCATGCAATCATAAATGGCGCCGGAAAGTTCGATTTGCCTGACAGGTAAGCGTTGAATATCGTTTATCTGAAACCCGATTTCGGGATTAAGGGATTCTATAATGTTTTTGGCGTAGCTAGAATTTAACAGGCAGACAGAGGCGGCGAGATCCTCGGATAGAACAGATGCACCCTTGTTTCCCATGATGCAAGGGTGCCGATGCGCTCTCGCATTGAACGAGCTTCCAATCATTGCAAAAGGAATGGCTCTAACAAAATAGTTCTCCGGGTCTCTGAGCCTTACTGATCCTGGCGCAACATGCGCACCGTAGACCTGAAGCTCAAGTGCAGACGACTTCCAAAAAATTACCTCTCTAGTAGGCTCCATCCATGTCGCTCCAGCTGCCCCATTCACGAATGGCTGCCACGCCTTCGTTTTATCGGGAATAGCAAAAGACTTAGGCTGCTTGCAGCGTGGAACTTCGCTTAACCGTCTTATGAATCGCGTATCATCTCCAGACTTAACGCCGGAGGCTATTTCATGGACAGACCCCAAAAGGGGGAATTCGCAGTACTTATCAATATCATCCTGGCTCCACCAGTACACAAGCGGATGCTCCGGAATTCTGCTCAGGAGTGATACATTGAATCTTCCGAGACCTTCTTGGCAAAGAGCTGCAGAGCGCTTGCGCAAGGTTCGCTCCACATCCCTAGACCGATCCTTGCGAGGAGTTGGGCAGTGCGCATTGCTCAGAAAAGCAGAATCCGATCTGGCTTTGAGATGGATGGATGCACAAACGCTAACGATCTCATCCGGAATCGACTCGAATGCGCCACGGTCAAAGTCGCCGACTGAAATGAGAGCGCATGTTGAAATCAGCTTTTGCCTTAGCTCAGAATACTGAGTGAGAAACATCCAGTTTCTCATGGTCAACATTGCGGCAATTCCAGCATCTCTGGCGAGCTCTACTCCGCGAAGCAAGAATGCTGCGTAGAGATCAGCCTTTCCGGGTGAGTAATGAGTCTGTGTATAAGAGGAAGATGCCACCTTGCCGGTGCCTTGATAAGGTGGATTTGCAACCACTAAATGGTAAGCACCTTCTTTTAGGAACCGTACAAATCGCACGCCTGCAGCAAGTTGTTCGCCATGGAGGCGCAGGCCTAAATCATTCGCACTGGAGTGGCGAGTCAGGAACTGCTCCAGCAACTCCTGCAGGTCAGCACGGGCTTCTGCTGCGGAGAAATCCATCTCCGCCTGCATGGGTGGGGCTCCACCAAAAAGGTCTGCCTGCACCTGCTGAGCCTTGGTCCTCAATGCCTTGAGGCGAAGCTCCTGCTGTTCAATCGCAGCATCTACAGCCTGATCGATTTTTAACAGGCTGCCAAGGTGATCCGCACCTCGAAGAGCCTGCAGGATCTTGGAGGTGAACTCCCCTGCAATCCCCGTCTCAGCCTCAATATCAGATCGCAGTTCAACAAGGGCTGGATCGTCATCGGGAAGGTCGGCGAGCCTGAGGTTCGGAGCCACCAGATTCAGCTGTTCCGGCTCGATCTCGGGACAGAGTGACTTCCCTTTCAGCCAGAGCGATGCCGCTGCGATCTGAACCGCACGCGGATCAATGTCGATTCCATGCAGAGTGTGAGCCAGTAGATGCTCCACGATCGCCCGCTCACTCCATTCGGGATCGTCTTGCAGGTTGCGATGCCTCGCCTCCTCCTGGAACAGGGCCAAGAGCAGACCCAGCGCCACCACCAGGAAGTGGCCCGAGCCCACCGCCGGGTCGAGGATCTTCCACTCGCGAACGGAGTCAAGAGCGAGCTCCACCGCCTCATCGGGAATCTCCTGCTCCGGCAGGAAGTAAGCCCAGCGCCGTTCTTCCTCGCTTTCAAGCGGCATGAGCTCGGTGAGGCTCACCTCACCCGCTGCGCGCTTGGCACGCCATTCAATCCGGCGCTCCTCAAGCCTTTGCAGCGTGCCATTCGTTTGCACCTCTGGTGCCCAGCCGTTCTTCTTGCAGAGGGTGAACCACATCAGGCCCAGGCTGTTCTGCAGCATCCAGTCCACCATGTAGCGCTCGGTGAACATCTGGGTTTTGCTGGCGATCTCGTGCGGCTCGATCTTGCCGCCGTCGTTGATCTTGGCGTCGAGCCGTTCCCGCTCCGGATCGTTCCAGTACTGGTACACCCAGCCCAGGGTCATGTCATCGGCCCAGCAGCTCTCCAGCTCGTCCTTATTCAGCTCCTCCACCGCATGGCGCAAGGTGGCCGGAGGAATCGGGATCAGATCGCCGATCCCTGCCGAACCAAACAGGCCCGGCAGGTCTTCCGCCAGCTCCTCAAACACGAGCCGCAGCAGGAAGCCAAAGCCCTCGGTGGGGTCATCGCGCACCACACCCCGGGCCAGATCCCGGAAGTCCTGATAGGCCGTGCTGCCCCAGCCTCCCTTGATCAGGGCTGGCTTGCGCAGCGGTTGACCGGAAGGGCCAGGCTCCTCCATCAGGCGCAGGATCACCAGCCGGTTCAGCAGCGTGTAGGCCGCCTGCTGTTCGGCCTCCCGCAGGAAATCGTCCCGCTGCCGGCGCCGGCCCCCGGCTGCCTGGGCTCTGAGCTGTTCATCCAGCCAGCTGTCCAGGCGCTGGCGTTTCGTTTTCGCGGCTTCATCGAGCCCAGCGTCCTGCGCCCGCACCGAGAGCCGATAGGCCGACTCCGTCGCCAGCCGCAGATCCTCCAACAGGCGCTGTCGCAGCCCGCGGATCGTGCCGGAGAGCCCCTTCTTGGCTTCGGGGGTCATCATGGCGGGCTCTCCTCCCCCTCGTCCCAGGGGTTGATCACCACCACGGGCAACCCCGCCACATCCTTGAGGTTGCGGGTGGTCAGCACCAGGTTGTGTTCCAGGGCCGTCGCCGCCAGCAGGCTGTCGATCGCCGGCAGGGGCCTGCCTATCTCCGCCATCAGGCAGCCCCAGCGGTGGGCCACCGCTTCATCGATCGGCAGCACACGGCCCGCAAAGAAAGCCGGCAGCTCCTGCTCCAGCCAGTTGCGCAGCGCTCGCTGCCGTTCTCCCGCCTCCAGCTTTTCCACCCCACGCCGGATCTCTCCCAGGCTCAGCACGCTCAGATAGAGCTGGCCCGCTGGCCGTTGCTCGAACCAATGCACCACCCGCGGTTCTGGCTCGCGGCGGCGCAGTTCCGAGATCACGTTCGTGTCGATCAGGTAGCCGCCCGTCGCCAACTCTGAATCCCTCAAAGCTCGAAATCCCTGGTCAGATCCGGGCTGCGCTCCAGATCCAGCTCGTCGGCCCCCACCAGCGGCGAGCGGCGGATGAACGCCACCAGCGATTCGCCTTCGTGCTGATGGCGGTGATACGCCTCCGCCGAGAGCACCACCGCTACTGGTTCGCCATGGGACGTGAGCTGCTGCGGCTGTTGCTGCGCCCGCTTCACCAGCTCCGAGAGGCGAGCCTTCGCTTCATGGATCGGCCAGCTCTGCATCCCGTCCTCCTCGACTGTGACTAGTCTAGTCATAATTGCTCCTCACTGAATCCGCACGCGGGTTCCCTGTTGCACCAACGGCAACAGGCGGCTTTCGATCTCCCGCGCCAGCGCCCGCACGTCCTCCTCGCTGTTCAGCTCGCGGTTGTGCAGGCCCAGGTCCACCTGTTGCGTCAGCTGGGTGACCTCGCCCTTATCCACCAGCAGCCGATCCAGCGTCTCAACCGCTTCCCTCTCCGCCCGTTGCAGCCGAGCCACAAACGGATCCTTCAGCTCCTCCAGGCTGGGGGCGATCGCTTGCTCATCGGTGCTGATCGCACAGGCGGCGAAGGGTTTGAGCACCGCATGGCTCTGATCGGCTCCAAGGGTGCTGTAGCCACTGCAGCCGCGCACCTTCTGGCGGCTGGCCTCAAGCCGTTGCTCCTGCTCCAGCAGCAGCTGTCTGCGTTCACTGCGGTAGGCAACGCGGATCTCCTCCAGATCGCCGTCCAGATCTGCCAGGCCCCGCCAGGGCTCAGGGCTCTCGAGCTTGTCGCGCACCCTGGTGGCAGCGGCTTCCACGTTGGTGGCCTGGATACCGAGGCCTTCCAGCTGGCTGGCCATGCGCGTCAGCACGGAGTAGGCCTCCCCCAGAGCGAGCACCGTGGCGTCGTTCACCTCGGCTTCCAGCACCTGCAGGGTGGTGAGGCCATCGCGCAGGGCGTCGAGATGGCGCAACACCGCCTGCACCGTGGGGCGCGTCAGCCTGGGATTGCGCAGACACTGCTCCAGTGCGGTCTGCAACTTGGCCAGGGCGGCAGGTTCCTCGAAATCGCCAGGGAGGCGGTTCAGGCGGGTCTGGACCTCCCGCAGGCGCTTGGCCAGATCGGGGAACAGCTCCGACACCGCATCGGCGATCGGGCCTTCTTCCCGGTCGAGATCCCGTTTCAGCAGTTCGTCGAACAGCTTGCAGATCCGGG
Organism: uncultured cyanobacterium; assembly: GCA_903935205.1. GTDB lineage: Bacteria > Cyanobacteriota > Cyanobacteriia > PCC-6307 > Cyanobiaceae > Cyanobium. Next base: position 695 of record CAIZQU010000126.1, on the reverse strand, counting down.
CCCGGTCCTGTCGGCTGGTGCCGCCATCCCCGCCTTTGCTGAAGCGGGCCTTGCGGAAACTGCGGTCCTTGTCGAACAGGTCCTGCACCCCGGCATCGCGGCGGGCGGTGATCTCGGGGCCGGTTTCCGGTTGGATCGCGATCTTGCCGTCACGCAGCAATCCCGCCACGCAGGCCTTCACCACGCCTGGCGCATAGCCGTAGGGAGCGGCTCCCAACTGCTTGAGCAGTTCGCCGCCTTCCAGGCCGGGGTCGTCTTCGATGGTCTGGAGCACCCGCCGCGGAATCTCGCCACTGCAGGCGGGCACATAGCGGCCGGTGTCCAGCTCCAGGATGCCCAGCCCCTCCGGCAGGAACTTGGTGGAGGCGCCGGTGAGCTCCGGCTGCAGCAGCTGGTTCAGCTCCGTGGGCAGGATCTGAATCGCCCGGAAGTAGGGGTAGAGCAGGGGCAGGGCCTGGGTACCGGCCGCCAACAGCGCCGCCCCGAAGCTCTGGCCGCAGTCCTTGGGATTGAGGCTGCGGCCCTGGAAGTAGAGCGTTCCTTCCATCCAGTTATGAGCGATCGCCTGCTTCAGCTGGGGGATCAGCGCATCGCGGCGGGTCTGCTCATCGAGAAGCAACCTCTGCCTCGCCGGCGCCAGCGACTCTCGCCGCGGCTGGTAGCGCTGGATGATCGCCGCGGAGCGATGGAGCTCC
>CAIZQU010000125.1 GCA_903935205.1 uncultured cyanobacterium | reverse complement strand
TGAGGTGGGTGCCTTTTATTGGACAGTTCCGGCCCCTGACATCGTTAACTCCCGGCGGGAGGAACAGGGTTCGGTCTCAGTATAGACCTCATGGGGAGTTCTGCCTCCCAGGGAGCTGTGAGGTCTTACATGGCAGTACCTCCACAGAAAACGGGCCAGGCTGATCTCAGCCTCCCAGCCATCGCTGTAGGCACGGAGGTAGACCTCCTCATACTTGACTGTTCGCCACAATCGCTCAACGAGGATGTTGTCGTAACACCGTTTCCTGCCTGACCAGCTGATCTTGATCGCCTCAGCCTGCAGCCTCGCAACGAAGTCACCAGAGGTGAACTGGCAGCCTTGATCGGAGTGGAAGATCTCGGGCCTGCGGCCACCTTCCAGCGCCATCTCAAGGGCATCCATACAGAACTCCGTGTCAAGGCTGTTCGAGAGCTTCCAGCTGAGGATGGTCCTGGAGAAGAGATCCACGATCGCCACCAGGTAGAGAAATCCTTTCTGTAGCGGGATGTAGGTGATGTCGGTAGCCCAGACCTGGTCGACAGCCGTGACTGCGTCGAGATCCACCAGGCAGGGAAAGCGCTCTGCTGGATCTCCTGGAATGGTGGTGCGAGGTTTCCGGTAGATCGCCCGTAACCCCATGCGGCGCATGAGGTTTCGTGCCCGGTCACGACTGATCGGGATCCCTTCTCTGGCCAGGTAGTCCACCATCCGGCGGCTGCCGCTGCACGGGTCTTCCAGATAGAGAGCATCGATCCTGGCCATGATCCCCAGGGTCGATGCCGGCACCGGTGTAGGCCGGTAATAGAGCGTGGATCTGGGCAGGCCCAGCAGCGCACATTGGCGGCTGACGCTGAGCTCGGGGTGGTCGTGATCGACCAGCTTGCGCAGTTCACGGGCATCAGAGCAGCTGAGACTTTTTTTTGAGCCACTCCAGCTCCATCTGCAGCCGCCCGATCTGCTGGAACAGCTCGGCCTCCTTGGCTTGTCCCCCCTCCTTGTCCTTGCTCTTCTTGCCCCTGGTGAACAGCTCGCTGGCGCCCTCCAGCAGCTGCTTCTTCCACTGGCTGACCTGGATCGGGTGGATGGCGTGGTCGGCGGCGATCTCCTGGATCGTCTTGCGGCCACTGATCGCCTCCATGGCGACCCTGGCCTTGAACTCGGGACTGTGGGTGCGGCGCTTGCTCATCGGTGGGAGCCCCCTTTCAGGGGTGGTGCCCCGCCTCAGAGGTTAACGATGGGGGCTGTCCAGGAAAGCCAGACCACCTCACCCAGCAGGCTGAGGCTGGTGCTGAGGTTCCACCAGGTGGTGCCATCACCAAGGCCCTCCAGACCGCTCCCGTTGTTGGCGGCCGCTGAGGCGTATTCGTAGACCACCTGACTGATGCCATGGGAGCCCGGGTTGCTGATGCCCGCCAGCGTGGCGCCACCGGCCAGGGTGAGCGCCGCCGGGATCAGCACAAAGATCGGGTGGATCAGCAAGATCAGGCTGGCCCACACCACCTGGGGCTTCTCCACCTTGCGGCCGAGGAATTCCGGCGTGCGACCCACCATCAGGCCAGTGAGAAACACCGCGAGCAGCACGAACACCAGCAGATAGGCGATGCCGGTGCCCTGGCCGCCGAACACCACCTGCAGGAACAGGTTGAACAGGGTCGTGAGAATCGTCAGCGGCATCGCCGCGTCGATCGCGCCGTTCACCGCTCCGGTCATCGTGGCGGTGGTCACCACCGACCACAGACCGGTGAGCCCGGCGCCAAAGCGCAGCTCCTTGCCCTGGAGATTGCCGCCACTGATCCAGCGCTGTAGGACCGGGTTGCCGGCCTGCTCCGCCCCCATGGCGACGGCGGCGGCGATCACCAGCAGAGCGAAGAGCAACATCAGCAACAAATTGCTCTGGCGCCGATTGCCCACGAACCGCCCGAAGGCATCCAGCGTGGCTGCCGGGATGATCAGCATGGCCCAGGTGCTCACTAGGTTGGTGAGCAGGGTGGGGTTCTCGTAGGGGTGGGCGGAGTTGGCACTCACAAAGCCGCCGCCGTTCTCGCCCAGCTGCTTGATCGCCTCGAACAGAGCGATGGGGCCCCGGGGCAGCAACTGACTGGCGCCTTCCAGCGTGGTGATCTGCAGCGGCGGGGCCAGGGTCATCGGCACACCACACACCAACAGGAACAACGCGAGCAGCAGCGAGGCGGGGATCAACACGCGGGTGAGCGAGCGCAGCAGATCCCGGTGGAAGTTGCCGATCGGCCGGCCGCTGAAGCCACGGATCACGGCGAAACCGACAGCCAGGCCCGTGGCCGCTGAGACGAACATCAGGAACTGCATCGCCCCGAGCTGGGCCAGGGTTCCCAGGCTCTGCTCCGGGACCAGGTGCTGCTGGTCGGTGTTGGTGAGGAAGGAGATCGTGGTGTGCAGGGCCAGGTCCCAGCGCAGCCCCCCGAATCCCAGGGTGTTGAGCCAGGACGGCTGCAACAGGAGCAGCGCAAAGGCCGGCAGCGCAAACAGCGCATTGCTGATTAACAGCGGCGCCAGGTACCCATCGGCGGACTCGGCGCTGCGGCCGGTATCCCCAATCCAGCGCATCAGCGCGTCCTCGATCGGGTTCAGCCAGCGGTCCCAGGCGGGCTGGGGATGCCTATCGAACACCTCAAACAGATGGCGACCAAGCAATGGGGCTGTTACCGCGACCACCACCAGAGTGAGGGCGGCCGTAAGCCAAGGAAGGATCAAGGGACGGCAATGGGCTGTTCAGAACAGCATCGGGCTGGACCCGCTACTGGCACAACTACCAAAAAGCAGAGATGGGGCCCCTGGGGTCCACGTCAAACGTCTTGCGCACCCACCCCACAGCAAACACGGCAGGCAGCCACCAGGTCGCCGAGGGCTCGGGTAGGGTTCGCCCCCCTCCCAATCCCTCTGATGGCTGGCACGCGGGTGAGCGAGATTCGTATGCACTGGCTGCGATGGCTGCTCACCACGGGCTGGTTGCTGATCATCGGCTCGCTGTTCTTCGATCCCTTCACGGCCCGCTTCACCCAGGCGGATCACCCCTGGAGCCCGCTGCGCCTCCCCGACGCCTGCGTGGAGGTTCAGGGGCGCTGCCTGAGTGAATCCCCCTATCCCCTGGGTACCACGGTCTTCTGGGGGGCGGTGGTGCCGGCGGCAATCTTCCTGCTGCTGGTCTTCGGCCACGAGCTCTGGCGAAGGATCTGTCCGCTCTCCTTTCTCTCTCAGATTCCCCGCGCCCTGGGCTGGCAGCGCCAGACAACGAAGCGCAACCCGAAGACCGGCGAGATCCGGCGCCAGCTGGCGCGGGTGCCGCAGGATTCCTGGTTGGCCAGGCACTACCCAACGCTGCAATTCAGCTGGCTGTTCGCCGGCCTCTGTGGTCGCATCCTCTTCTTCAACGCCGATCGCCTGGTGCTGGCGGCCTGGTTGCTGTTCACGATCGCGGCGGCGATCGCTGTGGGTTGGCTCTACGGCGGCAAGGCCTGGTGCCAGTACTTCTGCCCGATGGCGCCGGTGCAGGCGATCTATTCCACCCCGTCGGGCCTGCTGGGCAGTCGTGCCCACATGAGTGCCACGCCGATCACCCAGTCGATGTGTCGCACGCAATCGGCCAGCGGAGAGGAGCAGAGCGCTTGCGTGGCCTGCCAGCAACCCTGCATCGACATCGACGCCGAGCGCATGTACTGGGCGCGGCTGCCATCGCCGGCATTCGCCTTTGAGCGCTATAGCTATTTCGGTCTTATGGTGGCCTATTTCCTTTACTACTACCTCTACGCCGGCAACTGGGACTACTACTTTTCCGGAGCCTGGGTACGCCAGAGCGATCAGCTGGCGCTGCTGCTGAGCCCCGGGCTCTTTCTCTTCGGCCAGCCCATTGCCGTGCCGCGCCTGGTGGCGGTGCCCCTGGTGCTGGGCCTGGGCACCTGGCTCGGCTGGCTGGGCGGCCGGGCCGCCGAGGCCTGGATGCGCGCCCGCGTGCGCCGGCAGGGGGCCGAACCGGACAAAACCCTGATCCGCCATCGCGTCTTCCTGGCGGCCACCTTCCTGGTGTTCAACATCTTCTTTCTGTTCGCCGGCCGACCGCTGTTGCTGCTGGCTCCGGCCTGGGTTCAGTACCTCTTCGACATGGCGCTTGTGGCCACCAGCTCCCTGTGGCTCGTGCTCAACTGGCAGCGCAGCCCGGCCCTCTACAGCCGCGAAAACCTGGCTGAGCGCTTCCGGCGTCAGCTAGCCAAGCTCGGGCTCGATGTGGGGCGCTTTCTCGAAGGCCGCAGCCTCGGCGATCTCAACCCCGACGAGGTCTACGTACTGGCGAGGGTTCTGCCGGACTTCGGAAGCGAGCAGCGGCACGAGGCCTACAAAGGGGTCGTGCGCGATGCCCTCGCTGAGGGCTATGTGAACGGGGCCAACAGCCTGGAGGTGCTGCGGCGGATGCGCCAGGAGCTGGGCATCTCCGATGACGAACACCGCCGGCTGCTGGAGGAGCTGGGGGTCGAGGACCCCACCC
>CAIZQU010000124.1 GCA_903935205.1 uncultured cyanobacterium | reverse complement strand
TGACGACGTGCTGCAAAGCAACAAGATCCGTTTTGCCGACAACGGCAACGACTACTCCTTTGCCCAGAAGATCGACGACGGCTTGATCAAGGGCAAAGAGGGCGATGTGGTGGTGAACCTGGTGACCCCAGAGCACCCCAACTACGGCAGCGAGGCGATCCTGCACAGCCGCAACATGGGTGGCACCGAACTGATGGCGGTGCTGCCGGGCAAGGAGCGGCTGCTCGATCAGATCCGCAGCCAGCTCAAAACCGACCTCTACATCCGCCAGAACAGCGGCAGCGAAGACGAAACCCTCAACGCCATTTTGGCGATCCGGGCCAAGCAGAACGGCAGCCGCCGCCAGGAGATCACCCGGCTAGCGGAAGAGCATCTGCGGATGGCCGTGCTGGTGGTGAATGGCCAGACCCTCTCGGTGGGAGAAGGTGACCCCAAGACCCGTTTCAGCAAGGCCTACCAGGAGCTGATCCGCTCGGCCTTCCCCAAGCTGAAAATGGTGCACGGGGCCTTCAATGAGACCACCGTGGCTGCGGTGGTGCGCGACCAGGACGACCTGCTCGATGGCCTGGCGGTGCAGCTGTCTGAGGCAGAGCAGGAAGTGCTGGTGGAGGTGGAAAGGAGCAAAAATCAAGCCGAGCGGCTGAGCGCAGAAGCGCTGGTGCGCAAGTTTGAGGGGCGCCCCTATGGCTGGAGCAACTGGGCCACCCTCACCTTTATTGCGCGGCTCTACCGGCTCGGGAAGCTGGAGCTGCGGGAGAAGGAGCTGCTCAGCAGCGTGGAGGTGATCGAGGCACTCACCAACAGCCGCAAGCTGGGTGGCGTGAGCGTGCGCAAGCAGGAGGTGTACGACACCAGCACGGTGAATGCGCTCAAGCGCTTCCACCGGGAGCTGTTCAACACGCAGAGCATCGGCACCGATGCCCGTAGCACCTGCGAAGCCTTCCGCATGGCGATGGCAGAAGAAGCCCAGGACCTGCGGGAGATCGCAGCGCAGTCCGCCAACTACCCCTTCCTGGCTGCCGTGAAGCCATGGGCGGGGCAGGCAGAAGCGATGGCCAAGAAGGACGACGGCTACCTGCTCAACCAGCTCAATACCTTCAAGGACAGCTGGCTGGATGCGGAGGAAGACCTGATCACTCCCCTGAAGCAGTTCCTCAACGGCAACCAGAAGACCGTCTACGACGAGGTGCGGGCTTTTGAACTGCGCTACGGCGATGAGTTCGCCGATCTACCAGCCGAACAGGTGAGGCCGCTGCGAATGCTGCTGGAGAGCGATAAGCCCTATGCCGGCGGCCTGATCCCCCAGGCCAAAAGCTCGATAGTCGAACTGCAGAAGCAGCTGGGTGAGCGACTGGCGGCGGCGAAGGCCAAGGCGCTGGAGGAGATCAGCGAGCAGGAAGCCCGCCTGAAGGCAACGGCTGACTTCCAAAAGCTGGAGGCGAGCAAACAGGAGCAGGTGCTGGCAGCCACTGCAGCGGCCAAAACCGATGTGGAGGCCGCGAGCCAGCCAGGACGGGCCTTGCTGCGGGTGAGCCGCTACCGGAACGATGAGGTGCCTAGACAGCTGCAGCGGATGGCGGCCTTGGTGGCGCCGCCGGATAAACCAACGCCTGAACTGATCAAGGTGGTTCCGGCTTCTGCTTTGAAGGTGAACTGCCCACTGAGCCAGATCACCAACAGCCAGGAGCTGCAGCAGTGGCTCGATGCCCTCCGGGCTTCTGCGCAGGGAGAGCTTGAGCAGGGACACCGGATCAGTCTCTGAAATCTGCCTTCTCTTTCTTCCCACTCGCTTCTCAGACCCGCAACTGATCCATGCCCGTCAACACCGCCGCCCTTAAAACCTTCGCCCCGGCGATGCGCCGGCAGCTGCTGGAGGCGGTGGGCCGCAAGCTTGATCTGCTGCTCCACAGCCAGACCCCGGACACGCTGAGCACCTACGCCAAGCAGATCGCTGAGCTGCGGGAACAGGAAGCGGAGAACCGCCATCAGCTGCTGGAGCGGGTGGCCTACACCTGGTTCAACCGATTAGTGGCGCTGCGCTATCTCGATGCCCGGTGCTGGCATCCTTTCGGCGCCAGGGTGTTGATGCCCCAGACGGAGTCAGAGACCCAGCCCGAATTACTAAAACCGCTGCGCAGCGGCAGCCTGCCCGCTGAACTGCAGCCCCACACGGATGAGGCGCGCCTGCAGGGCCTGCTCGATGGCCGGATCCCCACGGCCATGGCCGGCGCCGATCCCCAGGGGGAGGTGTATCGCGAGTTGATTCTGGCGGTGTGTCGCTCCTATCACCAGCTGCTGCCGACTCTGTTTGAAGGGCTGGATGATGCCAGCGAGTTGTTATTACCGGACGATCTGCTCAGCGATGGCTCGATTGCCGGCGGCTTTCGCAGCCAGATCAGCGATAGAGATTGCGACGACGTGGAAATCATCGGCTGGCTTTATCAGTTCTATATCTCGGAAAAGAAGGATCAGGTGATCGGCAAAGTGGTGAAGTCCGAAGATATTCCGGCCGCCACCCAGCTGTTCACGCCCAACTGGATCGTGAAATACATGGTGCAGAACTCTTTGGGGGCCCAGTGGCTGGCCACCTATCCGGCTTCAGCGCTCAAAGGCCAGATGGAGTATTACATCGAGCCTGCCGAGCAAAAGGATGAGGTGAAAGCGCAGTTGGCGGCAATCACGCCAGAGGCGCTCAACCCCGAAGAACTCACCCTGATCGATCCAGCCTGCGGCTCGGGTCACATTCTAGTGGAAGCCTATGAGCTGTTCAAGACGATCTATCTAGAGCTCGGCTATCCACAACAGGAGATTCCTCAGCTGATCCTTGAGAAGAATTTGTATGGTTTGGACATCGACGAGCGGGCAGCCCAGCTGACCAGCTTTGCGCTGATGATGAAAGGACGTGGCGACGACCGGCGCTTGCTTGAGCGTGGCATCCATCTCAATGTGATGGCGTTGGTGAACAGCGACGGATTGGATGTGGAGGCTTTGGCAAATGCCGTCAACCTTGCGGACCATGGATTAAAGCTGGCGGACCTTGTGGAGCTGAAACAGCTGTTTGAACACGCCACCACCTTTGGTTCGTTGATTCAGGTGCCCGCTGAGTTGGCGCTTAAGTTGCCGGCGTTGAGGCGGTTGAGTGAGCTGAAGGGGCAGGACATACTTGTGGCGATGACACTGAAAACCCTGGAGCCGCTGGTGCGGCAGGCTGAGTTGTTGGCGGCTCGTTATGAGGACGTGGTGGCGAATCCTCCGTATATGGGCACTAACGGTATGAACCCTTTGATGAAGCAGTTCGCTTCGGACTGCTTTCCTGACTCGAGGAGTGATCTCTACGCCTGCTTCATTGAGCGTAGCTACTCGCTCGCGAAGAGTGCGGGTCGCAACTCAATGGTCACCATGCAGAGCTGGATGTTCCTGTCCTCCTTTCAGAAAATGCGGGAGCGAATCCTGTCGGAGACAACTATGAGCTCTATGGCACAGATTGGCTACAACACTTTTCCGTCGATGAACTCGAAAATTGCTCAGGGCACCGTATTCTCGATCCTAAATATGCGGGTGCCAGGATTTGTTGGGATATTCATAGATCTGAATAGCGCGCCTCAGTCGGCTGATAAGCAGAATGTATTTCTTGAGCGCAACCCGTCAAATCGATTTGAAACTTCGCCAGATGAATTCAAGCGTATTTCAAGCATGCCAATTGCATATTGGCTGAGCGACAAGATGCTTAGCTTGTTCGACGCGAGTAGCGCGGGAGACTTCTTCATAACGGAAGGGCAGAACAAAACGACCGACAATGATAGGTATCTGCGTCTTGCGTGGGAAGTAGAGGCCGCCAAGCTTGGAATAGAGCGCCGATGGTTGCTTTGCGCTAAGGGTGGAAACTTCAGGAAGTGGGCGGGCAATCTTGAGTATGTTATCGACTGGTTGCCATCGGTTAGGGAGTTCTATCGAGCGAACCATTCCGCACGAATCATTGCTGAAGAGTACTGGTACCGAGAAGGCATCACCTGGACAGACGTAACTTCGTCGAACACGTCATTTCGATACCTTCCTTGCAACGCAACATACGAGACAAAAGGACCAACCGTGTTCTCTATAGAGGTCGACAAGAAGCACCAGCTTTTGGGCTTTTTGAATTCAAAGGTTACAAGCGGCCTCCTCAAAGCCATCAATCCAACGATATCTACCAAGATTACAGACGTTCGAACTCTTCCCATCGAGGCAGAAGTACTGAGCAGTGTGCCACTGGGATCCGCTGTTGAACGTCTCGTACAGCGCGCAACCGATGACTGGGATGCCTTCGAACGCTCCTTGGACTTCCAGTCTTCCCCCCTCTTATCAGCCTCCAACGAAGCCCACCTCACCCTCGACAATTGCTACAGCGCCTGGATCATCCGGAACAAGGAAATTATTGCCGATGTGAAGCTCCTCGAAGAGGAGAACAACCGCCTCTTCATCGACGCCTACGGCCTCCGGGACGAACTCACCCCAGATGTACCGATCGAGCAGATCACCCTCACGGTGAATCCCGCTTACCGCTACGCCGGCAATCTCAGCGAAGACGAGCTCTGGATTCGCTTCCGCCAGGACACGATCAAGGAATTGTTGTCGTATGCCACCGGCTGCATGATGGGCCGCTACAGCCTCGATCACCCAGGATTGATTCTGGCTGACTCCCGCGAGAGCCAAGCTGAGCAACTCGCCACCTACGAAGAAAAAGTCTCCAAGCCCCTGAGCGAAGTTCAGTTCAAGCCCGACCCCGACGGCATCATCCCCGTCCTCGATGACGAATGGTTTGAAGACGACATCGTTGCCCGCACCCGAGAGTTCCTGGCCGTCACCTTCCCCGAGAGCAGCGTCGGTGAAAACCTGCGCTTCATCGAGGAGTCCCTCGGCAAAGATATCCGCAAATACTTCTGTAGCGAGTTCTACAAGGATCACCTGCAGGCGTATAAAAAACGTCCGATCTACTGGCTGGTGCAGAGCCCCGCTGGTCCTTCAAGGGGTGGCTTTGCTTGCCTGATCTACCTGCACCGCTACACCAAGGACACACTCAACCAGGTACTCAACAGCTACTTCCGGCCCTACCTGCAGAAGCTGGAGGCCCGCCTGGCTCAGCTCGGCCTCGATCAGCTCAACGATGAGCTGCCAACCCGTGAGCGCACTGCTGCCCGCAAGGAAGCCGAGAAGATCACCAAGGTGCTGAAGGAATGCCAGACCTGGGAGCAGGACGCCCTGTTGCCCCTGGCCCAGCAACGCATCGAGCTCGACCTCGATGACGGCGTGAAGGTGAACTACCTCAAGCTCCAGGACGTGCTGGCGCCGATCCCTGGCCTGGCGGTGAAGGAGGATTGAGGCACCCACGATGACCCGCTCCCCCGCTGCCACCAACCGCATCCACGAGAGCCTTGACGCTGCTCTCGCGCGCAAGCGTGTGGTGCTCTGGTACGACCCCAATGGCGAGTGGGCTTCGGAATTCGATGATTACCAGCCCGCTCAGGCCGAAAAGCTGCGAGTGGAAGGCAATGAGTTCTCGGTGAAGGTGGAGATCAGCCGCGCCCCCCTGGATAAGCGCTTCCTGCTCTACCTACCCACCCCCAAGCCACCAGAGCCGGATAACTGGCTCCTGGACCTGCTGCTGGCGGGCCATGAGTTCACAGCTGATCGCGCCTCGCTCGACATCCAGGAGGCCGGGCTCACACTGGAGTTCAAGGAGCTGGCCCAGCAGCACAAGGCCTTTTTCCGCTCACCGGTGCGCACCACCAAGCTCAAGGAGCTGCTGCGCCCCAACGACGACGAGGGCGCCGTGCGGCTCAAGATGCTCGCCGTGCTGGCCAAGCAGCCGCCCGATATTGACAAGCTGCTGCTGCATGCCTTCAGCCAGCTGGATCCGGGCAATCCCGATGGCGACGACCCGGTGGAGGACCTCTACGGCAGTCACCAGCTGAGCTCTCACTTCTGGAAGGCAGTGGGCGAGAAGTTCGGCTACGCCAGCCCGGAGCCCAACCTGCGCGACTTCGCCGTTGCTCTGTTCAACAGCGTCAGCAGCATCGGCCCCTCTGGCGACCTGCTGCCCCACGCCCGGGTGTTCCTAAGCATCTGGAAAGACAGCCTCAGCTCCAGGCCGGCCTTCGAGCAGTGGAGTGATCATCTGGCCGGTGTGCTGCGCGTGGAGGACCAGCTCAACGACGCGCCAGACAACTACGAGCCAGACGACGACGACAGCTACGAGGTGATCGAGCGCTTTGTCCTCAGCCGCCTGCTGCAACACTTCCAGGAGGACGCCTCAGACGCCGAGCTGCTGGCCGCGATCCGCAGCCGCAGCAGCTCCTGCTGGTTCGAGAAGCATCTGCACGGCTACCGCGCCCTGGAGCAGGCCATCACCTTCCGCGGCCTGCTGGCAAAGGCTGATCTGCAGGTGCCCAGCTTTGAGGAGGGTCTGCAGCGCTACTGCAACGGCTGGTGGCGGCTCGATCAGGCCTACCGCCGCTGCATCTTCCATGCCCGCACCTACCTGCAGCCCACCCTGTTCAAGCCGCTGCGGGAGTGGCTGGAGAACCAGTATGTGAACAACGTGCTGCTGCCGCTCACCAACCGCTGGAGCGATCAGGTG
>CAIZQU010000123.1 GCA_903935205.1 uncultured cyanobacterium | reverse complement strand
CGCGGGCGCTGGCCCGTTGCCTGCAGATCAGTCCTCAGGCTCTGGACTGAGGGGCGGCAGCCGCCGTTCCACCTGCAGAAACACCAGCCAGGCCACACCGGCGCTGAGGCCGCCGGTCCAGTCGTTGCGCAGCAGCTCCACGATCGACACCGTGCTGGCGCCGATGCGCAGGCCGCGCAGCAGGAAGCAGCCCAGCTTCTCCCGGTTCATCGTCATCAGCTGGGACCAGCGCAGCGGAGTTTCAGGTTGGCGGAGCAGCCAACGGCAGCAACCGCTCGATCGCATCCGGGGTCACGCCCATCTGCTGAGCGATCAGCAGCACCAGGTGCTCCAAACGAACGAGGCGCTGCTCCAGGGCCTGGAGCTCAGCGGTGCCGGCCTTGCCGCCCGTGCCCCACGTGCCCTTCCCACCTGAAGGGGTTTTGGTTTTGGGAGGGGGCAGCAGGGACAGAGGCGGCGGGCCGTTGGAATCCGCCAGCAGCAGCCCCACCATCAGATCTTTCCTGGGGCGATTGGGCACCTTGATGCCCCGCTGCGTGCAGAGCTTCTGCAGGGCGTCATCCGCTTGATGAAGCAGGCCAACGGCGCGCGGCGCAAGTTGGTGCTGTTCACCGAGTTCAAGGACACGCTCATGGATCTGGCCGCCAAGATCCGCGACCGTCTGGGGCGGCCGGAGGCGGTGATGGAGATCCATGGCGGCGTGGCCCGCGATCGCCGCCGCCAGATCGTGCATGCCTTCATGAATGACCCGGAGGTGGTGGTGCTGCTGGCCAACGATGCGGCCGGGGAGGGCGTGAACCTGCAGCGAGCGCACCTGATGGTGAACTACGACCTGCCCATTGAACCGTGACAACCCCACGATTCATCGTGGCTGCAAGAGGTGCATCTGCGCCTCACGAATGACAGTCCGTCATTCCACCCTGTTCACCCTCTGATCAGGGCATTCGGGCCTCGGATTTTAAACCACTCAAAGGGACGCGGCCAGAGCTCATCGCCTCATGAAGGGGTTCCTGCGGATCGGCACCGACGGCCTGCATCGAACCCTTCTCTCGGGACAGCGTTCACTGCAACCAGCGCCAGCGCGATTCCATAAAGCAGAGCATTGGGTCGAGCTGGTTCGTTATGGGCTTTTGGATGGAGCTATCGTTAGTTCCTGGGCGATGGAAAAGGCTTTGCCACCAGGCCATCTGCCCCCCTGGAGTGATGTCGATGTGCAGCCGTTGGGCACTCTTCCTCTATGGCTGATGGCGCGGAGCAACTCTGTCAAGGGCATTCTGGTTCCAAGCCGGGGAGCTGCACCCCTGCTGCACCAGACCCTTGAGCGCAATGGGCACAGCCTGGTCAGCCAGTCCCGCGCAGCCCAGGAGCCCGCAGCATGGCTGAAGCGCATGCAGGACAGGGAGTTGGCTCTGCTCTTGTGTCCAGGTCTGGTCGGGAACGCCTGGCGATCTGAGCAGTCTCTATCGGTTCTCTCTCAGTTCTCCCCACTGCAGGAGACGCTTTGGCTGCTCCTACCCCAAGACCTGGAACTCCCGGCTTCGGCAGTCATGTCTCTGCGCGTCCTACGGCGCCGCGTCAGACGAGCCGCTGCTTTCGATGGATTGGATCGGCGGAGTGCCTGAAACGATGCACGGGCTGCATAGTTTTCGCGCCCATGGATTCCGATGCTGCCGTAGTGCAGTAGAAAGGCTCGCGCCAGGTGCAGACTGGCGTCAGCGACCCATGCCCTTGATGCCTCCCCAACCGCCGCAGGCGGCTCGCCGCTCCTGGGGAATGGGCTGATGGGGGCATCCAACACCAGTTCCCGGCTCAAGCCGGGCTCGGTCGTCCGCTGCCGCACCCGCCGCTACCTGGTGGAAGACGTGCAGCCGCCCATGCACCGCAAAGTGCCGGAGGGAGGCGATCGGGTGGTGACCCTGGCCTGCATGGAGGACGACGCCATCGGCCAGCGGCTGACGGTGTTCCTGGGGAGCGAGGTGGACTTTGAGCCGCTGGCGGAGAGCAGCTGGGAAGCTGTGACCCAGCGGGGCTTCGATCAGCCGCGGCAGTTCTCGGCCTACCTCAACACCCTGCGCTGGAACTGCGTCACCGCCACCGACGCCGAGCTCTTCCAGGCCCCCTATCGGGCCGGCATCGACGTGAAGGCTTACCAGCTGGAGCCGCTGCGCAAGGCCCTGCTGATGCCGCGGGTGGGTCTGTTCATCGCCGACGACGTGGGCCTGGGCAAGACGATCGAAGCGGGGCTGATCCTGCGGGAGATGCTGCTGCGCCAGCGGATCCGCCGGGTGGTGATCAGCAGCCCGCCGTCTGTGCTGCGCCAGTGGCAGGAGGAGATGGCCAATCGCTTCGGCCTTGCCTTCACGGTGATGGACAGGAGTTACGTGGCCAAGGTGCGGCAAGAGCGGGGCTATGGCACCAACCCATGGAGCACCGGTAGCCGCTTCCTGATCTCCCATGCCCTGCTGCGCCAGAGCGACTACGCCACGCCGCTGATCAGCTGGCTGGATCAGGGCCGGGGCGATGAGGAGCAGGCGGCGCTGCCGAGCCTGCTGATCCTCGATGAGGCCCACAACGCCGCGCCGGCCAGCAACAGCCTGCGCTACGCGATCGATTCGGGCCTCACCCGCAGCCTGCGGGATCTGGCGCCGCGCTTCGAGCACCGGCTGTTTCTGAGCGCCACCCCCCACAACGGCCACAGCAACAGCTTCACCGCGCTGCTGGAGCTGCTCGATCCGGCCCGCTTCACGCGGGGGGTGCCGTTTGATCCGGCGGATCTGGAGGCGGTGCTGGTGCGGCGGCTCAAGGACGACCTGCGTATTGCCCTGAATGAGGCCTTCCCAGAGCGGATCGTGGAGCCCCTGCGCATCCCCAAGGGTTCCCTGCCCACGGACACCCCGGAGCTGGAGCTCTCACGCCTGCTGCAGCGCTACCGCAAGCAACGCGAGGCCAGGCTGCTGGCCGAGGGGGCGAGCAAGCGGGCGATCAATGCCGATCGGTTGGTGATCACCAACCTGCAGAAGCGCCTGCTCAGTTCGGTGGAGGCGTTCGCCCGCACGCTGGCGGTGCACCAGTGCAGCCTGGCAGCCCAGCAGCAGAGCGGGCACCTGAGCCGAATGGAGTTGCTGGAGGGGGGCATCGGCGCCGACAGCGAGCTGGCCGAGCTGAGCGACGACGAGGTGTTGGATCTCGAGGATGCGCAGACCCGCTCAGCCCTGCGCCAGACCCTGGACGCGGACCAGAGCGATCAGCAGCTGCTGGAGGCGATGGCACGGATCGCCACGGCGCACCGCCACCGGCCCGATGCCCGCATCGAGAAGCTGGCGGACTGGATGCAGCAGCACCTCTGCCCAGGGCTGGGCGATCCCCACGCCGCCGGCGTCGGCCGGCCAGACCTGCAGTGGCAGCCGACGCGGCTGCTGATCTTCACCGACTACGTCGACACCAAGCGCTACCTGGAGCGGCAGCTGCAGGAGCTGCTGGGGGAGGAGGAGGCCGATCGGCGGGTGGCGAGCTTCAGCGGCGGCATGAGCGAAGACAACCGCGAGCGACTCAAGGCCCGCTTCAACGCCGACCCGGATCAGGAACCGCTGCGGATCCTGATCGCCACCGATGCCGCCCGCGAAGGCGTGAACCTGCAGAACCACTGCCGGCACCTGATCCACTTCGACATCCCCTGGAACCCGAGCAAGCTGGAGCAGCGCAACGGCCGGATCGACCGCAAGCTGCAGCAGGCGCCGCAGGTGTGGTGCCACTACTTCCTGCTGGAGGACCGCCCGGAGGATCGGGTGATGGAGGTGCTGATCGAGAAGACCGAGGTGATCCGCAAGGAGCTGGGTTCCCTCTCGCCCCTGGTGCAGCAGCAGGTGGAGGAGGCCCTGGAAGGTGGCATCGATCTGGAGCAGCTCGATGTGGTGCAGCAACAGCTGGAGGGCATGGATTCCGCCGCCAGTGAGCGCGGCGCCCTGCTCCAGCGCAGCCGAGAGGAGCTGGAGGCCACCCGCCACAAGCAACTGGAGCAGCAACAGGACACCCTGCGTCGGCTGCTCGCCAAATCGGAGCAGTGGCTGGCCTTTGAGCACGATCCGTTCCGCCAGGCGTTGAACGTGTCGCTGGAGCTGCTGGGGGTGAGCGGCCTGGAGCCGTACACCGATGAGCGCGGCCAGCCCTGCTGGCGCCTGGCCAACCCCGAGGAACTGGTGAGCCAGACCCGCGACAGCAGTTGGGACACCACCCTCGACAGCCTGCGCGGCGTGAAGCCGGCCAAGGCATTCGTGAGCGACTGGCGGCGCGACAACCCGGTGCGGCCGGTGATCTTCTCCGATCCAGGGCGGCTCAGCGCTAAAGCGGTGCATCTGCACCTGGAGCACCGGCTGGTGCAACGGCTGCTGAGCCGCTTCCTGGCCCAGGGGTTCCTGCATCACGAGCTCAAGCGCGCCTGCGTGGTGCCCTGCCGTGATCCGCAGCCGCGGCTGATCGTGCTGGGCCGGCTGTCGCTGTTCGGCGAGGGAGCGGCCCGGCTGCATGACGAACTGATCGCGGTGATGGCCGACTGGCATCCCGGCGATGACCGCCAAGCCGCGCTCCAGCCGGTGGGAAGCGACCAGCGCCAGTTGATCTGGAAACAGCTGCAGGAGGCCCTCAAGGAGGCGGCAGGCGGCACCTTGCCCGCGCTGGACACCAGCCATCTGCAGAGCGGCGCCGATGGCGATGTCTCGGCTCTGTTGCCCCAGCTGCACCAGGAGGCCGAGCGGGCCCGTGAGGCTGCCACGGAGCTGCTGCAGGAGCGCGGCCGGCTGGAGGCGGAAGCCCTCAAAACGGTGCTGCGCAACCAGCGCCAACGCATCCGCGACACCGTGCGCCAGCGCAGCCAGGAGATCGCGAAGCTGGATCGCAAGGCCGCCAAGGCCGAGGCCACACCGCTGATCACCGGCCTGGCCGATGTGGTGAAGATCCCTGAGCTGGACCCCGCCTCGATGAGCGAACGGGAGCGGCGCCAGCTCGCCTCCGACCAGAAGCACTGGCAACGCCGGCTGGACACGATCGACACCGAGCTGGCCAGCGAACCCAAGCGGATTGAAGCCAGCTACCGGGTGGTGACCCACCGCCTGGAACCTGCAGGGCTGGTGTACCTCTGGCCGATCAGCGGGTAGACATGGCAGGAGGTCCCCGAAACAGCCTGATGCCGCCGATCTGGCGTGCATTCGCCCAGAGGCTGAAGAGGGCTTGGCTGTTTGGTCTGAAGGTTCTGGCCGTGCCCATCGGGCTGGCAGGGGCAATCGGGCTGGCCGGTGGGCTCACGAGTGCCGTCCAAAAGCTGGGCTTCGCCAGCAGGATCGCGCAGATCTGGCTGTGTGTCGTCGGCATGCTGATCGTGGTCGACGCCCTGCTGGCCTTCTGGGATCGTCTTCCCCAAGAGGATCAGCACCAAGCCCTCGAGCGATGGCAGGGCGTGACCGATCGGTTGCTGCTCTCGCGAACCCTGAGCCTCTGGCCAGTGCTGCTTGTGTTGCTGACGTCGCTGGTAGGCCTCACCGACTGGTTCCCTCCAAACGGGCCAGACCGCCTTATGATGCTTGCATCCATCACCACGGTAGCCATTTATGGATACTTCCGTGAAAAAGCAGAGAAGCGAAAGGATCTCCTGGCTTTTGCCAATGAGGCGAGAGACCGTTTTGCTCAGGCGGCAAAACAGATCCACGAGGAGAGAGACCGAGAAATTGAGGAGAGAGACCGAGAAATTGAGAAGGGAGAACGAAGCGCTGAGATCGATCGACTCATCAGCGATTTCGAGGATAATTTCAGCGAGCTCAAGACCCAAGCCGAATTTCTCAGGGTCCCCTTCCGAGATCTCGTTGACACATCGGAACTAAGAGATCAGCTCAATAATCTTGGATTTTCGCCAACAGACGCGGAATTTAACTTTATCTTGACAAAACTGGGGCTTGGTAACTGACTCATGCCCCGCCGCCCCGCGAAAACCGACCCCGAGCTCCAGGCCCATAAGGAATGGCTGGGCTACCTGCAGCCCCGCGGCCTGGTGGTGGCGCCGGCGGCGATGTGGGAGGCGGGCTGGGTGCTGGAGCAGAGCGGCAAGGAACTGCTGGAGCGCCAGGAGCAGTTCCGCGAGGCACTCCAGCCCCTGGGCCCGGACGAGGAGGAGGACGACGACGACCAGCCCCAAGGCTTTCGCCGATTGGAGACGTTGCTGGTGGAGCAGCTCAGCTGGGACGGCGAGGCCCTGCAGCGCGATCCCGCCATCCTGCAGACCTGGACCCGTGAGCTGCCGGAGCTGGGCGAAAGCCTGGCCCCCACCGCCGTGGTGCGTGGCTTCGGGGCCGACGACAGACCCCAGCTGCTGATCCAGGAGCTACCCACCCTGGACGATGGAGAGCCTTTGGAGCTTGACCGCCGCCAGGCCAGCGGCGACCAGGGTTGGCGGGCCTCCCCCCAGGAGCGCTTCGAGCGGCTGCTGCGAGAAACCGAGGTGCAGCTGGGATTGCTGTTCAACGGCAGCCAGTTGCGGCTGGTGGTGGCGCCCAAGGGCGAGAGCTCGGGCCACCTCACCTTCCATCTGGCTGAACTGGCCCAGGTGAGCGGCCGGGCGATGTTCGCGGGACTGCGGCTGCTGCTGGGGCGCGAAGCGGTGCTCGATGCCAGCCCGGGGCTGCGGCTGGTGGATGTGATCGAGGCGAGCCGCAGTTATCAGGCGGTGGTGAGCGATGAGCTGGCCGACCAGGTGCTGGCTGGCTTGTGGCAGCTGCTGCGCGGCTTCCAGCGGGCCGACCAGCTCACCTCAGCCCAGGGGGCATTGCTGCCAGGCAAGATCCGCCTGAGCGAGCTGGCGGAACACGATCCCCAGGCGCTCTACGGCGGCCTGATCACCGTGATGCTGCGATTGGTGTTCCTGCTCTACGCGGAAGACACCGACCTGATGCCCAATGAGCCGGTGTTCGAGCAGAACTACAAGCTCAGCACCCTGCTGGCCCAGCTGCAGCGCGACGCCGCCCACTATCCCGACACGATGGAGCAGCGCTACGGGGCCTGGAGCGGCATCTGCAGCCTGTTCAAGCTGGTGTACGTGGGCGGCGGCCCCAACGCCGATTACCTGCCAGCACGCAAGGGCCAGCTGTTTGAACCGGCGCCCTATCCGTGGCTGGTAACGCCCTGGATCAGCGATGCGGTGGTGCTGGCGGTGCTCAGCAACCTGTTGCTCGTGAAGGGGGAGCGGATCAACTACCGCGCCTTGGACGTGCGCCAGATCGGTTCGGTGTACGAGGGGATCATGGATTTCGCGGTGGCTCGCATCGCCGGCCCCTGCATCGGCCTGCGCAGCAAGGCCCAGGGCGGCAAGAAGCCGTTCACCACCGCCATCGACCTGGCCGAGCTGCTGGCGTTGCCTAGTGCCAATCGCAAGGCCTGGCTCGAGGAGCAGGCGCAGACCGATCTCCCGGCCAAGGCGGCCACCGCCCTGAAGGAGGCCCGCAATGAGCAGGAGCTGGTGGCGGCGCTGGCCCCCCGGATCGATCGGCGCCTGTTCGATGGCGTGCAGGCGGCGGGCAGCCTGGTGTTTCAGCCCACCGAGGAGCGGCGCCGCAGCGGCAGCCATTACACGCCGGCCCCTGACTGACGGACACAATCCCGAGAGGCGTTGCGTCAGAACGAGTCTCAGGTCATTGGGCGGGCAGGGAGCCGTGAGAGCTTGGGGTTCTCACACCAAACCAATCCCTCTTGGATTCCCATGCCCGGCTTCATCGTGAGCT
>CAIZQU010000122.1 GCA_903935205.1 uncultured cyanobacterium | reverse complement strand
TTGTCATCTGAGCCCGAGGCGAGGCGCCCATCGCCCAGCACCGCCAGGGCGTTCACCCCGCCCTGATGCCCCTGGAAGACCGCCGCGCAGGCGCCGCTGGCCGGATCCCAGAGCCGGATGGTCTTGTCCCGAGAGCCTGAGGCGAGGCGCCCATCGCCCAGCACCGCCAGGGCGTTCACCCCGCCCTGATGCCCCTGGAAGACCGCCGCGCAGGCGCCGCTGGCCGGATCCCAGAGCCGGATGGTGTTGTCATCTGAGCCCGAGGCGAGGCGCCCATCGCCCAGCACCGCCAGGGTCCGCACCCCGCCCTGATGCCCCTCGAAGACCGCGGTGCAGGATCCGCTGGCCGGATCCCAGAGCCGGATGGTGCCGTCAGAAGAGCCCGAGGCGAGGCGCCCATCGGGGAGCGTCAGCAAGACAGCCACGGCGCTGCCCACCGGTAAGGTGCGAAGCAGAGCATCTGAGGCCAGCAGACTGGCGGTGCGGGGGGGCGCGCCGCCAGTCTGCTGAAGCCAGTGCGTCGCCTCCTGGCGCAGGCGGCTCTGTTCCGGGATCCCGCCCTCCACCGCCAGCCGCGCCAGCAGTTGCGAAGCCAGCTGCTCCGGCCCCCGCCAGCCCTCGCCGCTGGCCGCCAGCACATGGGCCCCCTGCCGAAGCGCCCGCCCCAGCCGCCCCAGCCAGTCCGTGGGGGCCGCCTCCGCGACATCCCCCAACAAGGCATTGATCCCCGCCAGCCGCAGGCGCGCCTCCAGCCAGGCGAAGCGGCCCAGCTGCCGCGCCACCAGCGCCGGCCGTTCCGCCTCCGAGAGATGGCTGGCCAGGTGCCGCACCAGGTAGGGCCAGGTGTGCGCCCTTTCCCCCTCCACCTCGGCCAGGGCCCAGCGCCGGATCCGTGCCGCCGCCGCCGCCCGATCCACCGCAAAGTCGCCCGCCCGCCAGCGGCCGCGCTCATTGCGCTCGCTGAGCCATTGCTCCAGCGAGAAGTGATCGAGGCTCAGGGTCCAGTCGCCCTGCTGATCGGCGCTGGGCCGTCGGCGCAGCAGATCCTCGATCGGCGCCAGCGAGGTCTCCACCGCCACCAGCGAGCTCTCCAGCGCCGCCTCCGATTCAGCGCCGATCGCCGCCAGGGTGCCCAGGGCCATCGGCTCCCGTTGCTCGCACAGCAGCGCCAGCAGCGGTGCCACCGCCTTGTAGGTCTCGCGGCTGGGGAAGCGGCGCTGGAAGGTCTTGCGGTAGAAGGCGTCGATCCCTGCGGGCAGCTGGGCCAGGTCCTGCGGGTTGCGCAGCGGCAGAGCGCCGCTGGCGAGTTCGGCGAGCACCCGCACGGCGTAGAGGAACTTGCCGCCGCTCCGTTCACGGAGCCGCTCGGCCACCGCCTCCGGCGGCAGCCGGGCCGCCGCCAGCCGCTCGGCCAGATCGCTCTGCCGGCAACGGGCGAGGGCATAGGCCTGGAGGTCGTCGAGGTTGTCGGGCCGCTCAGCATTGAGGTGGCGCGGTTTGAAGGCCTGGCCCAGGGGGCTGAGCACCTCATCCGCCGCCGGCTGGTGGCCAGCACCCGCAGCCAGGACGGCAGACGCGCCGCCTGATCGGCCAGCAGGTCCACGATCGTGGTGGTGCTCGTGCCGCCGCTGTCGGGGCGATGCTCCAGGGCCTCATCGAGGGCATCCACCAGCAGCAGCAGCCGGCCCACCGGCGGGGCGATCCGCGCCAGGGGCGCCACCACCGCCTGGTCCCAGGCGGAACTGGGATCCTGGTTGGCCTGGTTGAGGCGGCTCCGCAGGCGCTCGGCGTCGTCGGCCTCGATCGCGGCGCGATAGGCCGGCAGCGCCGCCGCCAGCTGGGCGGCCACGCTGGCCACAAACTCCCCCGGCGCCAGGGTGGCGTTGCTGACGTGGTCGCAGAAGTGGTGGGCCGCGATCGGCAGGCTGGCGCCGAGGTGCACGGGGGCGTTGTCGATCAGTTCGGCCAGGAAGGCGGATTTGCCCACGCCGTAGTCGGCCGTGATCAGCAGGGCCTGCTCCGGGCCGCTGCTGGCCCAGGCGCGCACCTGCTCAAACAGCCAGCTGCGCCCCACGAACCCCTGGCGTTTGTCGGCCCGATGGGGGGTGGAATCGATTGGGGTGGGCCAGCTCCAACGCAGGTTTTTCGCCACCGCGGCGGCCTGCTCTGCGTTGGCCACCAGCACGGTGGTGGCGTGGATGTCGCGGGCGGCGACGCCGCTGAACACCTGGTTCTGGTGGCCTTGAATCCCGATCGCGGGCGAGGGCTGTGGCCCGGGGTGATCCGCGTCTGGGGGGAGCTTCATCGGTGCCTGGACGGCCAGCGGATCGGCCTGGCCCCAGGGTAGGAATACGGGTCAATGGCAGTCAGGGGGTTGGCTAGCCGGTGGGTTGGGTAGCCAGGGGATCGGGTAGCCAGGGGGACAGGCGGCTCGGGGGGCTGACAGGCGGGGCGGCGGAGAAGAGGGCACTCGGGGAGACGGGGAGACGGGCAGGGCACTCAGTCGCTCAAGAGCTCAGGCGGGCTGGCGGAGTGGTGGGCCGCTAGGAGCCTGTTGCGCGTAGCCGCATTGGCTCCAGATCCCTGGGGAGATCCCGCGACACAACGGAACAGGATCTCCCATGGATCTCATCCGCCTTGCGATTGCGGCGCCGTGCCAAAGGGCAGATGGATGGCACGGCAACAGATCTTGCGATGACGGTGCAGAGATGTCCTGGATGCCCTTTGTCTCAGGATGAGGCCGCGATCGGCGCTGCTTCGGGTCAGTCATTGTTCAGGGCCTGGCCTGTCGACCTACGCGCAACAGGCTCCTGGGAAGAGAGGCGAGCCGACAGGAAGTGAGAAAAGAGGGCAGAAAGGCTGGATGAAGGGATAGATGCACGCCATGACCCTGCCAGCTCCGCAGGGAACGCCGGGCGACCGCCGGCGCCCTCGCCACAGATCGGGTTGCGCCACTGCCAGCCAAAGGGAAGGGGGTGACGGAGTGATCTGGGTGGTCAAGAGGAAGGCACGCAGGCAGGAAGGCACACAGGCGCACAGGCACACAGGCAGCCAGGACGCCAGGACGCCAGCCGGGTCGTGATGACCAAGCGGCGGGACCAAGTGGCAGGAGCAAGCGGCAGGGCCAGACCCATGGACCAAACAACTGGGAACCATCGGCCGCGGCAACAACGCCGGCCGGAGGCCGCTTTTCCCCCACCGCCGCGGAGTCAGGGGGCCGACAGGCTCCCGCGCCAGCCTGCAGGATGGGTACCGCCCGGCCAGCTCCCGTGACGGCAGCGCTCTCGGATCAATCTGCCCTGGCGGCCTTCAGCGCCAGCCTCACCGCCATCACCCTGGCGGAACTGGGGGACAAGACTTTTTTCATGGCCCTGATCCTGGCGGCCCGCCACAGCGCCCGTCCGGTGTTCGTCGGCGCATTCGGCGCCCTGACGGCGGTCACCTTGCTGTCCCTGGCCCTGGGCTACGGCCTGCGCGAGCTGGTTCCCACCGCCCTGCTGCCCTGGCTGGCGGCAGCCCTGTTCCTCGGCTTCGGGGTGAAGCTGCTGATCGATGCCCAGCGCATGGGCCGGGCCGGCCAGGAGGAGGACGATGAACAGGAGGAGGCGGAGCGGGCGGTGGCTGCGGCCGAGAGCCGGGGCACGATCCAGACCATGCGGGCCGTGATCGTCGAAGCCTTCAGCCTGGTGTTCATCGCTGAACTGGGCGATCGCACCCAGTTC
This sequence comes from uncultured cyanobacterium, assembly GCA_903935205.1. Lineage (GTDB taxonomy): Bacteria > Cyanobacteriota > Cyanobacteriia > PCC-6307 > Cyanobiaceae > Cyanobium. Next base: position 736 of record CAIZQU010000122.1, on the reverse strand, counting down.
ACCACCATCTTTCTGGCGGCGGCCCCCGGCTTCGGCTTCGCCGCCCTGCTGGCCGGCACGCTGCTGGGCCATGCCCTGGTGACCTGGCTGGCGGTGGGGGCGGGCCAGTGGATCGGCGGACGGATCAGCGAACGCTGGCTCTATGGCCTCAGCGGCGGCCTGTTCCTGGTCTTCGGCCTCGTCGCCCTGAAGCAGGCCCTCGGCTGAAACCGCCAACAGGGCCCTGGCGGCACCGGCTGAGCCGGCGCGAGCTCCGCAGGCGATGCAGGCGATCGCTGGCGCCCTCCTGACGGGCCTGGCAGTGCGCTGCTGACCAAGCGATCGGGACGTCAGCGAGTGATCTCAGCGAGTGATCTGGGGGGCCAAGGGGCTGAAACCTGAGCGAGGCGGGCCCGCAACCGCGACCCATGCCGGGATGCACCACGAAGCAGATCCGCCGCGCTGGCTGGCCCGGACACCCCAGACCCCTTGCGCCAACAGAGGAGATAAGCACGGCTGATCGGAGTCATGGGCAGCGCTGATCGCCCCAGGGGGACCCGATCCCTTCACCTTCCGCAACGAGCCGTTACATTTGGCGGGCCGGGAAACCGGCTTTCTTTCCCGCTCTCACGAGCACCCCCATCCCGTTCTCATGACCGCCACTCTCCAACAGCGCTCCGGCGCTTCGGCGTGGAATCAGTTCTGCGAGTGGGTCACCTCCACCAACAACCGCCTCTATGTGGGCTGGTTCGGTGTG
>CAIZQU010000121.1 GCA_903935205.1 uncultured cyanobacterium | reverse complement strand
CGTGGTGAGGTGATGCCGTCGCTGTTGCCGGATCCCTGAATCAGCAGCACAGAGCACTGCTGCTTGTTGATCGCTCAGCGGTGAGCTGTCAGGCATGCAGTTCCGTGGGCAACGTCCCGACCCCTGAACGCATACGCGGATCCCTCCATCTCGACAGCCACATCTGTGCCGTCTTGCCCCTTCCGAGACAGCTTGAGGCGAATTGGCTGGGGCTGCTCCGCCAAACGGCTCCTCAGACAGCGGATCACTTTCATCACGTTCTCCCCATTCACTTCAGCGGTCAACACCCCAAGCAAAAACGTGCCCAAGGCTTTCGTGCCGCGCTCCGTTTCCTCCGCGCTGGCCAGTGCAGCGCTCACTGCTTCGATGTCATTGAGATCGGCCACCAGACCTGCCATGAAGGCATCCAGATCCCCATCCTCCAACCCACCAGCCTCTCCCACCTCTTCTAGTGACAGGGTCAGCATCATAGGATTGAACATGGCCATTCCGATCTGACTGGCAAGCTTACCAAGTTGAAGCCAACCCCATTGGCTCTTGGCATTTCCAACCACCCTTTTGCTCGGATTGGAGCCCCCCAATAAAAAAGGGCGCCCCGTCCGGAGCGCCCTACTGCTGCGCAGAAGGCTTTGGCTACAGCCGGTTGCCGGGCTTGGGCTCACGCCGTCAGGGTCCTGGCCTCAGATCCATCGATCGATCCGCTGGTCTGCGCTCTGAGTACGGCAAGCAGGCTCCGCGATGCGCAGACCAGCTATCCCCGTTGTCCCCCTCAGACATTCACCCCGCCAGCTCCAGCCACCAGCCCGAGCCCTCGCCTTCCACCATCCAGCGCCGCCCCCAGTTGCGTTCCGAATAGCGCAGCCCCTGGCCGCTGCCGATGGCGGTGTTCACGTAGCCGCCAGCCACCAGGTCCGCCTCGCCATTCGGGTCGTGCATCAGCACCATGCGTTGAACCGGATCCCAGCCGATCGCCAGGCTCCAGTGGCCTCCGCCAGACGGCGCCGTGACCGGACCTTTGTGCAACCAGCCCACCGGGACCGGGATCCCCAGCTGCAGCTGGGCGATCAGCTGCTCGATCCGGCCATCGGTGCGCAATTCCGCCTCGATCCCCAGGCTCCGCAGGGTGCGGATCTGCGCTGATGCCTCGGTGGTATCGCCAAAGCGCTGCAGCATCCCCAGGTAGTGATCATCGGCCTGGCCGGCTCCAGCCAGGCAACCGGGCCGCAGGTATGCCGCCGCCATCGCGCAGGTGGAGGAGAAGCACATCCGGGGGCCCTGGCCGCTACCGCTATCCAGCTGGCAGAAGTAGGGAACCGGCAGGCTGATCGCACGGCTCGCGTCGTAGGTGCTGCGCGCCATCGCCGCGCTCGCACTGGTCGTGGAAATCGGGGCCATCGCCATCGAACAAAGGCTCCAGAGGGTTCCGGGCCCCCTGATCCCCTGCTCCGCCGCCCCCGGAACCCTCTGGGGTTCTCCGCAGCAACCCCATGGACTCCCGCCGGCTGGTGGTCTGGATCGCGGCCGGCATCCTCGGCTTCCAGGGCGCCACGCTCGTGCTCGATCTCCTCAACTGCAGCGTCCTCACCTGGCTGTATGTCCGCCGCTTTGGGCTGGAGCAGGGGCTGCAGGTCCAGAGCCAGGCCATTGCGCAGAGGCCGCCAGAGGGACTGCGGCAGCCAGAGGGGCTGGGGAAGCCAGAAAGCCTGCGGCAGCCAGAGAGCCCTGGACAGCCGGAGAATCTGGGGCCGCCGCAGGGCCCCAGTGGCACCGCACCAGCCCTCCAGGGATTGACCCAGCCCCAGCCAGAGAACCAACCTCTGCCTCGGGCCGCCACCCCTACCGCAGCTACACCCTCAACCGGCCAGCCGACCCCGCCGCAGCCGAGCCCTCGGCCGCTGCCCCTCGATCCCACCGAGGTGTTCTGCAACCGTCCCCGCAGCCGCGTCGATGCCGCCGTCAGCCAGGGCCTCACCATCCTCGCCGGCCTCGCCCTGGGGGGATCGGTGGGCGCTGGGGGGAAGGGAGGGGCTCCGTAGGGCTGCCAGCCCCGCTGTCGGTGCCACCTCCAGCGGCCGTGAGCGCCGCTGACTTGAGCAGAGCGGCGCTACCTCCAGCCGACCGGGGTGGCGAGCTGCGGCCTCGCTCATCGTTGCCTCGCAGCGCTCCAGGTGATACAGCAGCGGGCTGTTGGGATTCGGAAACTTGCGGCGCCAGTGCTCGCCAGCCTGCAGCAGGCCGGCAGAGCGCCAGCGGTGCAGCGTGCGCTCGCTGATGCCAAGGCGGGCCGCCGCATCGCGCTGCATAGCCCAAGGACATGGGGCAGTCATGGGAGTCGGGGGTCGTCGCGAAACAATTCACAGGCCTCGATTGGGCCCATGGCGACAGGTGGGGCAAGGCCAAGCCTTTCCCACTCCCTCATCGCAGAGCAGGCTACCCAGCCAGCCTCAGACAGCCCTGGACAGGGAAGTCCAGAAATTTTGAGCCCGTTTTGAGCCCGCCCCCTTTGGCCGATCCTCGAAAAGTCAATCGGGGCGACAGGATTCGAACCTGCGACCTAGTGCTCCCAAAGCAGCTCACTGAATGGGTGCCTCAATGAGTTTTCGAGTGGTGGCGCGGGTTCTGACCGGCGCTGGGTGGCGCTGTCCGGGCAGGCTGGGCTAGTTTTGCCCACATCTTGCCCACACAGGGCTTCCGCGTCCCCTTGCCATGCCAGTGATACGGCGCCAAGAGTCCTGGTCGGAGGCTCTCCGAACTTCGGTGCGCAGCAGCACCGCCAAGGGCTGGAACGTCTATGAGTTCCGGGGGCAAGCTCGGCTGGAGCTGCGCCAGCCTGGCCAACCGAAGCAGACCGTGATTCTTCCGTTCGACTGGGCAAAGGCATCGGTCGGAGACGTATTGACCCGTGTACGCAACATCTACCCACTCGTCACCGAGGGGCACAGCCTTAAGGCGGCAGCTGAGATTGCCGACGGCAAAGCACCAAAGCCAATGATGGATTGGGCTGGGGCTGTGGAACGGTTTAGGCAGCAGAAAATGGAGCACGGCCGTGCAGTAAAGCTAGTCACGTGGAATCACAGCTACGCGCCGGTCCTTCACGACGCCGTCGCGGCGCTAAGCAGCAAGAGTGCGCCCAGCAGTCCTGCAGATCTGCTGGATCAGATGATCCGCGGTTGGGCGACGGGCAGCCGGATGAGGCAGATCCGAGCACAGGCTCTCGCGCAGTTTTTGCGCTACTGCGTTAATCGGGAGGGCTTCCCTGCGGTGTGGATGCCACCCACTGATCTCCGCGCGCACGTTGGCATCAGGCCCACCGAAGAGCTCAACAAGAGCAAGGGGGATCCAGTCGAGGATCAGCAGATCATCAACCTCCTATCCACCCTGCCCGGCGATGCCGCGGGACACCGGTGGTCAGATGCCGTGAAGCTCCTTGCTGAACTTGGACTGCGGCCGATTGAGCTCGTTCACCTTTCGGTTCAGAAAGACCGCAGCACGGGCCAGCCCTACTGGTGGTGCAGTTACCGGAAGCGCAGTGGCGGCGGCGACACCGAGCCACGTCGAGTGCATCCGCTCCCGCTTGTGGATGCTGAAGGGGTGGTGCAACGGTGGAATCTGCTTGAGCGGTGGCAGGCGGGCTTGATCGAGCTCCCGCCACTCAGTAGTGGGACTGGTGCCGGCGATGCGCTCGGCACCTACCTCAACCGCCAGCCCGGCTGGTGCAGCCTCAAAGCCCTCCTTGCCGCCAAGGGAGAGCGACTGGTTCCCTACAGCCTGCGGCACAGCTACAGCTTGAGAGGCCACCTGCGCGGCATCGATGCCGGTTCCGTGGCGTTGAGCATGGGCCACAGCTTCGAGGTTCACTGCCGCGCCTATCCGTGGGCCAGCCAGTCGGGAACAGCGGCGGCCTTCGAGCGGGCGAACGCCGCTCTTGTGGCGACTGACCTTGCTGCTGCGAGGTAGCTGCGAGGCCAGAGCCAACTCGATCACCAGCTATGGTCTCGGTCTGAGATGACGAAGGTGCAGCAAGAGCTCGATCAGCTGCACAGCAGCCGGTCGTCATCCGCGGGTCAGCCAAACCAGTGCCTAAGAAGCCCCTGATGGTGGAGGGTCTTCGATTCGTGTCCCTGTCCCTCTCGTCGTTGGGTGGTGCTTGGCACCTGTGACTGACAGAGCGATTGGCTGGTGTCAAAGCACGACGCCGCAGGGCTTCGGTCGGCGACGGCCGTCCTTCAGCGTGCCACGGCTGCGCCGTGGCGTGCATCGGCCAGCCGCCGCCGCCCTCCGCTCCGGGGCCGGTGTGTGGGTGGCGGGCATGGCGGCCCTCCCGCGGCTGCGGTGGCCAGGCGTTCGCCCGCGTTGATCCCGCGTTGATGGGGCTGGTGTGGAGCCCTCGGGCTCCTCGCGCGGCTGCGCGGCCGGTTGGGCATTCAGGGCTGATTCTGGGGCGCCTGCTTATCAGGCTTCCGATCCCCCGCTCATGGCCTTGCTTTGCGTAGATCCGTTGCCCCGCAGCGGCTCTGCTGGCTCTGTAGTGCGTTTGCACTGGTAGAATGAAGGTTACGCCAAAGGCCACGAGCCCATCGCCTGCGGCAACGAAATCCCCGGACAACTTGCCCCGTTTGTTTGCTCTGTAGCCATGAGCTTGTCCTCTGCTGCAGTGGCCCAGGCCGCTGCATTGCCGCTTTCCGGTCTTCTTCCTCCGCCGGTGCTGGCCTATCGCTCGGTCGTCATCGTTGCGGCCGGCGGTCGCGATCTCTCCTGGCCTCAGGAGCGCATCGCCTCCGCTCTCCTCCAGCGCAGTGCCGGCCGGCCTGTTCATCTGCTGCTCCATGGCGGTGCCCGTGGTGCTGATCAGGCCATCGGGCGTGCCGCCCATCAGCTCGGCTGGCGGGTCCAGTCCCTCGCCGCTGATTGGCGCCGCCATGGCCGCGCTGCCGGTCCGATCCGCAATCGCCTTCTGCTGGAGCAGGCCCTGGTCGAAGCCCAGGCCCACACCTCCCCAGCGTTCAGCGCCTCAGTGCTGGTGATCGCCTTCCCCGGTGGGGCAGGCACGGCCTCGCTGGTGCAGCAGGCCCGCCGCTGCTCCTCGCGCTCGCCGGTGCCGGTGGTGGTGATGGAAGTGCCGCCGCCGTTTGCGCCCGAGCCGCTTGCCGCTTGAGCGGCAGTCGCCGCCCCATTCCTCTCGTCCTTCATCCCCATCCCCATCCCCATCCCCATCCCCATCCCCATCCCCATGTCCGTGCTCACCGCCCCCATCGCTCCTCTCACCCCGGCTCTCCCCCAGG
>CAIZQU010000120.1 GCA_903935205.1 uncultured cyanobacterium | reverse complement strand
TGGACCTGACGGGGCGCTCCTACCAGGCCGTCCTCGACTGGCAACAGGAGTCACGTCGGGCCTTCGGGAAGATGCTGTTGAACTGGCGCCGCCGCAACGGCTGGACCCAGTACACCGCCTGCGAGTGGGGTGCTGAAGCGAAGTTTGAGGTGATCTCCTACGGCAACCTCTCGGTGATCGAGCAGGGCAAGGCCGGTGAGCTGCGTCAGAAAGCTTTTTTCCAGCTCGAAGAACTGAACCGAAGGTTGCTGGATAGCAATCGACGACTGGAAGGGGTCAAATCCCAGCGCATTCGAGAACAGCTCGAATATGCAGAGCCATTACGGGGCAACGATGGAAAACCCTGGGATGCCGTTGATTTCTGGAGCTGCTACATCGGATATCTGGCCGTCCCAGAGACTTACCAGGCAGTTCTCTCTCCCACGTTCTCGTCGAAAGAAGCTGAGGATCTCTGTCAGAACTGGAGGCGCCATGTGCGTCGTGTGATCAGAACGCGCGACGCCGACGTCACCGATGCCTTGGAGCAGCTCGCCGCGTCGGTGCCGGAGATGTACCGCAAGCGTTTTCGCGAGGTCCTGGCCCTCGACGACTACTCCACTTCCGAACTGGCGCAACTCTGGACGCAAGACGAGCAGTTCCTTCCTGACGAGTGGATCCGAGCCTGGGAAGCCGACGACCCGGCAGGACCGCCCAAGCCGGCCGCCCGGCGGCGCAGCAAGCAACTCGGATAAGTCCGAGGACGCCAACCAATTGCGGCTCGCGTTAGAAAGCCGCTAAGCTCAGGCCAGCGGGCACGAGCCCGACACCCTGATGCCATGACGCAGATCCCCGCACGCGCAGACGTGCCAGCCGGCGCCCTTGAGTTGCTCGGCGAAAAAGGCGGCGCCGAGCGCGCCCTCACGGCCGCCTTGGCCTCCTTCCAGGAACAGGTGCAGGCTGTTCCGTCCCTTGACCTGGCCGCCGTGGTCGAAGCGGCCAGGCCTGCGTTTGCCCTGGGCATTGCCTTCAGCAGCCAGCTGGTCGACATCCGTGGCCGCCACAAGCTGCGGGTCACGGTGATGCACGCCGGTGGCGCCGAGGTCAGCAGTGAAGAGTGGGCCGACGAGATCGACGACCCACTTCAGGCTTCCGGCTGGATGCTGGCCATGCTGCTGGGCATTCCTTTGGCCAAGCAGGCTATGCCTGTAGAGCCTGAGGCGGCTTCTGTCGCTGAGCTCGCTTCTGCTGGTGTGCAACGTCCTGCTCTGCTGGCGAAGACGTCCTCTCCTGAGGCATCCGAACCCTGTGCAGGCGCCGGTGGCAGTGATGTCGCTCTGGAGCCACTCACGGCCCAGGAGATCGAGGCCACCCACCAGCGCATCCTTGCCCTTCCCCAGGCCGCTCGGCGTGAGCTGACCACGGCGTTCCGTGAGCACTTCCAGGTGCCGCGCAATGCCCGCTCGATCGGTGATCGCATCACCCAGCACCAACACAGCGCCTTCATCGACCGCTTCCTCGAGGAGTTCGAAGGCGCTCAAGCGCCCGCAGAGCCATGAGCAGGCCCCGTCGCTATGGCGAGCAGCCCCGCTCACGGGCCGGTCGCCATGTCATCCAGACCCAGGTCCGCACCGACGTCTACCTGCAGGTCCGCGAGCTGATGCAAGCCCGCAACCTCTCGGCCAGCGGCGCCGTGCATCACCTGCTGCGCGAGCGCCTTGGCCTGCCGCCGCTTGCCCCATTCGATCAACCCCTCTCGTCCACCGTTCACCCCGAGTCAACCCATGGCTAAGACGATCTTCCGCACGCCCCTCGCCGAAGTGCGCTGGGCCCACCTGATCACCCCCCGGCACCAGCTCGACAAGAGCAAACCCAAGGCCTGGACCTGCGATCTGCTGCTTCCCAACAGTGACCAAAAGGCGCAGTCCTTCTTGCTGGCAATGGAGGACCAGTTCATCGCTCTGCATGGCAGCCGCAAGCGCCGCGCCGAGAAGGGTTTCCCCTGGAAGCCGGACAAGGAAACGCCCAGCGAGCTCACCGCGGTGCGCTTCAAGGTGCCGCAGTTTCAGCGGCGTGATGGCTCCCTGTCTGAGGGGCCCCGCATCGTCGATGCCAAAAAGCAGCCCTGGGATGGGGCCGCCATCGGCAACGGCTCCAAGGTCGTCGTGGCCTTCGACATCTACGACTGGGATGGCGAAAACGGCTGTGGCATGACCTTCCAGCCCCGTGCCGTCCAGGTCGTCGAGTTCGTTCCCTACGAGCAGGTCGATCCCACCGATGGCTTCGAGGA
>CAIZQU010000119.1 GCA_903935205.1 uncultured cyanobacterium | reverse complement strand
GGACGCTGTCTACGCCCCCGATCTGGATGACGGCGTGATGATCAACTCCGCCGCGCTCTGGCCGCTGCTGGAGCCGCAGTGGAAGGATCCCAAGAAGTGGTGGAAGGAACTCGCCAGCGCGCAGGGGAAGAAGGACTACGACTGGGCCCACCTGGCCATGCGCTACTGGCCCACCCGCGTCGACGCCAAGTGCAAGCAGGATCCCTCGCTCGGCGTCGCCCACGGCTGCTTCTGGCTCTACCACCCCGAACGGGCCTGGGCCTGGGAGCTGCGCCTGCAGCAGGAGATCGGTCCTGACTTCCGCATCGAGGAAGCTCCCTACCGGCCGGGAGGGCGCGACATCGGCGACCAGGGCGACGCCCCGCACCGGCAGGCCTGGCTCTCTGAACACCCCAAGGAAGCCCTCGCCTCCGTCGAGAAGGAGGCCATCCGCCGCATGGGCCGCGGTGACAACCGCCAGGTGGTGGACGAGATGCACCTCCTCGAGCCGGGCCTCTGGTCGGTGATCCCCGAGAAGGTGTTTGCCATGGAGCAACGCCTCAGCGACCGCCAGGGCCAGCTGTTCAGCCTGCGGGCACCCGATGAGGTCGAGGGCCGAGCCAGCACCGATGGTGAGCAGTCCGTGCAGGTGGGGTTGGCCCTCGCTCTGGGTGGCGCTGAAGGTACGGGTGCATGAGCGCACTGGGGCCGATCTCTGCAGCTCTGGAGGGTGAGCTGCGCCAGCGGGTGCAGCAGAACGGCATCGTGATCTGGCTGGATCGCGATGGCCACTACAGCCCGCTGGTGGATCAGCTCCAGGCCCTTCGCGCCGAAGGTGCTCTGCCCTATGCGGTGCATGGCTTTCGGGGCAGTCATCTGGCGCTGATGCTCGACCTCGATGCCGTTGCCGCCGGTTCCGATCCGCCACGGCTGCTGATCCACCTGCCTGGCTTCACGGAAGACACCGTGACCCAGACACCCGTGCTGGGTCTCTATCGCAGCGGCACCCGCTTCCGAAAGGCGCTTGGCACTCTGATTCGCGAGGCTGCCGCCGGCCAGGTGCCTGGGGACGCGATCGAGGCGTTCGTGGCCACGGACCCCGAAACGCTGGCCATGGCTGATGCCTGGCTGCAGGCCCAGCTCCAGGCCGATGGCGGCGGTCTCTACGAACAGGTCCGCTCCACCCCCGTGGTGGAGGTGGTGGAGCAGCTGCTCAGCGATGGGCCGCTCTGCCGGCAGCTCACCTCAGCCGATGCCCGCGATCAGTTCCTGCGGGCCATGGAGGCGACGCTTGGGCTGCCGCGAAACTGGCACCGGCCTGCTCCGCAGGAGACAGCGGCATCCAGCGACAGCGGTGATCTCGGCGATGCGATCAGCCATGCCGTGATGTCGGCCCTGGCCCAGGCCAACATCAGCCAGGCGACGTGGGAATCGGGGCGCCCCGCCACGCGGCAGCAACGGGATGATCTGGCCTTCATCCTCACCAGCTGGGCGCTGGTGGTCGAATACGTCCACGACCTCAAGCGTGCCCCAAAAGGAGCCGCAGCAGAAGCCGCCAAGGCCGTTCCGGCTCGCTTGGTGAGCACCTGCCGCGAGCTGGCCAGCCATCTGCGCGCTCGCCATACCGCCTTCTATCAGCGCACGGCCGATGAAGCCGAGCTGCTGCTCAGCGAGGAACGCCAGCTGGCCAAGGCGGAAGACCTGGGCCGGATCGACACCTTCCGCTTCGAGGAGAGCACGGTTCTGGAGGCTGCGCTCGATGCCCTCCAGCAGCGCCAGTTCCGCAACGCCGCCCAATGGGCCGCCCAGCGCCTGAGCAGCGATGGCAAGCAGCAAAGCGATTCCTTCTGGCTGCAGCAGGATCCCGCCCGCCACGAAACCTGGCAGCTGATCGCCGCCGCCGCACGCCTCGGCGAGGCCATCCACCACGCCGGCGATCTGCCTGGCAACCTGCCGTCGTTGCAGCAGGCAGTCGATCGCTACGTGGAGCGTGGTGCCGCCGTGGATCAGGCCCACCGGCTGTTGGAGCAGCGGCGCCTCACCGCCCTCGCCCCCCAGATCCCGGCGTTCGAGCG
>CAIZQU010000118.1 GCA_903935205.1 uncultured cyanobacterium | reverse complement strand
CGCCAATGCCATCGGGGATGCCATTGAAGCGATAGCCGTTGTTGCCTTGCTCACCGGCATCAATCACTTCGCGGAACACGGCACGGCCTTCCGTTCCCACCAGGAAGGTCTGCGCTGGCAGGGCCGCCTCGCTCACCTGGCTGCCGAGGGTGAGGGGCAGGGTATTGGTGGCACCGCGCAGATCCACCTCATAAACGCTCTTGAAGCCGTTCAGGGCGCGGCTGCTGTCGCGCTCCATCACCAAGAACACGTTGCGGTCTGCGTCGTAGGCGACATCGCCAATCTTGTCCTGACCGGGGCGGCCGCTCAGCAGGTAGAGATGCTCTTTGACCGGGGTGCCGGTGGCGGGATCGATCGCCAGGATGCGGGTGAGTTGCGAAGGACTGCGCTCGGCTGCAACACCATCGTTATTAGTGTCGATATCCAGCGGGCTCTGCATGAATGCATACAGCAGGCCGTCCTTGGAGTTGAAGGCCATGCCTTCAATGCCGCGGTTGCTCCAGCGATCGCCATAGTTGGCGGGCAGGCTGTCGATTGTTTCAGCGCCGATCACACTGCCGTGCTGCGCTTGCAGCTGGGCTTTCTGACCCAAAGGGATGTAGCGCTTGATCAGATTGCCGGTGTTGAAATCAAAAATCGAAATCTGGCCGCGGTATTCGTCGCCGACGGCAAACACCTTGCGCTCGCTCAGGCCGTCGGTGGAGATGCTGAAAACCGAGATGGTCTCTGAATCAATGCCGAAGGCGTCGTAGGCAAGATTCTGCCCTGTCGTATCGATGGGGATATCGTCCTTGCCCTGCAGCTGCGGCAGGCCGGTCAGCGGAGTGCCGTCGGTACGCTTGAGGCCGATCTTGCCCAGCTCGCTGACGGCGCCAGTGGCGCGATCCATGCCCAGCTTGTAGATGGTGGGCTGGAAGTCGGGATCAAGAAACTGTCGTTTGCCGGCAACCAGCGCCCCGTTTGGGCCACGGTCCGTCACCGAGTAGTAGATGTCGAGGGTTGCGGTGCCGACCGTTTCGGTGCCAGCAAAGAACAGGCCGGAGAGCCCGCCCGCCTGAACCCCGCTGGGGAGGTTTTCGTTCCCCGCTGCGTAGGAGAGGGTGTAGGAGAAGTTCTTGGCGCTGGCAGTGCCGCGATCCCAATCCTGGATGCCTGCCGAGAAGATCGAAGTGATCGCAGGGGTGGCCGTGCTGATGTCTAGGACGGCGATCCCATTGTTTTCCTGCAGCGAGATGTAGGCCGTTTTGCCATCGGCGGTGATCGCGATCGCCTCGGGCTCGATGTCTTGAGCCAGGGTGGTGGTGACCCCGGCTTTCCCAGTGATGCGGATGCCGCGGTTGCTCAGCTCGGCCTTGCGGTTGTTCCAGGCACTGAAGTCGATCGTCTGCACATTCACCTGGGCCGGAGCCGCAGGAGTTGCCAGCAGATAGGCCGCGGTATCGATCACGGAGATCGAACCGACTGGATCGATGCTGTAAGGGGTATTCGGCTCACCCTCATTGGTGACCAGCAGCTTCTTGCCGTCGGCACTGAACTTCACCATGTCGGGCAGGGCGCCCACGGTGACGGTGCTGAGCAGGGTCGGAAGCGAGGGATTGGTCAGGTCATAGAACTGAACAGATCCCGGCTCTGTTTTGACGGCATTCTGAACCGCAACTGCGAGCAGATTTCCGAAGACCGCCACGCTCTGGAAGGTTTCACCGATGACGTCGGAGGTTCCGCGAGCCACAACCACAGGGCTGGCCGGATTGCGCAGATCGCTGATTCCAAGAGCACCAGATCCGCCACCCACTGTGTACAGGTAGCCAGATTTAGCGCTGTAAGCGGAGATTTCCGCATTCGCGTTGATACTTGCGAGAGAGAGAACACCCCCAACTGCAACTGTGGCCGGGTCAAGAATACTGAAGACTAGTGCCACGCTGAGTTGAATCAGTTTTCACAACCTTGCCAACCTTTGGCTCAGCAGGGAGTTAAGGGGTGGTTATCGGTTTGTTTATTAGGGGCATGAAGTCTGGAGCCATACTTCAGCTCGTATTGGGCAATACATGGGCTGAGTTTTTGCAACAGCCTTGGGCGTAGGGCCTTAAGCAAGCCTTTACCTTCTTGGCTATTTCTTATCCTTTCCGAAGAATTTTCACGTTGTTAGCCGCCAATCCCGCAGCGCTGCGATCAACACAAACCAAGCCAGCCGCAGCTTTGCCAGCGGCCCTTGCCGTGCGGCCAGTTCCTCGTATTTGGCGCGGCCGCACTCCGTTTTGATCCAGCGGTAGGCCTGCGGCTGGGGATGGTCCATGAAGCCATCTTGCCGCGCATGCCCTTAGGGGAGCTGTGGTTCGCTTTTGCGCCTTAAGTGGGTAGAGCACTCACAGCTGATGGAACCCCCGCAACCCAGCGCCTGGGATTGGCTGGCTATCGATCGAGCCCCCCAGCCCCCGGAGCTAAGTCAGATCGGCTCGCCGGAGGTCCTCACTGCCTACCTAGTAGGCGTTGAGGAGCGCATGCAGCGGCTTGCCCTGATCGTTGAGGCGGTGAGGCAGAGCTTGGCGGCTGGAGGACTGCTCAGCGAAGCCCAGCTGCTGGAGAAGGTGACCGAGCTTGATTTGCGCGATGGGGTTGCCGATGGGCGCAATGTGGCGCCTGTGCTGCAGGTATGCGGTAGGTGCGGTTACGGCCAAACGGGCCAGCACCGCTTTTGCGTTCGCTGTGGCAGCGATGCGTTGCGGCCCGCCGAAGCGATTTCTGATCCCTAATCTTTGCCTATAACCTTTTCCTGCTTGGGGCTAGGGCCATCGACTTGCTTTTGTGGCTGCTGGGTGCTCGGCGTTCACGCCGCCGGCCCCGAGGTGGTCAACCCCCAGCTCAGAAAACTTTTGCTGCGCCAACTACATTCGATTTAGGGCAATGGCAGCCGGATCGACCGATCAACCTTTTGCTGGAGGTTGATCACCTGCAGGTGGATGGCACAACTTTGAGGGGCGAGATCCGCGTTAAGCGCTATCGCCTCAGCAAGCAGGGTGATCAGGCCATTCTCGGCGCCCACTGTCAGCTACTGAAGCGATTCCTGGAGTTCAATAGCCAGTCTCTGCAGGGCTGTTTGGATTTGCAGACTGGCCAGCGGATCGATGATCTGCCCGTCTTTCTTGAGGCCAGCCATGCTGCTAGTCAGCAGGGACAGCTTGAGCGCCTCTATCAAAGCCACCAAGATGAATTGGCTGTTCTTTTATATGTGGGGCGTGCCGATGGGGTTTTGCAGCGGCGCGAAAAAGAATTAATTGCCCACTACCTGGTGGGCCGATTTACAGGTGGATCCTTGCAAGTTGAAGAGATCGCCCATGATCTGGCCTGGAAGCCTGTGCCAAATCACGATGATTTTAGACTGGCTACGCAACGGCTTGCGCAGCTGGAAGCCTCGCTTAAGAGTCAGATCGTGCAGTTATGCAGGCAGCTCATTGAGGTGAAGGAAACCCTTGATGGCGATCAGGAGGCATCTATGGCTGAAGTGATCGCCCTGCTCCAGCTTTAAGCAGCTCCAGTAGCCCCGCTTCATCCAGCACCGCCACCCCCAGGCTCTCGGCCTTGCTGAGTTTGCTGCCGGCCTCCTCGCCGGCCACTACGTAGCTGGTTTTCTTGCTCACCGAGCCGCTCACCTTGCCCCCGGCTGCTTCGATCATGGCCTGGGCCTGGCTGCGGCTCAGCGTGGGCAGCGTGCCGGTCAGCACGAAGGTCTGACCAGCCAAGGGG
>CAIZQU010000117.1 GCA_903935205.1 uncultured cyanobacterium | reverse complement strand
GGGGAGGTCCCCCTGACTTCAGCTGGTGGAGCCGCCCCTGATCGCAGCCGCCGTGGCGGCGATCAGGGGCGGTGATCCGCAGCGATCCCGCGGCGGTCGCTCAGGTGATCTGGATCGGGTAGGAGGCAAGGACGAGATTGTAGTTCTGCAGGAAGACCAGGCCGTCGCTGCTGCTGTTAAAGCCGGCTACGCCATCATTGAAGGCCACAAATGTGCCGCTCCAGCCCGACACCTGGAAGGCTCGTACTGCATTGGCTGTGAGCACGCTGGCTGTCAGCAGCGAGGATACGGCGCTGGCATTCAGGCTGCCGATCGTACCGGTGATCGCCGTGATCACCGTCGGGCTGCTGACACTGGCGCTGGCCAGAACATCACCGGCCTGATAGTCGGTGATCGTGTCGAAGCGATAGGCTCCCGGTGCACCCAGCATGGATTCGCTGAGGTTGTTCAGACGGAAGTTGTCGGGATCGGCACCTCCGCTGAGGCTATCGGCGCCGCTGCCACCGACGAGGCTGTCGGCACCAATGCCCCCGTTGAGGCGGTCGCGGCCGTCATTGCCGAACAGGCGGTCGTGACCATCCCCGCCGCGGAGGATGTCATCGCCGAGATCACCGACCAGGGCATCGTCTCCCCCCTCGCCCAGGACGACATCATCGCCCACGCCGGCGAAGGCCAGATCATTGCCTTCGCCTCCGAGAAGCGTGTCGGCTCCGCCATCGCCATAGAGGATGTCGTTGCCCTCGCCGCCATCGAGGAGGTCGTTGTCGAAGCCACCGCTGAGAATGTCGCGGCCGTCATTGCCGAACAGGCGGTCGTGACCATCCCCGCCATGGAGGATGTCATCGCCGAGATCACCGACCAGGGCATCGTCTCCCGCCTCGCCGAAGACGACATCATCGCCCTCGCCGGCGAAGACCAGATCATTGCCGCCACCGGCTTCGACCGTGTCGTGACCGTTGCCGCTATAGATCAGATCGTGACCGCCATGGCTGCGAAAGTAATCGCAGAAGAAGGAGCCTACAAGCGTGTCATCGCCATCGCCTGTCTTGAATTCTACGGCGACAGGGGATAGCCCGAAATCGTGAAATTCGCCTGGCATTGTTATGGAACAGTGAGGTTGAATTGGGGTGATCTCCGGGAATCCGGCCTGGAAGGCCTGGCCCGGATGTCCTCCCTTGGCAACCTAGTTGCGCTTAGGCCACTGAGCGTACCTTCGCAATACAGCAGGTTGTAGCGTAGGAAAAGGTGGTTTACTCCGTGAAGGAATATTGAGGAGCATGGCCTCTTCCCCCGCCCTGATCGGCTGTCTTGCCGTTGACGGCGCGGTCGGGCTGCTGATCCATTCAGTCATCCTCTTCCGGTCGCACCGGCTCCCAGGCGAGCGGCTCAAAGGTGGCGATCACGGCCCGGAGTGCATCCAGCTCTGCCTTGCTCCGGCCCTGGAAGCCCAGCAGCACCTGGTTGGCGCCGGGTTGCCAATCCAGGCTCCGGTTGCTGCCGCGACCGGCTCCGCCGCCGAGGCGCTGGCCATCGCTGCTGGTTAGCCACAGCTGATCCACCCGCCCATCGGGCACGCCCGAACGGGCCTCGATCCGCTCCAGGCAGACCCCTGGACCCAGGTCGATGCTGCCGCTGTCGCGCCCGCCCAGGCCGCCGTGCACCTCCTCGATCCATTCATCGGCCGCGCCGGCCGGCTCCTGGTGATAGCGCAGGCGGATCTGGTCGATCCGGCTGCCGGCGCGCAATCCCACCCGCACCAACCGTCGCCGCCGCGCCACGGCGTTGCCGCGGTCGGGGTAGCCGAAGGGTTCACCACCCCCTCCCCCCATGCGCTCGCCATCATTCAGCCGCACCTGCAGCCTTGGGCTGTTCAGGGCCAGGGAGGCGGGGTCGGGGGCCTGCAGGGGCAGCGCCGGGGCTTGCCGATAGCGATCACCCAGGGACGCGATCGCGGCGATGGCCTCGCGGACCCGCTGCCGCTGGGGCGCCAGCTCAGGGTCTGGAGCCAGGCCGTAGCAGGACAGGGTGTCCGCCACGCTGTCGCACTGGTTGATGATCTCCTCCAACCGCTGCCGTTGGCGCAGCAGGCCGTTGCGGCCGGTGAACAGCTCCCGGTTGGCAGCCACCGGCTGGAACAGGCTGCCGAGTTGCGCCAGGGTTTCGTAGCCCTCGCTGGCCAGGTTCAGCAGGATCGGCCGATCGATGGCTTCCTGGCCAAAACCCAGGGCATAGGCAACGAGCGTGTCGGGTCTGAGGCTGGGGGTGGTGCTGCAGCCCCACACGGCATAGTGAAAATCGATGGTGGTCGCGCTGCTGCGGCTGGCCTGTTCGAGGCTGCGGTGCAGGTCGCCGCCCAGCTGGAAGCCATGCACCAGTCCGCCGGCCCGCAGGGCCTGCTCGACCCGCTCGGCCTGCTCACGGCTCTCGCTGCGGAAGGTGAAGACGCCAACGCATTCCGCACCGAGTTCCGCCTCGGTGATCAGGGAGTCGCCGTAGAGCTGGACGAAGGCATGGACGGCCTCCAGGGTCTGGGGTGGTTCCAGCCCCGGGGCCAGCTGGGGCTGGACCAGTCGGCCCGCATGGGTGGTGCGCCAGGCCTGAACCACCACCGACAGGCTGAAGACCGTCGTCCGCAGCGAGCGGTAGAAGGCCATCTTGCCGCCCAGCAGGGGCAGCATGCCCAGGGCGGAGAGGGAGGCACCGCTCTGGCGCTGCAACGCCTGGGCCAGTTCACTGGCGGTGCGGCAGATGCTGCAGCGGCTGCCGCCTCCCAGCCCCGTGGCCAGCCGCTCGCCGGTCACCGCCCGGTTGGGGTTGGGGCTGGGGCCATGGCCTGGATCGAGCTGGTCGCGCACGCGGTTGAGGCCGTGGCCGAGATAACCGGCGGTCGGGTCGCTGCTGGGGATGGGGGTTGGGATGGGGGCGGAATCGCTGCCGGCACCGAGGTCAGGCATCATCGAGAGGTGCATAGAGGTTTTCAAATTTTTCCTTGCTGATCGCATAGCCATCCAGGCCCTCGCGATCGTTCCAGACCAGATAGTCACCTTTGCGGTAATGGGTCTCACCCTCCCGCGTCTGGATGACGCCATCGCTCTCGGCCGGCTTGGCCCAGACGCTCGCCTGCTTCACGTAGGTGGCCGGACCGACTTGTTGATAGGTACGGGCAAAGACATCAGCATCCACGGTGTAGGTGTCGCCATCGCGCTCGATCAGCCAGTCACCATGCTTGGCCTTCTGCAGGCCGCCCCATTTGCGGAAGCTGAAAGCATCCAGATCGAGATTGAGGCGGATCGCATGGACCTGCTTGCCCTCCCGTTGGCGGTAGGTTCGGCAACCATCGCAGGGGTCTGGATCTGGGGATTGGCTTGGCAACGGCTGGGCTGGGGGGCTGGGGTTGGCAGCTGGAAGATCGAAGATGGCAGGGAAGTGATCGTCTTTGACCTTCGCCATGGCGGCTGTCCTGCCGAGCTGCAGCAGCGGCTCAACAGGCTTGGCGTTGTCCATTTTCTGCATCTGCTTGAGCAGGTCGTCGTCGAGGCAGGCCTGGTCGATGCAGGGCGTGTCGTCCTGGCCATCACGGGGAGGATTGTCCTTATCGCGATAGAGCTTGACGTCATAGCGGGCATAGCTGAATCGTTCGGCGAGCGTGAGTTCATGGGGGCTCAGTGCGCCAAGTTCGGGGTCGATGATGCGTGGTGTGCTCAGGCAATGGCCCATGCCCTGCATCAGGCTCTCCACCAACGCGGCGCAATCGTCCATCAGGCTCTGCAGGGCCGTGATCCCCTGCAGGGCGGCAACCGGGCTGAGGGTGCGATTGGAAGGCAGACGCCCGGTGCCCACGGAAATGATCAGCAGCTGATCCTTGCCGGATGGCCAGCGCAGGCGGAAGCCCTCCAGGGTCGCCAGCAGGTAGGCCTGCAGCGCTGGATTGTTGTGCGGGCTGACGCCACCATCCATGAACCAGGCCTCCTTGGGGCTCTGGGCGGGGGTCTGGGGTCGGGCGATTTCAACCCTCTGGGGCTGGAAGAAGGTTGGTGCGGCGGTGGAGGCGCGCACAATCTTCCAGAGTTCGTAGTCTTTATTGGCGATCATCTCCGGCTTCTTGGGATTCGGCTGAAAGTAGCGACCCTCAGGATTGTTGCTGATCGGCCAGGGGCTGCCGCTGTCGATGCGTTTGCACATCACCAACAGGCCTGTCTTGAGCTTGTCGGGATCGCCGATCCGGCAATCGGAGCCGAGAATCTCCTGCAGAAACCCCTCCAGCTTCTCGATCTTGTAGCGGGGGCGAAGCAGGCCGTAGCGAAACTCCCACCAGCGGGGTGCAAAGACCTCGCCGGCCAGCCTGAGGTAGAGATCGATCACTCTCTGGACCGTGTTGCCCTGGGCCAGCAGGGCCGCAATGATCGATCCTGTGGAGGTGCCGGCGATCAGGTCAAAGTAGTGACAGAGTCGAAAGTCTGGGCTGTTGCCATGGCGGCGGCGCAGCACATCCTCGATCTCCGCCAGAAAGCCAAGGCTGAGAATGCCGCGGACTCCTCCGCCATCCAGGGCGAGGATCCGCTTGGGCCCTGGGGCCATGAAGTGGTCGTTGAGGCTGGGATGGCGATAGGTCATGGGGGTTGGTTGATGGCTGGATCGACGCGGCTTTTCGCGATGATGCGTTGCCTGACAGCTCAGCGCAACTGCTGCAAGAACGGCAGAGGAAACCTCGGGTCGGCAGATGTCAGCGTGTCCTTTGCTGGCATGATCGGCTCCATCACTGCAGGGCCGAGCATCGCCGCAATCATCCTTGACATCGTGATCTGCCGCCGCTTGTTCTTCGGCTTGCGCTGGCCGGGTCGTCTGCCTCAGGGAACTCCCATCTGTTGGCGCAGAAACCGGCAGACGACGTCGCGGGCATCCAGCCACTGGCCGCTGCGGATGTCGCGCCGGAAGGGGTTGCTCTGGTCGTAGTCGTAGACCAGGGTGGAGTGTTGCGATCCTTCGAACTCAACCACGGTCAGCGTCTGGCTGGGATCTCTGGCGGCGCAGGCCGCGAAGGCCTGCTCGAGGCTGCTCAGCTGGCTGTCGCGACAGATCCAGTCCTTCTCAAAGCGCAGGGCCAGGGCCGGACCTCGGGACCCGTGGTCGCTGATCTGCTGCAGGGCATGGCGGGGATAACGGGCGGAGGGCTGGGCGAGCACGGGCGCCAGCAGCGGCGAAGCTGCATCTTCATGCTGTTCATGTTCATGTTTAAGAGCATGGTTTTGATTCTTTTTGTCCTTTGTGTTGTTTTCATCCTTCAGCATCAGGCCCAGCACCATGCTGCCCGAATAGCACATGCCGATCACACCGACGCGACTGGCTTCGGGGTGGTGCTTCTGATAGCGCTTCAACTCCTGCGCCGCCAGCTGCCTCACCCAGGCGGTGATGGCGGTGTCGGTGCCCAACCAGAGCTGGCGCAACTCCTGGCGCAGGCAGATGGTGATGGTCCCGGAAAGTGCCGAGCAGTCTCCAGCCTTGCCGAACAGCAGGGGCAGGCACACCCGGAAGCCTCGCTGCACGAAATAGTCCGCCAGGGCGAAGGTCTGAGGTGAGAGCCCGGGCAGCTCATGGAGCAGGATCAGCGGCGCGCCTTCACCTTTGACGTAATAAAGGCGATGATCTGTAGGCGTTGTGCCGTCATCGCCGCCCCCATGGCCCTGGGGGTCGGCCTGTTCTGGCAGCCGCTCAGCCCTGAAACCAGAGAAATCGGTGGCAGCTCCCAAGGATCGACACCGAAACACCATCGGATCGTAGTGAGCTAATGGATGCGCGCCACCAGCTCACTGCCGGCTGATCTTCCCGCCCGATGGTTCGCCGCTCCTGTTGCACGCGCGCGGTGACGCCGTGAACAGCGGCCCGGGCCACCCTGCATCAGGCCAGCGCTGCCTCCATCAGCCGTGGCGTTGGCGCCGCCGCAGCTGGCGGGACAGGCGCCAGGCCATCGCCGCACCGGCCAGGGGCAGCGGGCCGGGGGTCTGCACCGTGAAATGCAGCAGCGAGCCGCTGGTGGTGCTGCCGCCGGCGGCCACATAGATGCTGCCATCGGCCATCGCCAGCACCCCGGTCGGCTGGTCGATGCCGCTGGCCAGCTGCTGGCGCTCGTTGCTGAGCGGGTTGTAGCGCCAGAGGCTGCCGGTTCCGACCGGACTGCTGAAGGATTCAGCCCACTGCACCAGGTAGAGCCAGCCGTCGGCGCCGAGGGAGAGATCCATGGCATTGGTGAAGCCGCCGGTGATGGCGGTGGCGTCGCCGGCGCTGCCGTTGGAGCGGAAGATCGAGGCGCTGCCGGGTTGGAACGGGTAGCCGGGGAGCTGGGTGAAATAGAGGCTGCCGAGCGGATCGACCGTCAGGCCGGTGGGTACGCCCTCCGCCGGCGGTGTGGTGGTGGCGACCAGCGGGACGTTTTCGAGCAGCTCCACCTGGGAGGGGGTGGTGTCGGCCACCTTCAGCAGGCGGTTGGCGCCGGCCTCGGTGATGTAGGCGTTGCCGGCGGACCAGACGAGGGCGAAGGGGTTGGTGAACGGTGCTGCATGGCTGGGGTTGGCCGCCTCGAAGGCGCCGAGATCCGCCAGGGCCAGCGGCGCCGAGCCCGGGGCGTTGTAGTCGAACTGCATCAGGCGGGCGAACTGGCTGGTGCCGGCCGGGCGGGTGGCGGGGTTGCCCCGGAAGCCGAAGACCGCGAGCAGGCGGCCGTCGCCGCTGAAGGCCACATCCTGGAGGCCGGCCACCGGCGAGAGGGCGCCGGGCCCGCGGGCGATCGATTCCAGGTTGGTCCAGAGCCGGCTGTAGCTGCTGCTGGCGGGGTCGTAGCGGCCCAGGGCGCCGGTGGTGCCCCAGCAGCGCAGGGCCGTGGGCGGCCCCGGAGGCGCCCCCTCCACATCGCAGCTGCTGCCACCGGAGCCACCCTCGCCGACCAGCACCCGGCCGGTGTTGTCGAGGCTGAGGCCGCGGGGATTGAGCAGATCGCTGACGACCACCTGGCTCTGATAGCGCGGCGCCGCCTGGCTGGCGGCGGGGGCGACGGCGAGGCCGCCCAGGAGCGCTGCGCTGGCGAGCAAAGGGCTAAATCCTATCTTTTGCAAGGAGAGTTGGCCGTTAATTGTTGATTCTACCATGGCCGGAAAACTGGAAGTCGATGAATCTAGAAGTCCGTTTTCTGCCCTGACTTGCTGATGCTTGAATCCTCACCCGTTGTTGTGCGATGCCATCGGCTTTGCTCCGTCTCCTGAGCGAGCCGGCTGCGGCGATCCGCCCGGGCTGCTCTGTCCGGCGCCAGGGCCAGGCCGCAGCCCCTGGGTTCCGGGGGCAGCGGCGGCAGCGCTTCCTGCTGGCACCCCTTTGAGACGATGGGGCCAACCCAGCCCCAAGCCCCCGCCGTGCCCGAGCCCGCCAGCTCCGCCCCCACCCTCGCGGGCCCGGACGCCCTGCCCAAGACCTACGACCCAGCGGGCACCGAGGCCCGCTGGCAGCAGGCCTGGGAGAGCAGCGGCGCCTTCCATCCCGATCCCGGCCCCCGGGCCCATGCGTTTTCCGTGGTGATCCCGCCGCCGAATGTGACCGGCAGCCTGCACATGGGCCACGCCTTCAACACGGCCCTGATCGACACGATCGTCCGCTTCCAGCGGCTGCAGGGCCGGAATGTGCTCTGCCTGCCCGGCACCGACCACGCCTCGATCGCCGTGCAGACGATCCTGGAGAGGCAGCTCAAGGCCGAGGGTGGCAGCAAGGACGACCTGGGCCGCGACGCCTTCCTCGAGCGCGCCTGGGCCTGGAAGGCGGAGAGCGGCGGCACGATCGTGGGCCAGCTGCGGCGCCTCGGCTATTCGGTGGATTGGCGCCGCGAGCGCTTCACCCTCGATCCGGGATTGAACAAGGCCGTGGTGGAGGCCTTCCTGCGCCTGCATGAACAGGGCCTGGTGTATCGCGGCGAATATCTGGTCAACTGGTGCCCGGCCTCGGGTTCGGCGGTCAGCGATCTGGAGGTGGAGATGAAGGAGGTGGAGGGCCACCTCTGGCACCTGCGCTATCCGCTCACGCCGCTGCCGGAGCAGGGCGCTGCCGCTGGTGCCGGGGCCGCCGCCGGCGCCTCGGAGCCTGAGCCCCCCATCGACCACCTGGTGGTGGCCACCACCCGCCCCGAGACGATGCTCGGCGACACCGCCGTGGCGGTGAACCCCGGCGATCCCCGCTATGCGGCGCTGGTGGGCCGCACGATCGAGCTGCCCCTGGTGGGCCGCCGCATCCCGATCGTGGCCGATCCCCATGTGGATCCGGCCTTCGGCACCGGCTGCGTGAAGGTCACCCCCGCCCACGACCCGAACGACTTCGCGATCGGCCAGCGCCACGGCCTGCCCCAGATCACGGTGATGGCCAAGGACGGCACGATGAACGAAGCCGCGGGCCGCTTCGCCGGCCTGGATCGCTTCGAGGCCAGGAAGGCGGTGGTGGCGGCGATGGAGGCCGAGGGGCTGCTGGTCAAGACCGAACCGCACCGCCACAGCGTGCCGTTTTCGGACCGGGGCAAGGTGCCGGTGGAGCCGCTGCTCTCCACCCAGTGGTTCGTGCGGGCCGAACCGCTGGCGGCCCGCTGCCGCGGCGCCCTGGAGCAAGGCGAGCCGCGCTTTGTGCCGGAGCGTTGGAGCAAGGTCTACCGCGACTGGCTCACCGACATCCGCGACTGGTGCATCAGCCGCCAGCTCTGGTGGGGCCACCGCATCCCCGCCTGGTTTGTGGTCAGCGAGACCGGCGGTGTGATCACCGAAGCCACGCCCTATGTGGTGGCGCGCCATGAAGCCGAGGCCCGGGCGAAGGCCGAGGCGCAGTTCGGCGCGGCGGCCCGGGCGGCCGGGCGGCCCCTGCAGCTGGAGCAGGACCCCGATGTGCTCGACACCTGGTTCTCCAGCGGCCTCTGGCCCTTCTCCACCCTCGGCTGGCCGGGGGAGGACGGCCAGGAGCCCGCCGATCTGGCCACCTGGTATCCCACCAGCGTGCTGGTGACCGGCTTCGACATCATCTTCTTCTGGGTGGCCCGGATGACGATGCTGGCCGGCGCCTTCCTGCAGGAGGGCGAGGAGCCTGCGGGCGGCCGCGACAGCTGGATGCCATTCCGGGATGTCTACATCCACGGCCTGGTGCGCGATGAAAACAACCGCAAGATGAGCAAATCAGCCGGCAATGGCATCGATCCGCTGCTGCTGATCGAGCGCTACGGCGCCGATGCGTTGCGCTTTGCCCTGGTGCGTGAGGTGGCCGGCGCCGGCCAGGACATCCGCCTCGACTACGACCGCAAGTCCGACACCTCTGCCACGGTGGAGGCGGCCCGCAATTTCGCCAACAAGCTCTGGAATGCCACCCGTTTTGCGTTGATGAACCTGGGGGGTGAGACACCGGCGAGCCTGGGGGAACCGATCGCGGCGGCGCTGGAGCGCGAAGGCCGGCCGCTGCAGCTGGCCGACCGGTGGATCCTGGCCCGGCTGGCCCGGGTGAACCGCGAAACCGCCGAGCGCTACGGCAGCTATGGCCTCGGCGAAGCCGCCAAGGGCCTCTACGAATTCGCCTGGAATGAGGTGTGCGATTGGTATGTGGAGCTGATCAAGCGCCGCCTGCAGGTGAGCGGCGAGCTGGAGGGTGCGGCCCGCACGGCGGCCCTGGCCGATCAGCGCACGGCGCGGCAGGTGTTGGCCAAGGTGCTCAGCGAGCTGCTGGTGATGCTCCATCCGTTGATGCCCCACCTCACGGAGGAGCTGTGGCATGGGGTGCATGGGGTGGCCTTCGAAGCATCGGCCGATGGTTCTGCCGACACCCCGGGCGAGCAGGCGGAGGCTGGATCGCTGGCCTCGGGTCCGCCAGGCTCGGCGGCAGCGTCTGCCTTCCTTGCCCTGCAACCCTGGCCCACCCTCGACGAAGCGGCCCTCGATGGCGAGCTGGAAGAAGCCTTCGCGGCGCTGATCGAGGCGATCCGGGTGGTGCGCAACCTGCGGGCGGTGGCGGGCCTCAAGCCGGCCCAGCCGGCGCCGGTGCAGTTCATCAGCGGCCGCGAACCCCTGGCGGCCTTGCTGCGCCAGGCGACGCCGGAGATCACCGCCCTCACCCGCGCCGCCAGCGTCAGCGTGCTCACTCCCGCCGAAGCCGAAGCCGCCCGTGCCGCGGCCGGCCCGCAGCGGGCCCTGGCCGGGGTGAGCGGCGAGCTGCAGGTGCTGCTGCCGATCGACGGCCTGGTCGATCTCGACGCCCTGCGCGGCCGGCTGGAGAAGGACATCGCCAAGGCCACCAAGGAGATCCAGGGTCTGGCCGGCCGCCTGGCCAATCCCAACTTCGCCGGCAAGGCACCGCCGGAGGTGGTGGCCGAATGCCGGGCCAATCTGGCGGAGGCGGAAGCTCAGGCGGAACTGGCCAAGCGGCGGCTGGCGGAGCTGGGCTGAGACCTGTCCGCCTGGTCTGCGAGTTGGCGCCAGGACGGCGGAACAGGGCCGCCGGCCTGCCAAGGGCTCGGACCTGCCGCCGCAGCCTCCGTGCCAGGGGGTGGCACTGGTCTGGGGGGCCTCCCAGGGGCTCCCGGCCCGCATTCAGCGCTGCACCGTGCCACCAGCCAATCCAGACAATCCCGCCGATCCACAGACCCCCGCCTCACCAGCCACCCCGGCCAATGGCGGAGCCGGCGACAGCGAAGCCCCCCCGCTTCCGCCAGACTTGTCCTCTCCGCCACGCCTCTGGCCGGGCCTGGATCGCCTGGCCGTCCTCCAGGCCACAGGCGGTCTGGCCGTGGGCCTGATCGCCCTCTTCTCCTCCTATGACCACCTCACCCTCGCCGGCTACCGCCTCGCCCTCCAGCAGCAATGGGGCATCCCCTGCATCGTTGCCTCGGTGGCGATCATTGTTATCGATGCTCAACTGGCGACCCGTGCGCGAGATCGAGCAACGTACGAGGCTGATCGAGCAGCGTACGAAGCTGATCGAGAACGAAACCGAGCAGCTGAGGAAAGAGAACGCCAGGCTGAAAGAGCTGAACGCCAAAGGCAGAGCCTTGCTGAGCTGCGTCGATCAGCTCTGCTTTCCGCCCGATTCCATCTCGACCCCAGCCCCGCCAACCGCCGACGATGGCAAGCCTTCCTCGCCTTGATCACCCCCCAGCTGGATCCACAGGATGATGGCTGAGGGGGCGGCTGGCAGGGGGCTGGAGGCGGTCGGGGTGCGCTGGCCTGGCGGCGGTGGCTGCCGGGACAGGGTCCGGCACGCGACGGCCGGTCTGGGAGGTGCCGCTGGGGCCGGGCCGCTGCCATCGGCGGCGGCAGCGGGTGGAACTCTTCATGCGGTCGAGCATTCGGGTTGCTGGGCATCACCCTCCTCGCATTCGCTCCGCTGTTCGTTGTCGATGGTTCGCGGCATGTTGCGCCACTGCCCATCGTTGCGCCAGTGCCGAGGCAGCTCATCCGCCGTCAGGAGGTTGCTGTTGGAATGGATGCCCATCCATGCCAGATCCTTAAGCCACTCCTGATCACTCCTGACCACTGCTGATCCTGTTGATCGCTCAGCAGCGGCAGATTGTCAAGCACCGACCATTCCATCGTTGCCGTAGCGCTTGCCAGGCCGAGCCCCAGGCAGGTCGGTGCCACGGCAGCAAGACAAGGTTCCGTCATCATCAGGACCTCCACGCCAGGATCGCGATGGAGCGTGAATCTGAGCACGCCATAGAGTCTCCAGGCTCGGAACTTTACGGCGAGGACTCTTCCGTCAGGGGCTCAAGAAACCTGCGGATTGCTTGGGCCCTGACGGGATCGCGGCCAAGGGAATTCTCGGCGGCTTTGCCGTCAGCCCATTCACGTGGACAGCAGCGTTCCCTGATGGTCCTGAGGCGGCAGCTGGGGGGCGCTCTGGTTTCTCTCCTCGGCATCTCCGGCCTTCACCTCCAGCGCCTGTTCGATCACCCGATCGGTGAGGGCATCGAAGTAGGCCGCCAATGTGCTCTGCAGTTCCAGAAATTCAGGCCAGAGCGTGTCGTTCACGACGCTGCGGCTCAGGCGGGCCATCACGGTGGTGCGGCGTTGGCCGCGGTAGCGGTAGGGCGGGATGCCGTAGCGACGCAACAGGGCCACGAATAGATGGCGCGACCATTGATCCGCCAAGGTGAAGCGAAATTCGATCGGTGGATCCTCGGCCTCCAGCTGCTGCAACCGCGCCTGGATCCGTTCACGGGCCCTGGCCGCCGCCTGCCGTTCCCCCTCGCTGCCGGCTCGGACATGGAGTGCCTCGATGCGGCGCAGCTTCTCCACCAGCTGCTCCTCTGCACTGCTGGCCGCGCTGGTGGCGGAACGCGCTGAACCCGCATGGTCCCGGCCCGCGCCGCTGCTCCCCCCGCCTGCCGCTCCACCGAAGCCCCGCTGGCTGCGACGGCCGCCCTGGCCCTGGCCCTGGCCCTGGCCGCTGGAGTCCTTGCCGTCGGGTTTGGGGCGGGCGATGGCGAACGACTGTGATCTGGGCTCCAGGGTAGGGTGACTGGCGCCATTAAGCCCGTGCTCTCCACGAACGGGCTGGGGATCTGGGTGGTGGATGGTTGAGGGGGCGCTTGCTGGTGGGCCGTGGTCGTGGCTGAATCCCTGTGCCGTTGGCTGGCGGCTGACGGGATGGGATGGAGCCACCAGCCTGCTGCTGGGGTGACCATCGCTAGCTCATCGGCGTCAGAGTGGGGGGACTGAGAGCTGCTGCTGCTGATGACCAGTGATGTCAACCACCCCTGGTTCAGCGGCCTGCGGTTGCAGGGGGAGCTGGCTGGGCAGTATGCGCTGGATCGTGCTGTCAGCAAGGACCAAGCTGCCAGCGGAGGGCCGGCAGTGTTGGAATTGGATGGCCTGGCGCCGATCACGATCTTTGTGGGGGCTAATAATTCTGGGAAGTCGCGATTGCTGCGGGAAATATTTAAAGCGAAATCATTTTCGGGGTTTAGAATTGGCATGCGACAGGGAGATGAAGCGGCTGATCTGGCTAGTGAGATGAGAATTGCAATCCGAGGTGCCAGACTGGAGCCAGGTCGCAGCTTCTGGGATGCATTTCAGGAGGGTTGGATCGTTGATGTAGGCTCATTGAATAGCTTCATGCAGGAAAATCTGCCTAGGTATAGGCGTAATGTGACTAGGGCTAACGATTATCGATGGGACAGAGTGCGGACATCTTTCAACCTTCTGGGAATCAATGAATCTATCCTCGCTCCTGACAGCCATAAGCGCTGCTACATACCCATGTTGCGTGGGATGCGTCCGCCAATGCGATCAGGATCCCTTGATGGACAAGGACTGAAGTGCGGCGATGATTGGTATCGAGATCGGCCCTTCAGGATTACTTCTCTGGCAATGGTATAGCTCGAGGCTTCTGTGACGCCAATGACACCAAGCATTCTATTTTCACTGGCCTGTCACTTTATCGCGACTTGCGAAAGCGATTGTTGGCTCCGTCGCATGTAGAGCGCAATACAGTGCCTAGCTATGAGCGCTTTTTGTCGGATAGATTCTTTCCAGGAAAGCGTGTGGTGCTCGTTCCTGCTGAGTATTCTAGGGACGCGGAGACCAATGATGTAGTACATATTAAGATTGGCGATGGGGATGATTATCCAATCCATCAACTTGGTGATGGCATGCAGAGTCTGATTATCTGCACCTATCCCATCATTACCGAAAGCCAGCAAGCCAGTCTGTTCTTCTTGGAGGAGCCTGACCTTTGCATGCATCCATCGCTGCAACGCATTTTCTTGGATGTACTGAAGGAGTATCACCTCAGGATGGGCCATCAATTCTTTCTCACCACCCATTCCAATCACCTTCTCGATCTGTTGGAGGACGATCAGCTGGTCAGCATTTTCTCCTTTTCCGAAATTGAGTCTGCTGATTTCCGTGATTCGGAACATAGCCCGCCTGTTGCTGAGCCAGGTTCTGGGCAATCAGTGCCAGCACCTCGTTTTCGGATACGTCTGAATTCCCCCGGTGATCGAGAAGCTCTTGCCCAGCTCGGCGTGCGCCCCTCGTCAACCTATCTTGCCAATGCCACGATCTGGGTTGAGGGCACCACGGACTGCTCCTATCTGCGGGCCTACATGAAGGCCTTGATCTATTATCTCGAAAGCTGCGGCGGTGGCTGGGGGGAGGATCTGGCTGGGCAGCTGAAGCGTTATAGGGAGGATCGCCATTATGCTTTTGTCGAGTACAATGGGTCCAATTTGTCCCACTTTAGCTTCGTTGATGGGCAGAGCGAAAATGGAGGCAATCCCGCTGCTGAACGTTCAGCCGCACCGTCTGTCAATGCCAATCGGCTTTGTGCCCAGGCTCTGGTGATCGCGGATGGAGATCTCAGAGAAAAACCATCCAGGGCCATAGCCTTTGAGGAGCAGCTAGGAGACAGATTCATAATCCTGCCGGGCAAGGAGATCGAGAATCTCATTCCTGAAGCACTGATGAAATGGCGAATATGGGAAGATTCTAGGAATAAGCGGCTAAAAAAAGATTGGCCTGAATCACCTGATTTAGGGGAGCTTGCGAAGATTCTTGACGGAATCGATTATGCTGCATATGCGCGCATGGATGCTCGAGGCAACGAAGGTTCCCGGGCTAACGCTGAACAAGCAGCGCTTAAAGGCGTTGGCTCCTACTTGTGCCAAACACTCGGGCTTCCAGGGTACGCCGATGGTTCCACTCGCGGCACTCTGCCTGACGCCGATAAGAAGCGTTGGGCAAAGAAAATCCCCGACCAGATCTTGAACCTTTTTGATGAGAAATCCGCCGAGTCCGCATTTCCCGATTTCTTGACCCACGACATTGTCTGGTTGTGCGTTTGCATCTTTGAGCATCTCGCCGAATGCAACCATGATGACCCTGCGAAGACAAAACTTAAAGGCTTTAAAACATGGATCAAGGAAAGTCGCAAACACCTGGGGCCCCCTTCTGGTGCTGATCTGGTCACCGTGCCGCCTTCCAATTCAGGCAACACAGTCCCGCCTTCCCAGGACGACTGGCCGATCCCCCCGCCATCCAATAACACGCCTGAAAACTCTCCAACCGCATACCATCGCCTATGCCTTTTGACGATGTATCTCGATTCTCTGTCAGCTGCTGATTAATCGTTCGAGCTTGCCAACAGGCGACCGCCAGCCATGCTGCCGGACTCAGCCCAGACCCTTCAATCCCTCGGCCCTGTCAGCACCACCCTCTCCACCCAAGCCCCCCGCCTCGCTTCCCGCCCCACCCCCCAGCTCCTGCTCCAGCTCCTCCAACCCCCTGCGCAGCCGCCCCAGCCCCTCGCGCAGGATCGCTTCGGAGGTGGAGAAGACCAGGCGCAGGTGACCGGCGGCGCCGGGGCCGAAC
The DNA here is from genome assembly GCA_903935205.1 of uncultured cyanobacterium. GTDB lineage: Bacteria > Cyanobacteriota > Cyanobacteriia > PCC-6307 > Cyanobiaceae > Cyanobium. The sequence continues at coordinate 52,253 of CAIZQU010000117.1, read as the reverse complement.
CAGCGCGGCGCTCCCGGCACCAGCGCCAGCCGCTGGCGCTGCAGCAAGCGTTCGGTCAGGGCCGTGGCGCTGAGGCCGTGGTGGTTGATGCGGGGGAAGAGCACATAGGTGCCTTCGGGGCTACGCACGCTGGTGCCGGGCATGGTGGCCAGCGCCGCCACCGCCAGGTTGCGCTGGCGCTCCAGGTGCGCCAGCCAGGACGCCAGCCAGGCTTCGCCTTCCTCCAGGGCCGCCAGCGCCGCGATCTGGGAGAGGGTGGCCACGCCGTGGATGGTGGTGTCGGCCAGGCTGGCCTTAAGCAGTCTTTCGCAGGAAGCGCCATCGGGACAGTGGACATAGCCCACCCGCAGGCCGGCCAGGCCGTAGTTCTTGGAGAACCCGTGCACCGTCCAGCAGCGGGCTGCCACCTCCGGCGCGAGGGCCGCCAGGCTCTGGAAGCGAACCGCAGGCTTTTGCGGCGCCGCCACCGCCGCCGCTTGCGTTGCTGGTTCGGCCCCGCTCACTGCGTCGATCTCTGTGGCTCTTTCTTCACCTGTTTGTCTGCCTTTCTCTGCGGTTATCTCTCTGCCATCGGGCTCCGCTGCAAACACGATGTCCGACCACACTTCATCGTTGAGGATCGCCAGGTCGTGGCGGATCGCGAAGGTCGCCAGGGCCATCAGTTCGTCGTGCCGCAGCACCCGGCCCACGGGGTTGAGCGGATTGCACACCGCCAGCAGTCGCGTCCGGCCTGTGACCAGCGCCTCCAACCGCTCCAGCTCCAGCCGGCCGCTGAGGGGATCCACCGGCAACCGCAGCACCGACGCTCCGGCTGCTTCCACCGCCGCCTGAAACAGAAAATCCACCGGATCGAAGATGATCGCCTCATCGCCGGGCCGCAACAGCAGCCGGCAGACGTGCAGCATCCCCGCCGCCGCCCCATCGACCGCCAGGATCCGTTCCGCTCCACCGCCCATGCCGCGCCGCTCGCGGCAGAAGCGGGCGCAGGCCTGGCGGAAGGCCGGCAGGCCACCGGCGGGGCCATAGCTGAACAACCCCTCGGCCGCCTGGCGGGCAATCGCCTCCCGCACCGCCGGCGCCACGGCGAAATCCGGATCGGCGGCCGTCAGCGGGATCACATCCTCCGGCAGCGTTGCCCAGCGCAGGTTGAAGGCCTGACGGCGCAGGGCGGCCAGGGGCACCTGATCATCGCCAAACCAGGCGTTCATCGTTCCGTTCATCCCCCTGCCGCTGCGGTTTTCACCCCCGCCAGCGGCACCTCCAGGCCGTCGGTCGCGGTTTCCGGATCCAGGAAGCGGCGCCGCAGGGCCCGACCCTCCAGCAGCAGGGGCTGGAGTTGGGGCAGGCGGGTGGCGCTGTAGTCGGCCAGGGCATCCTCCAGCCCCCCCTGCGGCAGGGTGGTGGGACAGGCCAGGGCTGCCGCCAGGGTCAGGGCATCCTGCAGGGCGGAGGCGGCCCCCTGGCTGGTGAAGGGCAGCATCGGATGGGCGCTGTCCCCCACCAGCACCGCATTGCGGGCGTATAGGCGCGGCAGGGGATCGAGGTCGGCGGTGCGCCAGAGGTGGGCGTTGCTGCCATCCAGGTTGCGCAGCAGATCGCCCAGTTCGGGATTCCAATGGCCGAAACGCTCCCAGAGGAATGACGGCACCTCATCCCGGGCCGGGGCTGGATGGCGCTGGCTGGCCAGCTGGGTGTAAAGCACCACCTGCCCATCGCGGCAGGGCACCAAGCCCAGGGCCAACCCCTCCGCCGGGTCGTGGAACTTGCGGCAGCGCCCTTGCAACCCCTGGGCCAGAGTTGTGTCCCGTACCACCATCACCAGTTCCATCACCAGTTCCGGGGTGAGCCGCGCCTCTGGAAACAGGCTCGCCCGACAGGCCGAGCGAATGCCATCGGCCGCCACGATCAGATCCGCCTCCCAGCGCTGGCCCGTGGCTCCCACCACCCGGTACCTGCCCCCTTCTCCCAGCTCCAGAGCGGTGCATGTCTCCTCCTGCAGCTCCACGCTTGCCGGCAGGGCCTGGTGGAGCAGGCTCAGCAGGTCGCGGTGCAGCACGCTCAGGGAGCCGGCGATCGGGAATCGTCGCCGCAGGAAGCCGTCGCGGCTGCAGAGCTCAAAGCTGTCGATTTCTTCTGTGCTGAACCGGCACAACGGCGCCCCCACCAGGCTCTCCAGGGCCTGGCGGCCCGCCGGGGGCAGCAGCATGCCGTGGCCATGGCGGCGCGTCTCCAGCTGCTGTTCCAGGATCGTGCAGTGCCAGCCGCTGCGGCACAGGGCGATGGCGCCGGCCAGTCCGGCGATGCCACCGCCGACAAGCAACGCCCGTGGTGCAGGGCATGTTCGGTAAGGGATAGGGCTAAGGGGCGGGCGAAGCAAACCCGTGCGCTTTTGAAACAGTGTCGCAAGCCGACAATTTCTGGAGGCGTCCCCGCAGATCCGTTGCCGCTGGCGGGCTGCCCTGGTGATCGGCAGAGAGACAACGCTACCCCCCTGCGGTCGTCGTCCCGATGGGGGAGAGGGGCGGCCTGCGCAGGCGGTCCCTGGTGCCGCCTCCCTCTGCCCTCCCCTCCTTGGGCCCCCTCCTTTCGTCTCCCGCTTGCGCCTCCTCGTTCGCCTCCCCCGCTGACGGAAGCCTCCGCTCCCTCGCCGCTGGCGTTGCTCGCCGTCTGCGGTGTTCACCACCTTTGCTGTTCGCCGTCTGCCCTGTTCACCCGCCAGCGGTGCTCCCGCCTGGGCTCAGCGGCCCCCAGGCCTTGACGTTCCCGTGCATCCTGGGGACTCGCTGGATCCGCGCCGTCGCCATGGCTTCGCCGCCCCTGCCCATCCCCCGACCCTGTGGTTCGGCGACCAGGGTCCGCAGGTCCAGGCGTTGGTCTGCGCGGCTTGCCCCGCTCCTGGCCCTGCCGATCGCCCTTCAGACCGCCAGGGCCATCGGCGCCCCTGCCCCCTCCGCCCCTGGCCGGGACGGGCTGGCCGATGGACGGGTGATGCTGCAGGGTTTCACCTGGGAATCCCATCGCCATGGCCTGATGCCCGGCTATGGCCATCGCCGCTGGTATGCGCTCGTGCGGGAGCGGGTGGCCGCGATCGCCGCCGGTGGTTTCGATCTGCTCTGGCTGCCGCCGCCATCCTTCGCGGGTGAGCGCAGCGCCGGCTATAACCCCAAACAACTATTCAATCTCAGCAACAGTTACGGCGATGCTTTGCAGCATCGCGCCCTGCTGGTGGCCCTGCTGCAGGCGGGCATCGAGCCGGTGGCCGACATCGTGATCAACCATCGCGATGGCAGCGGCGACTGGGCTGATTTCCGCAACCCCACCTGGGGCCCCTGGGCGATCTGTCGCAGTGATGAGGCCTTCAGCCGCCGCGAATCCGGCCTCGCCGGCACCCCGGAGGACCAGCGCGGACGCTGTGAGGAGCAGGTGCCTTACAGGGCTGGCGGCACCTACAACTACCCCTCTTTCCGCGACCTCAACCACGGCGATCCGCGCCTGCGGGCCGACATCCTTCGCTACCTGCTGCAGCTGCGCTCCCTGGGCTATCGCGGCTGGCGTTACGACATGGTGCATGGCTACGGAGCCCGCTGGATCGCCTGCTACAACGCCGCCACCAACCCCAGCTTCTCGGTGGGCGAATACGACTGGGGCGCCCATGCGGAGCAGCGGGGCTGGATCTGGGCCAGCTCCCGCCAGCCGGCCCTCAGGGGGGCCGACCACCTGGCCAGTGCCTCGTCACTGTTTGATTTCACCAGTTTCTTCAGTCTCAGGGAGGCGATCAGCGGCGGCCGGCCGGCCCAGCTGAGCGGATACGGCCATGGCATCGGGATGGTGGGAGACAGCACCGATGGGCTGCCATGGCGCAGCCGCGCCGTGACCTTCGTGGAGAACCACGACACCGGCTATCGCACCAACGAGGACGGCACCCCCCAGGAGGGCCATCGCTACGACAGCTTCGCCAGGGGGCCTGCGGTGGAGCAGGCCTACGCCCAGATCCTCACCCACCCCGGCCTGCCGACCGTCTACTGGAAGCACTATTTCGAATGGGGAGCTCAGCTGCAGGCCCAGATCCGCACCCTGATCCACGCCCGCAAGCTCGCCGGTGTCCATGCCGGCAGCCTCCTCTACCCGCAGGACAACGCCACCGCCAACGGGATCTATGCCGCCCGCATCGATGGCAGCCGGGGCCGTCTGTATGTGCGCATCGGCGGCACGGACGCCAGCTGGCAGCCCGCCAGCTCGGGCTACCGGGATGGGCGTGAGGTCGCCCGCGGTCAGGGTTGGGCGGTGTGGCTCGCCCTGCCGGGCCAGGCCCCTTTGCGGCCGGTGCCGCGCAACGGCCCGCTGCCGGTGCCCCAGGTGATCGCGGCGGAGAACATCCCAGTGCCGCGCACACCATGGTGCGCGTTGGGCTGAGAAGGCCAGCCAATCCAATCAACCGTCCGAACAGCGGTGCTGCAGCCTGTGCGCTCGGATGCTTGATGCTGTGTTGCTGCTTGTCTGACGGTGTGGCGGCCAATGCGACGCACTGTTCTGTTAACGAGTTCTTAGCCAAGGGCGGGGGGGTATTTGTTTCAGTGGAGGTTGCTTTGTGCCTACCTCCGTGGCCCTGCAATTTGTTGAGTTGAATCCCGCACTGCCCAATCTGATGGCGGAGGGCGGCGTTCTTAATGCGGCTTTGCAGTCGGTTAATGCGGAAATTTCGGCCTACAACCCATCATTCGGATATCTCTACACAGTGGGAGGGGGGTCGGGATCTCTACTGGTCAGTGACTTGCGCAATCATGGCGCCGCCCGAATTGTGGCCAAGGCAACTCAGGTGGACGGAAGCCAGACTTTTCAGAGTGTGGCTGTCTATGGCAGGCTTTTGGCCGTGGCAGTGCAGAACTCGCTCAAGACTGAGTCTGGTTTTGTGCAATTCTACGACCTTAGCAATCCAGCTCTTCCAGTCCATCTAAGCACGGTGACAGTAGGGCCATTGCCCGACATGGTGAAGTTCAGCACCGACGGAGTCAAGCTGTTGGTGGTCAATGAAGGCGAGCCTAATGCCACTTACACCATCGATCCTTCCGGCTCGATCTCGCTGATCGACACCTCGGCCTACCTTGCCCCCACGCCCGTGGCTCCGACCCAGCTGCAGGTGAAGACCGTTGACTTCAGCGCCTGGAACAACCGTCGCGCTGAATTAATCAATCGCGGTATCCGTATCACCGGCAAGGCTGGTGTGACCACCACCGTGGCGCAGGATGTCGAGCCGGAAGCAATCGCGATAACGGCGGATGGCAACACCGCCGTGATCTCGCTGCAGGAAAACAATGCCATCGCCGTTCTGGACATCAGAGCCGCAACCCCGAAGATCACCTCAATCTTCTCAGCCGGTATCCAGGACTGGGACCGGGGCCAGGCAACAGCCTCCAATATCTCCTACACCTTGAGCTATGCCGCTGGCAATGCCAATTTGCCCGCTGGTGTTCAGCCTGGCGGCCTCTCGGGCCTGTGGTTTGACGGCGTGAAAACGGTATCAGGCACCATGCTCGATATCTATTACTCAATCACTGATCGTGGGCCAAATGGCCCTCTGACCGCAGGAAAACGCCAATTCCTGGATCCCGATTTCCAGCCCACCATCTACAAGCTTGGTATCAATAGAGACACTGGTGCTGTAACAGAACTTGGCAAGATCGGTCTCAATCGCACCGATGGCACCGCCCTTACCGGCCTGCCACAACTGGTGGGCAAGGATGAAGTCCCAGTGGATGCTGCCAATCATCCACTCAGTTACGACCCCTTCGGCATCGACTCGGAGACCGTGTCGGTGTTGACCACCACCATCGGCGGCATACCACGCAAAGTGTTTGCGGTGGGCGATGAATACCGCGGCCAGATTGCCCTGTTTGATTTCAGCACCGGCAACCTCATTCAGCGCTATATCCCCGCCGGTCAGAAGGCGCTGCTGGCAGCCCAGCACAATCTCGCCGGTGCCAGCCCGATCGGAGCCGAAACCATCGACAGCCTGCCTGCTGTCTACGGCGACCGCTGGGCCAATCGCGGCATTGAAGGAATGGCCTACAACAGCATCGACGGGATGCTGTATGCCTTCATGCAGAGCCCCTTGGACATCGACAGCAACAACGATGGTGTTGCTGCTGAGCGCAGCCCTTCGCAGCTCACCCGCATCCTTGCCATTGATCCGGCCACAGGTGCGCCCCAGAAGGAGTTTCTTTATCTGCTCAGCGGTCGTGCCGGCCAGGACAAGATCGGTGATGTTGCCTTCGATCCGGGGCGCAACGTCTTCCTGGTGATGGAGCGCGACAGCACCCGCCTCCGCAACGGTTTCAAGAGTGTTTATGAAGTGGATTTGCGCGGTGCCACCAACACGCTGCCGATCACCCAGGCCGCCGTTCAATCTGTGGATGGCTGGCAGGCCCGCCTCGGTGTGGCCAGCCCCGAACGACTCGACAACAGCCTGACGCTGGTGGATGGGCTGTATATCAGTTCCAGCGCCGATCGACTGGCGGCCGCCGGCATCAAGGTGGTGAACAAGGTGGAGCTGTTCAACCTGCCCTCCGTGGGCGGCAGCCTCAGCTTCGACAAGCCCGAAGGTCTCACCCTGCGCGACGACGGTGTGATGGTGATCAACTACGACAATGACTTCGGCACCGAAGGCGCCAGCGGCAACGCCTTCACCGTAGTCAGCTTCAGCAACCCGGCGCTCGATACCGAAGACAATGCCAATGGGGGCTTTACTCCCGCCAGCAACCACGACGTCTATGGCCTGGTGATGCCCGATGGATTGGCGACCTTTAGTTTCAACGGCGAACATTTCATCATGGCAGCCGGCGAGGGTGATGACCGCAACGATTTTCTCAATCCCGATGAAACCAGTCGTGTTTCCTCCCTGCTGACGGCAGCTGCGAACGCAACTGCCGCGCAGCAGGCTGGGCTCCTCGCTGCTAATTCGCAGAGGCTCAATATTCTCACCAATACCGGCGATCATGATGGTGATGGCTTTATCGACCAGGCCTATGTCACCGGCTCTCGTTCGTTGAGAATCTTCGATTCCAAGGGAAACGTGGTCTGGGATTCCGGCGTCGCTCTCGAAGATCTTGCCAATGCCCGTGGGCTCTATCCGCTCAACGATCGCGAAGATGCCAAGGGCGTTGAACCCGAAATGGTGGAGGTCTTCAGCATCAACGGCCGCACCTACGCCTTCGTTGCCTTGGAGCGCGCCACCACCAGCATGGCAGCGATTTTTGATGTCTCCAATCCCTATGCACCGGTGGCGGTTGAGCCGGTGATCTTCCCAGGTGCCACGCGGGTGGAGGGCATCACCTTCCTCACCTCCGCCACCAACGCGGCCCGCAGCGTGATCGCCTCCAGCGAAGGTAATGATGTGGTCTCGATCGTTGATTTCCCGATTCCCTACCGCCTCCAGCTCCTCCATCTGGCCGATGGCGAGGCGGGTCTGCTCGCCTCCCAGACCGCGCCCTATCTGGCGGCCCTGGTAGATGGTTTTGATCACACCCACGCCAACACGCTGATCCTCGCCGGTGGTGACAACTTCATTCCCGGACCCTTCCTCAGTGGTGGTACCGATCTGAGCGTGCGCGATGAGCTCAACACCACCACTGGCTCCACGATCAGCCTGTCTGCCACCACCAACCATTCGATCGCGGCGGTGGATATTGCCATCCACAACCTCATCGGCGTTGAGGCCTCCACGGTCGGCAACCATGAGTTTGATCTGGGCTCGCGCGTCTTCCGCGATGCGATCACACCCGGTTCCGGTTGGGTGGGTGCCCAGTTCCCTTACCTCTCGGCCAACCTCAACTTCAGCGCCGATGGGGATCTCAACCCCCGCTTCACCAACACCATCGCCACGGCAGGCCTCGAAGAGGCCAGTGCCCAGAAGGGTCGGATCGTGCCCTCGGCCGTGGTGACCAAGAACGGCGAGAGGATCGGCCTGGTGGGTGCCACGACCCAGATCGTCGAGCAGATCAGCTCCACCGGTGGGGTGGAGGTGAAGGGGTTTACCGGAGACGGCAGCGAGCGCGACGACATGGCACTGCTGGCCAGCCAGCTGCAACCGGTGATCGATGACCTGACGGGTCAGGGCGTGAACAAAGTGATCCTGCAGGCTCACCTGCAGCAGCTTGGCAACGAGAAGGAATTGGCGCCGCTGCTGCGCGGTGTCGACATCATCCTCGCCGGTGGTTCCAACACCCGCCTGGGCGATGGCAACGATCAGGCCGTCGCTTTCCCCGGCCATGCCGCCAGCTTCGCGGATGCCTACCCGCTGCTGACCGCCGGGGCGGACGGCAACACCACGCTGATCGTGAACACTGACAACGAATACACCTATCTCGGTCGTCTGGTGCTCGATTTCGATGCCCAGGGCCGCATCATCCCCTCCAGCATCGATCCCCTGGTGAGCGGTGCCTATGCCGCCACGCCAGCCAACGTGGCCGCAGCCTGGAATGTGAGTGAATCCCAGCTGGCCGTCACCGCCTTCGCCGAGGGCAGCAAAGGCGAGAACGTGCAGGACCTTACCGATGCCGTGCAGGCGGTGATCAGCAGCAAGGATGGCCAGGTGTGGGGCTATTCCAATGTGTACCTTGAGGGTGAGCGTGCCTTCGTTCGCTCTGAGGAAACCAACCTCGGCAATCTCACTGCTGACGCCAATCTCGACTACGCTCGCAGGATCGATCCCACGGTGGTGTTGTCGCTGAAGAACGGCGGCGGCATCCGCTCCCAGATCGGTGGCGTTGATGTGGTGACTGGGGCCAAGGGCCTTACCTCCGCCAACCCTGCTGCAGGGAAGCCCGCAGGCGGTGTTTCCACCCTCGACATTGAAAACTCCCTGCGCTTTAACAACAACCTCTCCCTGGTGACCGTGACGGCCAGCAAGCTCAAGGAGCTGCTGGAACACGGCATTGCCCTCTATCCCAACCAGGGACGCTTCCCCCAGGTGAGCGGTGTGGCCTTCAGTTTTGATCTCACCAAGCCGGCCGGCAGTCGCATCGTCAATCTGGCGATTCAGGACAGCCAGGGCAATGACCTGGATGTGGTGGTGCGTGGCGGCTCTCTCCTGGGCGACGCCAGCCGCACCTACCGCATCGTGACCCTCAACTTCCTGGCCAGCGGCGGTGACAGCTACCCCTTCCCCACCGATGCCTCAGTCAACCGTGTGGATCTGTTTGATAGCACCGCTCCCCGCACTGGTGCCGCTAGCTTTGCCGGTGATGGCACCGAGCAGGATGCCCTGGCGGAATATCTGAAGGCCAACCATGGCGCTGCTGCCCAGGCTTACAGCCAGCAGGAAACCCCTCGCAGCCAGGATCTACGACTTCAGAATATTGCGCTGCGCGAAGACACAGTGGTTGATCCTGTTCGGGTCGGTGGCTTTGGCAATGATTCCACCGATCCGGATTCATCGACGATCCCGGGTTTCGATGGCAAGCTCGATACAGTATTTACGGGATCTGGCGACGACGTCGTCGATGTGGAAATACGCAGCGGCTATGATAACACCATCTTCACAGGCTTTGGTGTCGATAGCATCTTTGCTGGCAGCCGCGATGTGATCACCGGTGGCAGCGGTGATGACGTGTTCTATGCCCAAGCCGGCGATGGCAACCGCATGAGCGGTGGCATCGGTAACGATATCTTCTACATCGAAACCTCAGGTAATCGTGCCCTCGGTGGTGCAGGGAACGACATGTTCATCGTGCTTGAGAGTGCTGGCACCAACTACCTTAATGGTGGTGCCGGCAATGACCAGTTCTGGCTGGTGAGCGGCCCTGGTGATCTGCCTGCCGTCTATCAGGTGGTGATGGATTTCACCGCCGGAGTTGATAAGGTGGGTCTGCAGGGCGCAGCCTTCACCGATCTGAGCTTCAGCCAGACTGGGGCCAACACCTTGCTCAGTCTCGGTGGTGCCATCATCGGCCAGTTCACCAACGTGAACGCCAGCACCCTCAGCGATCCAGGCAACTTTGTGTTCGCCTGATTGCCATTTCTGCAACCTGGAACACATGAGCGCTGTGTTCCAGGCACAGCAAGCCCCTTTGGCTCTTGCGATACTAAGCCTGTAGCAGCTGTGTCTTTTGAACTAAAAGCCACGCTGCCGCCCTGAGTGGGCTCCCATAGGATTTGATTCATAAGTGCCGGATTCGATTTTGCTGCTTATAACCTTTAGCCGTAGCTCTCTACTCACTCACCCTCGCTAATCCTGACAATGTCCAAGAACATCATTCTGATCATCGGCGATGGCATGGGCTGGGAAATGTCCCGAGCCAGCGCCATTTACAAGCATGTTCAAAGCGAAATTGATCTCCTGATTGGGCAGGGTAAGGCCACAACGGAGATCAATGCTCTGTTCGCTACGCGCACCCTTGACTATTATTACACTGCCGGTAAAGGTTTCGGTAGTCCTTATCAGGACTTTACGGGATTCACGCTTGCAACAACTGGCTCGACTAAGATCGACGGTGATGTGGACAATAGTGCTTTACAAGGAGATACCCGCACGCATAATACTGGCGACTCTCCTCTGCGAGAAGGCTTCGTTTTTGACCCTTCCCTTACTTATGTAAATTGGCAAAGTAAAAAGGGTGGCGAATTCCCTTGGGACGCGAACTACTACCAAAACAGAGGCGCCACTTCACCGGGCTTTGATCCTGAGTACATCAAAGGTGACTATCCCGATTCTGCTAATACGGCATCAACTCTCTACGGCGGCATCAAAACGTACAATGGTGCCATCTCCGTCGATATTCATGAGCATGGGTTTGAATCCATCCTGATGGAGGCTCAGGAGCAGGGTAAGTCTGGTGGTGTCGTCACATCTGTGCCGATTAATCACGCCACTCCCGCCGCAGCGGTTGCCAACGTCAATAATCGTAATAAGTACCAGGAGTCCTCCAACGCTGGTAAGTTTGGCGTGGACGGTCATCCACTCGATCTCACCGACAACATTCTCGATGAGATCTTGTTCCACGCCCAACCCCAGGTTGTACTAGGTGCAGGTAACCCGGCCGGTGGCAGCAGCTATGTGAATGCTGCAACGCTGAACCGACTCATGGACGGCAGCTACAAGGTCAGCCAGCAGGAAGTGACTGGAACCGATTCAGCTGGAAAGCCCATCCTGACTCAGATTCCATCTGGCCCGAGCGTCAGCCAGGAAGGCTGGACTGTCGTCGCCAGACCGGACAACTACACAGACGCCAACGCTCAGAAGAGTGCTCTCGAAATCCTCGAGGCCGCTGTCAATGCCTTTGATCCAGAGACCGATCACCTGATGGGGATCTATGGAGCTAAAGGCCAGGGCGGCAACCTGCCTTGGCGTACCGCCGATAGTGACTATTCGGCTACGGGCACTGGCGCCTATGTCACCAACTCCAATCTCTCCTCCGCCAACACCGCCCTCTCGGGTGATGCTCTGGCACGAGAGCTCAAGGCAAACCCCACCGTCGCCCAGCTGGCTGGCCAGGCTCTTGAAGCCCTTGGCAAGGATGAAGATGGCTTCTGGCTGATGGTGGAGGTTGGTGATGTTGACTGGGCAGCCCACGCCGACAACATGGATTTGATGCTCGGCACCATGCACGACCTCAATGATGTCACCACCACCGTGACGGATTGGGTCAAAGCCAACGGTGGCTGGGATGAGAACACCGTGATGGTCACAGCAGATCATGACCATTACCTCACATTGCTGCCGAACTTCCCCAAGGAAGTGGCCGAATCGATTCTGGCCAGCAAGCAGGGCTCCAATGAACCCACCGAAGGCGGCAACAAGGGTTACGACACGCTGCTCACCCCAACCCTCACCCGTAGTGGCACCAGCCAGTGGGTGAGCGGCGATGCAGAGAAGGTGGGCCACTTCTGGGGCACCACCACCACTCTCAAGGACGGCAGCATCGGCATCGGCGATGGCTGGTGGACCCACACCCAGCGGCCCGTACCCCTCTATTACCAGGGCGCAGACAGCGAGCTCATCGAAGAATTCGTGAGCACTGGCATCGAGGCTTATGGCACGGTGATCAATGGTGTGCCCGGCATGGTGGACCAAGCTCATGTGGCCAAGGCGATGGATGCCATGCTGTTGGGGGGGGAAACTGCCGAAGATCGCCTGGTTACCGCTCAGAATGCGATCGTGAGTCCCACGGTTTCATCTAGCAGCAGTGACGATCTTCTGCTCGACGCCCAACCCGCCGAACAGCTCACCTTCAAGGCCAACACTGTCTTCACGGGAGCTGGCTCCGACGAAGTCGACAGTGCCCTTAACAACGGCTTCCGCAACACGATCTTCACCGGCTCCGGTGCAGACACCATCTTCGCTGGTACCCGCGATGTGATCACCGGCGGCAGCGGTGATGATTGGTTCAGCGCCGAAGCAGGCGATGGCAACCGCCTCAGCGGCGGCCTCGGCAATGACACCTTCGTCCTCGGCAGCTCCGGCAACCGCGCCCTCGGCGGCGCAGGCGACGACAAGTTCTATGCGCTCGGAGGAGCCGGAACCAACCATCTCAACGGCGGTGCCGGTGCCGACCAGATCTGGCTAGTAAGCGAGATAGGCGATCGCCCATCCGCCAAGCAGTTCGTGATGGACTTCAAGGTGGGCGAAGACAAGGTGGGCCTCGTGGGCGTGGCTTTCTCCAGCCTCAGCTTCACCCAGGTGGGTGGCGACACCCTAATGAAGGTGGCCGGTGTGGAGGTGGGCCATTTCGCCAACATCAGTGCCTCCAGCCTCAATAGCCAAACCAACTTCGCTGGGTTGGTCTGATTTGATCTCGGATGCCGCTCACTTTCCACGTGATGGGTGGGTGGCATCTTTTTCTATTTAGCCACTCCCTGCCAATTTCGACGACGTCACGTCGTCTTTCAGTTGTTTCGCATCCTGACCCATGCCAGCCAGCTTCACCGGCACCTACAACCAATCGTTTGATTCGCTGGCGGCCACTGGGTCAGGCAATTCCTGGGCCAATGATTTAACCCTTTCGGGCTGGTATCTGTTTCGCCAGCCAGCACCAACCCCCATTGCCCTCACCACTTACAACGCTGACATAGGTGCCAGCACAGGTGGTGCCTTCGTGAGTTATGGCGCCAGCGGTAGCAGCGAGCGGGCGCTTGGCGGTCTCGCTTCTGGCGGTTCTTATTACGGTTCGCCGGCCAGTGGTGCAGTGGCCGGGTGGTTTGCTCTCTCCCTCAGCAATGCCAGCGGCAGCGCGATCAGCAGCCTCAACCTCTCCTTCAACGGCGAGCAGTGGCGCAACGGCGGCAACGCCACCCCCCAGACGATGGTGCTCGAGTATGGCTACGGCACCAGCTTTGATCAGGTGACCTCCTGGGTATCACCGGGCGGTAACTTCAACTGGTCCTCCCCCGTCGCCACAGCTACGGCGGCAGTGGTGGATGGCAACGGCGCCGGGCGTCTGACGGCTCGTGGCGGCAGCCTTGATCTCTCCGCCAACCCTTGGGCGTCCGGCTCCACCCTCTGGCTGCGCTGGATCGAGACCAACGACAGCGGCAACGACCACGGTCTGGCGATCGATGACTTCGCCATCAGCCTCGCCCCGCCGCCGGTCCAGCCTGAGCTGACGCTTCAGGCTCTCGACGCCACTGCCGTGGAATCCGGCGATGGCGCCCTCCTTCGCCTCAGCCGGTCCGGCTCCACGGCGGCCGAGCTCGTGGTTCCGATCAGCCTCGTGGCTGGTCCCGGCCTTGCCAGTGCCGCTGATCTCAGTTCACCGCTCCCCGCCAACCTAACCATCCCTGTGGGCGCAGCCAGTGTGGATCTGGCGATCGGCCTGCTCGACGACATCCTCGATGAAGGCACCGAAACGCTTCGCTTCCAGATCACGGCGCCTGCCGGCACCAACCTGGCCGCCTCGGGAGCCATCGTAGATCTCACCCTGCTCGACAACGACCGCATCAGCCTGATCTCGGCGGTGCAGGGCAGCGGCGCCAGCAGCCCCCTGCTGGACCAAAGCGTGACCCTGCGGGCCGTGGTCGTGGGCGATTTCCAGCTCAGTGGCGAGCTGGGGGGCTTCTTCCTCCAGGAGGAGAGCGGCGATTGGGACAGCAGCGCCCTCAGCTCCGAAGGGCTCTACGTGGCCTACCCCCACTCCGGCAGTAATGGCAACGTGGCGCTCGGGGATCGGGTGCTGGTGAGCGGCCTGGTGGGTGAGCGCTTCGGGCAGACGGTGATCACCAGCGTGTCGGCGCTCAGCGTGGAGGCCCAGGGACGTCTTTCCGACACCCGCCGCCTCGACATCCCCGACCTGCTGGCCCAGCGCAACGCCTCCCTCGATCTCGAGCCCTACGAGGGCATGTGGGTGCGCTTTCCGGAAACCCTCTCCGTGAATGGGCTCTATGGGCAGTTCCGCTTCGGGGAGATCGAGCTCAGTGCCGGTGGCCTGCCGCAGCAGCCCACCAACGTGATCGAGCCCGGCGCTGCGGCCTACACCGCTGAGCAGGCCACCGCCCGGCGCGAGCTGGTGCTCGACGACGGCAGCAACAGCAGCTACCGACCCGCTTCAGCGGCCACGGCAGCGGCGCCTGTCCGCGATCAGCTGCTGCGTCGCGGCGACGCGATCACGGCCGTGGAGGGTGTGCTCGCCTACGACTTCAGCAAGTACAGGCTCCACCCCACCGCGCCGCTCAGCTTCCTCAGTGCAAACCCCCGGCCTGCGGCGCCGGCAGCCCCTGCGGCCGGGCAGATCAGGCTGGCGAGCTTCAACGTGCTCAACACCTTCACCACCCTCAATGTCGCTGGCGCCCTCACCGACAGCGGCCAGCCGCCGCGCGGTGCCAACAGCGCCGAGGAGCTGGAGCGCCAGCTCAGCAAGCTCACCGCGGCGTTGGTGGGTCTGAAGGCGGATGTGATCGGCCTGATGGAGCTGGAGAACGACGCCGATGACGCCACCCTGGCGGCGATCGTGCAGCGGCTCAACGCCGCCCAGCCCATCGGCTCGGGCCGTTCCTACAGCTTTGTGCCCACCGGCCTGATCGGCACCGATGCGATCAAGGTGGGTCTGATCTACAACAACCTGGCGGTGGCTCCGAGTGGGGCCGCCCAGGTGCTGAACAGCCAGGCGTTCGTCGATCCCCTGGCCAGTGGCACTGCGAAGAACCGTCCGGCCCTGGCCCAGGCGTTCCGGGAACTGGCGACGAGTGAAATCGTGAATGTGGTCGTCAACCACCTCAAGTCGAAGGGTGCCACCGATGCCACTGGCGCCGATCTCGATCAACTCGATGGCCAGGCGGCCTACAACGCCACCCGCACAGCGGCGGCCGCCCGACTGCTCGATTGGATCGCCACCGCTCCCACCGGCAACAGCGACCGTGACTGGGTGATCCTTGGCGATCTTAATGCCTACGCCAAGGAGGATCCGATCCGGGTGATCGAAGCGGCCGGCTACCGCAATGTGCTGCCGACCTTCACGGCCGAGCCGCCGTCGAGCTACGCCTTCTACAACCCGGTGGACATGAGCGGCGCCCTCGATCACATGCTGATCTCGGCCTCGCTGGTTCCCCAGGCCAGCAGCGCCCTCGACTGGACCATCAATGCCGCCGAAGGCGCCTTCCGCGACTACAACTTCGACTCCAACAGCAACGGCAATGCGTCGGTACGCGACTTTTTCGCGGCCGATCCCTTCCGCACCTCCGACCACGACCCCCTTCTGCTCGATCTGGATCTGGGCCGCGCTTTACCTGTCGGGCTCGCCTTTGCCCACGGTGTGGCCTCCGGCGATCCCTACGCCGATTCGGTGATCCTCTGGACCCGTCTCACCACGCCCGACGGTTTCCACGGGCTGCTCGATGTGCAGTGGGAGTTAGCCAGCAGCGCCGACTTCGCGCCCGGCTCGATCAGGGGTAGCGGCGTGTTCGCCACCAGCGCCGGCCGCGACTGGACCGTGAAGGTGGAAGCAGACGGCCTCAGCGCCGACACCAGCTACTACTACCGCTTCCGCGCCGGCGATGCGGTGTCGATGGTGGGGCAGACCAAGACCCTGCCGCTGGGAAGCGATCCGGTTCGGCTGGCGGTGTTCTCCTGCGCCAACTTCACGGCGGCCGAAAGGTTCGCCGCCTACGGCCGCGCCGCCGCGACACACGCCCTCAATCCTTACGACGCCCTGCTGCACCTTGGCGACTACATCTACGAGTACGGCCCCGCTGGCTACGGAACCGCCGAGGATGCCGCCGCAGAGCGGGGCTTCCTGCCGAATCGCGAGATCATCGCCCTCGACGACTACCGCCAGCGCTACGCCCAGTACCACACCGACAGCAACCTGCAGAACCTGCGGGCCATCGCACCGCTGATCGCCGGCTGGGACGACCACGAGACCGCCAACAACAGCTGGAGCGGCGCTGCCCAAAACCATCAGAGCGAAACGGAGGGCGACTGGACGGCCCGCCGTGATGCCGCTCTCCAGGCCTACTACGAGTGGCTGCCCATCCGTGAGCCCCGCCAGCGCCAGGCCAGCGACGACGCCAGCGCCCTCTCGCCGCTCAGCCAGGCCTACCGCTCCTTCAGCTTCGGCGATGTGCTCAGCCTGCACATGCTTGAAACCCGGCTCACCGCCCGTGATGAGCAGCTGGCCTACCCCGACGCCGCTGCTGTGCAGGCCCGGATCGCGGCCATCCTGGCCGATCCGGCCCAGGTGGCTGCCTATGCCGTTCAGCTCGGCCTTACCCCACCAGCCGACCCCGCCGTCACTTCGGCCTTCGCCGCCGCTCTGGCGCCGGCCGTCACCCTGGAGCTTGTGCTCGCCACCGTGCAGAAGGCCTTGGGGGATACCGGCCGCGACATGATCGGCGACGGTCAGCTGGCTTGGCTGCAGCGGCAGCTCGCCAGCTCCAGCGCCTCCTGGCAGTTGCTGGGCCAGCAGACCCTGATGCAGAGCATGGCCGTTCCCGCCGAGCTGCTGCTCAACGCCTCTGATCCCAGCCTGCTCGACAAGTACGCCGCTCCGCTGCAGAAGCTGGCCACCGGCACCGCTTTTGCCGATCTCACACCCGCAGAGCAGGCCTTATTCGACGAGGCTGGCAAGATCCCCTACAACCTCGATGCCTGGGACGGCTATGGCGTGGAGCGGGAGACGATCCTGCAGAGCGCCCTGGCTCTGGGCAAGCGACTGATCAGCCTCGCCGGCGACACCCACAACGCCTGGGCCGGGGTGCTCGACACCATGGCTCCCAGCAACCGGCCGGCCGGCACGGTGGCGGGAGTGGAATTCGCCACCCCGGGTGTGACATCACCAGGCCTTGAACGGGTTCTTCCCAGCGCCGACGCCTACATCCGGGCGGTCTATCCCGCCGTGGATGGCCTCGATGGCCTGTTCAAAGGCTATGTGAACGGACTGAGCTATGCCGATACCAATCGTCGCGGCTTTCTCGATCTCACTCTTACACCTCAGCATGTCGTCGGTAACTTCCAGTTTCTCAATGGTGTGAATTCTCATCCAGCTCCAGGCCAGTGGTCCAGTGAGGGTGTCGTCGTTTCTAGTGATCTCAGCATCAGTCTCCAGCCCGAGGCTTTGCCGGTCATCAGCTGGCAGCCAGGCTGGCACGAACTTGACCTTGTGCTCGCTATGGCCGTTGATACTTCCGCTGGCCAGGTTCTCCTCTCCCCTAGTGATTACGCCACCCTACCTCGCTCTGGCGTTCAACTGGCTGACGTTACCGTTCAGGGTTCAGACGCTGGCGACCGCATCTTTGCCGGGGTCGGATCCCTGATCGATGCTGCCGGCGGCAGTGATGACCTGTTCAACACCGACAGCCAGGGAGAGAACCTGCTGATTGGTGGCGCTGATGCAGATCAGATGTTCTTGATTCCGCTGTCCGATCAGGTGATTGGCGGCCGGCTCCTTCGCAACGCCCCTGTTTTTGGATCCGGCACCATCGCCGAGGCTGATAGAAAGCCCGACCGTTTCTTCATTGACAGCTCTTCCGTAGATGCTACGTCGGGGGGGCCATTGCGCATTCTCGACTTCGAAAGAGGTCTCGATGTGCTTCTGCTTGATGGTCAGTCGCCTATGGGTGATTGGTCTTCCCTGCGTACCCAGCTGCAGGCATTAAATATCTCCATTAACGCCGTTCCTGAACTCAAACAGATCCCTGCTCCAATCACTCTTAAACAGGCTCAGGAGGTAGTGGTGGATCTTGGACAAGCCGTTCGAGATGATGACGGCGACTCCCTGCAGATCATCATCCTTGACGGTCCGGACTGGATCCGCACGAGCGGGACGGTATTGCGAGCCACTGCCCCCGCGAATTTCAGTAAGGCTGACCTGGACGACTTGGTGTTATCGCTTGGCTTATATGACGGTACTGCTGTGACTCCATACCAACAGCCTTTAACGCTTAATCTCCCGCCGTCGTCTGTGACGCTCACGCCGACGACTCCATTGCCTGAGAATACGTCTACGTCCACGGCGCTCAAGGTTGCTGATATTGTTGTTGCGGACGATGCCATTGGCAGTGTTCTCCTGGCTCTTTCGGGTGAAGACTCCAGCTCCTTCTTTATTAAAGACAACCAGATATTCCTTGGCGTTGGCGTTATTCTTGATTACGAACTAAAGTCCAGCTATCAGGTCGTGATCAGCGCTCAGGACCCCGATCTGGTTGCTGGCGCACCATTGACTACAGAGCTTAATCTGCAGATTCTTGATGTTAACGAGCCTCCATCAAGCCTATCTCTCATTAACAGGGTCGAAGCGATTGACGAGCAACCCCCCTTGGCAGAGCGCTTGCGGATCGCTGATCTTGCGATTGAGGACGATGCACTCGGTAGTGTGGTTGTCTCGATAGCAGGGCCCGACTCCAGCTCATTCGAGATTATTGATCAGTCGCTTTATCTCAGACCAGGTGTTCGCATCGACCATGAATCTAAATCTCTTTATCGTGTCACTTTAACTGTTCTTGATCCGGAACTGCCTGCTAGTAAGCCACGCTTTCAGGAGCTTGCGTTGGCTGTAAGGGATATCAATGAGCCAGCGACGAGTGTTCGCCTTGTAAATCGCATCACCTTTCTTCCCGACACCATAAGCACAGCGACGCCGTTGCGCCTTGCTGATCTTGTGATATCGGATGATCGCCTTGGCAATAATGTCCCATTATTATCCGGTCAAGATGCCTCTCTATTTGAGATTCGCGACGGGTCTTTGTTCCTGCGCCAGGCAGTGGCACTGGATGCCAGTGTTCGAAGCAACTATCGCCTCAAAATTGTCTTGGATGATAGAGATATTGCCGATTCTATTGAGCAGGCGAATGCCTCTTTTGAACTAGAGATTACCCCTGGACTTAAGCGTGAGCGCGGCCAGCTTGATTTCACTCTTCAAACAGAGTTCGGCGGCCGGAGACAGATCCCCATCACATTTACGGGAGGTGATCTTCTTCCTTCCAGCACTGTTCAAATACTGTCTAATTTTACTCTTCAGCAGGGAGTGCGGCAAAAACTTGACGATCAACGCGTCACATTAAGCGACAGGAGTATTGATTTTTCCCTAAGTCTAACGCCTGGATTGACTTCTGCCGCTCTTAATTCGTCGCTTGAACTGGTTGGTTCTGATCTGCTGGCGTCGCTGAGCGATAACTCCGGACGCATCCCTAACCGCCAATTTCTCTATTATGCTTATGACAGCTTTGGTCAGATCTCGCCTTTGAGCTTTGACCCTATTCAGTGGGCTGGTGCGCGTTTTTATAACCTTTCCGGAAATGGTGTTCCCGACTTCTTTAGTCTGGCGCTCATGGATGGCGGCTATGGTGATAAAGATGGTGTGGTCAATGGTGTTCTTGACGATCCATCCTTCGCTGCCTATGCAGATATCCACGCAGGTTTCAGCCAGGCAGCTGGTGGGTTTCTCAGTGTTGTTGACTCAGCCTCTCCTCTCCTGCCCGCCAGCGTGGCCCTTCGTGTTGACATATCAAGCCGCACCCAGGTCTCTACCAATATCTATTACATCGTCCTGAATCAGTCTGAGCTGGCCGATTCTGGAGCTGTTGTTGATGATATCGAGAGCCTCCGTGGACGCGCTCGATTGCTTGTTTCTACTCTTGAAAGTACGGATATAACCCTGCCCTCTGGTGTTGACTTCCGGCGGGAAATCTTAATGCTTAATGGTCAAGCGGTGCGTTTGTTTGAAGTTGCCGATGTAAGCCTGGCTGAGATCAGCACCATTAATGATTCACGCCTTCGCTTCCTGGACGCTGCAACGGTCACGGAGAAAGAGTCTCAATATACCTCTCCTTCCGGCATTTCTCTTGATCTTAGCCTTGTCGATGGTGATCAGGGGCTGAACGCGCTCGTGGGTCAGCAGCAGAGCCTGGCTCCCGTTCTGGACTTTACTGCGTTTCGAACCTCGCAGTCAGTCCAGGGATCTGTGTCCTTCGCTCGCGAGGCTATGTATGACTCGGTGACCGGCTTCTATCGCTGTTTGGATGTAAGCGGTGCTGTTCGTGCTTCCGATGGCATCACCATTGTGCGTCCCGGCGATCCCAACTATCAAGCTGAGGCATTAAGGCCCGATAACATAATCGATGCTATTTCTTCTTTGCAAGTTGCCAACCGACAGGCTTCTAGCCGTTCCTTTGATCTGAATGAATCCAGCGTTGCCGCTCCTTTTGCCAAGGTTAATGATGATACCTATTTTGCCTATTCTGCGGCTAATGCTGATGGCATTTCTCATTTTCGCAGCTTGGGCACTAATTTGATCGGTCTCGAAGATCTTTTTGGCGGTGGTGATCTCGACTTCGATGATCTTGTCTTTGGCTTTGACTTCGCTCGGGTTTTGTGATCACGTCCTGTAGTATTCGATCGCCCCTGAGCTTGCCTCGACCGTTCGGTCTGTCCTTCTAGACGCTCTGTTTCTCCCCAGCTGTGCCATGTGCTTCTTGTCGCAGCCGGCAGAAACATGGATTTCCGACGAACTCCAGGCTCAGTATTGATTCTGCCGCAATTTGTTGTTTCCACATCTCCATCCCACATCTCCATCCCACTTCTCCAATCCGCAGGCTCATCCGCGGCGCACAGCCATTTCAACGGCCGGCGGTCGAGCCTCGGCGGGGCCTCCGGCAACCTGCTGCCATGTGTTTGTTTTCAGCAGCTTCTTCCGGCTCGGGGAGGCGATCAGCGGCGGCCAGCCCGCCAA
Source organism: uncultured cyanobacterium (assembly GCA_903935205.1). Taxonomy (GTDB): domain Bacteria; phylum Cyanobacteriota; class Cyanobacteriia; order PCC-6307; family Cyanobiaceae; genus Cyanobium. Next base: position 31,104 of record CAIZQU010000117.1, on the reverse strand, counting down.
GCCTGTGCGGCCAAGGCCATGGTATCGGGCTGGTGGGTGACCACATCGATGGGATGCCGTGGCGCAGCCGCGCCGTGACCTTCGATGAGAACCGCGACAGCGGCTTCCGCATCAACGAGGACGTCACCCCCCAGGAGGGCCATCGCCACGACAGCCTCGCCAGGGGATCTGTGGTGGAGCAGGCCTACTCCCAGATCCTCACCCACCCCGGCCTTACCAACGACTACTGGGAGCACCATTTCCAATCGGCAGCTCAGCGGCAGCCCTGCTCTGCACCCCGATCCACGCCCGCCAACGCGCTGGCGTCCATGCCGGCAGAGCCCTCTACCCCCAGGACAACGCCGCCGCCAACGGGATTGATGCCGCCCGCATCGATGGCAGCCCGCCCGTCTGTATGTGAGCATCGGCGGCACGGACGCCTGCTGGCAGTCCGCCAGCTCGGGCTACCGGGATGGGCGTGAGTTCGCTCGCGGTCAGGGTTTGGCGATGTGGATCGCCCTGCCGGGCCACGCCTCGCTGCGGCTATTGCCGCGCAGCGGCCCGCCGCCGGTGCGCCAAGTGCTGCCGCTCGATGCCATCGCCAACCACGTTTCGGCTTTCCGCCAGGGGCGCTGAGCGGCTGGGTGGGGGTTGGCACGGGCGGGTAGGCCCTGGCCCGTGCCGGGATGCGGTTGCTCCCTTATCCAGTTGTTGATGGGGTTTTAACCTCAGCCTAACCTTTCGCTGTTCCGGCTGGCGAGCCTGTGGGCAACCCATGCCTTCACGGCACCCCTGCCGATGCCTTCGCCGACCCCGGGATCCTGGCTCTCGATCCTGTTCAACCTCGCGGCGCGCCGCAGCGCCAGCGTCACGCCCCTCAAGGCCAGCCTCAACCTTTCCACCACAAACCCCCAGCCCACCGAGAACTTCCAGACGGAGATCTCCAGCGTGGTGATGGTGGGCGGTCAGCGCTTCACCATCTCCTCCGGCGGTGGCACCACCTTGCAGGTCAGCAGCTCCACCAATCCGGCCGTGACCGCTCCGGCCCTGGTGCAGCGGCTCAGTTTCGGTAATGCCCCCCTCGCGGTTTCGCCCACCCAGGCCCCCTGGGTGTCGCAGGCGGTGGCGACGTACGGCACGTTGGTGGCGGTGGCCCTCTCGCCCTCCGATTACGGCGGCAATGCCTCCAATCCGGGACAGGGTGGCCGGGGCGTGGTGCGCTTCTACCGGGCCGGCGCCAACGGCAGTCTCACCTTCCTGCAGGATGTGATCGTGGGCTATCTGCCCGACGGCATCTCCTTCAACAGCACCGGCACCCAGCTGGTGGTGGCCAATGAGGGTGAACCCACCTACAACTACACCGTCAATGGCGCCCCGGTCGACCGGCCCGGCAGCATCGGCATCATCGATATCCGCAACCCCGGCGGTACGCCGAGCTTCAGCTACACCGAGCTTGGGTTCGCTGGACTTTCCCTGCCAACGGGGATCCGCATCAGCGGCCAGGCCGGCCTTTCCACCCAGGCCACCGACATTGAACCGGAATTTGTGAGCATCAATGGCAACTATGCCTATGTGACCCTGCAGGAAAATAACGGCGTTGCCAAGATCAACCTGCGCAACAAGACGATCGAGCGGGTGTTCGATCTTGGCTCTGTTGATTTCTCGCGGCAGCTTGTTGATATCTCCGATCGAGACAACACGGCCGGCACTGGCACTCAATTCAAGCCGGTGATCGGCAACAATGTTCGCGGTCTGCGCATGGCCGATGGCATCGCCGCCTTCACCCTCAATACCCCCGGCCGTTTTGCCGCCGGCAATGATTATTTCATCACCGCCAATGAAGGCGACGGGCGCGACTTTGGCAGCTTCAACGATGAAGTCCGCCGCAATACGGGCATCAGCAGCCGCCTCAAGACCCTTGCGGAGCTGACCACCACTCCCTACACCTCCTTCGGCAGCCGCAGCGCCAGCCTGTTCGATGCCACCACGGGTGCCCTGCTCTGGGACAGCGGCAACAGCTTCCAGACCCTGGCGATTGCGGCCGGTGTCTACGACGACAGCCGCAGTGACGACAAGGGCACCGAGCCGGAAGGAGTCGCCGTGGCGAAGCTCGAGGGCCGCACCTACGCGATCGTGGGCCAGGAGCGCACCACCAGCAGCATGCTCGTGGTGTTTGATGTGACCAACCCCGCCGCCGTGGCCTTCGTCACCAGCGTGGTGTTGCCCAACAGCCTCTCCCCGGAGGGTCTGGCGGTGATCGAGGCCAACCGCAGCCCTTCAGGTCGGCCGATGCTGGTGGTCTCCAATGAGGTGTCGAACACGCTCGACTATCTCGATCTCGGCGATCTGGTGCGCAGCCAGGGTGTGGCCACGGCCGGTGCCTTCAGCCCCACCATGCTCAAGGATGTGGCCGGCGGCGATGCGCTGCAGTTGAGCAGCCTGATCACCGCCGGTGAGGTGACCAATGGCCTGGCAGCCGGCAGCAGTGTGTTCACGCCCACGGGCATCTTCGATGGCCAGGGGGCCTATGACAACGGTGATGGCACCTACACCCTGTTGGTCAACAGCGAACTCGGCGCAACCAGCGGCTACGGCTATGTGCTGCCCGGTGTCAGCGGCGGCCTGACCGGCGCCCGCGTCAGCAGCCTGGTGATCGCCAAGGATGTCGACAACAACCCTGCCAATGGCTACCAGAGCCGCGTCCTGGCGGGCGGTCTGGCCTACGACAGCATCCACCTCGATGGTTCGGCTACCGCGATCACATCGGTGAGCGATTTGGGATCTGCCGGGTTCCGCCGCTTCTGTGCCGCCAATCTGGTGGAAGCCAACAGCTTCGGCTCGGGCCGCGGTTTCGCTAATCGCACCTATCTGGTGGGTGAGGAGGAGTTCAGCGGCGACGGCGGTTCCTTCTTCGCCCTTGATGTCAACGGCCGTGCCATCCATGAGCTGGTGGGCTTCGGCAAGGGCACCTGGGAGTCGGCCACAATCCTCGACACCGGCCATGCCGGCACGGTGGCTGTGTTGCTGTTCGATGATGCCAAGGCGCCCCTCTATCTCTGGGTGGGCACCAAGAGCAATGCCCCCGGGGCCAGCTTCCTGGAGCGCAATGGCCTGGCCGCCCACCAGGGCAGCTTGCACGCCTTCGTGACCACGGCCCTGCCGGAAAACGGTGTGAGTCCCGTGGGTCCGGATTCCTCCGATCTGCTGAGCTTCACTCAGGCCAATGGTCTGAACACCGCCATCAATGGCAGTTGGCTGAATCTCGCCAGCCTCAATTCCAATTACGCCCAGCTCGGTGCCCCAGCCCTGCGCCAGCTGGCCGTGGATGCCGGCGCACTGCAGCTCAGCCGCATCGAGGATGGTGAGGTCAACCCCCTCAATGGCCAGCAGGCCGTGTTCGTCTCGACCGGCACGTCCGACTTCAGCAATGGTGATCTTTACGGCAATGTGTATACCCTCAATCTGGCCAATGCCTTCGCCAGCAACGGCTTGCTTTCCGGCACTGGAACCTCGCAGTTGAAGGTCGTCTACGACGCAGACCTGCTCACCGACCCGACCACCGGCCTGCGCAATCCCGACAACATGACGATCAGCGCCAACGGCTACGCCTACCTCCAGGAGGATCGGGCCAACGGTGGCGGCACCAACATCAGCACCGGCCAGTTCGGCACCGAGGAGGCCTCGATCTGGAAGCTGGCGATCGATCCGGTCACCGGCAACTCCACGGGGGCGGCCAGCCGCTGGGCCCAGATCGACCGCAGCTCGGTGCCCACGTCCTATGGCCAGACCGACGCCAGCCCGGTGACCAGCCCCACGGATACGGATATCGGCAACTGGGAATCTTCCGGCATCATCGATGTCTCCTCCCTCTATGGGACCGCGGCTGGATCGATGTTCATCGCCAATGTGCAGGCCCACAGCCTGCGCAACGGCAACCTGCAGGGCAGCGGTTATCTGGTGGAAGGAGGTCAGATCGATCTGATCCAGGTTGCTCTCCCCTGAGATCTCTCCAGGGCGGACGTCGGGCGCGGCATCGGATCGCCGTTCGCCCCATGGCCCGCCACCCCGCTCCGAGGCGCCCCCATTTCCTTCCTTCACTTCCTCCGAACTTCCTCCGACCCATGGCCATCCTTCGCCACAGGCTTTCTTCTCTCGCCTGCACCTCCCTGCTCGGCGGCGCCATGCTGCTGGCCGCACCCGCCCTTGCCCTGAACCTGCGGCCGTCCGTGCCCGGGTTCAGTGGCGGCAACCTCGGCGGTGATTCCAGCTTCAGCGGTTCCGTCGGCTACGGCTTCAGCCTTAGCCAACCCCAGACGATCAGCGCCCTCGGCTTCTACGACGCCGACGAGGACGGCCTGCTCTCCTCCCACGGGATCGGTCTCTATGAGGCCACCAGCCAGACCCTCCTGGCCAGCGCCACCGTGCCCGCCGGGGACGGCAGCTGGCTGCAGAACGGCTTCCGTTGGGTGTCCATCCCCAACCTTGCCCTGTCGAGCGGCTCCTACATGATCGCCGCCACCAGCAGTGGTGATCCCTCCCTGTTCGACCCGTTCCTGTACGACACCACGGCCGAAGGTGTGATCGATGGAATGCTGATCGGTGCGTCCCTCAGCGAGATCGGCAGCGGCTCCGTCGTCGCCTTCCCCACCCAGGATGAAGGTGTGCCCCAGGGCTTTTTCGGCCCCGCCTACGCGATCCAAGGCACCCCCGGTCCCCTGCCCCTGCTCGGCGCCGGCGTAGCCCTGGGCTGGAGCCGCCGCTTGCGGCTGCGCCGCCGGCTGATTGCGGCCGGCGCCGGCCGCCAAGGATCGCGGCCTTGAGCCGGAGCCTGGCGGCTGGTTGGCCTCGGCCGTTTGGTCTGGCCCCTCCGGATTTGGCCCACCACGCCCCCGGCGTGGGCCCTGGCCTGAGCCAGCATCCCCTCGCCGAGGCCATCGCCCCGCCCCTGGATCCCGCTCGCCAGACTGGCCCGATCCCGGTGGGCTGTGGGGCGGTGGTGCATTGGTCTGAGGCATGGCTGCCGGCCCTGGCTTCCCCCTGGGGAGCGGCGGCTTTCGTTCCCCTCTATGCCCTCTGGGTGACGCTGCTGCTGCCCGGGGTATGGGCATCGATGCTGGCCGGGGCCCTCTACGGCACCGGCTGGGGGTCGCTGCTGGTGTTTCTCGGGGCCTGCCTGGGGGCCGAGCTGGTGTTTCTGCTGGGGCGGGGCTGGCTGCGGCCCTGGGCGCGGCGGCGGCTGGCGGCGGCGCCGAAGCTGCTGGCGGTGGAGGAGGCGGTGAGCCGTGAAGGGTTGCGGCTGGTGTTGCTCACCCGCCTCTCACCGGCCTTCCCATTCAGCCTGCTCAACCTCGCCTATGGCCTCAGCGATGTCAGCCTGCGCGATTACACGATCGGCCTGATCGGCATCCTGCCCGGCACGGTGCTGTTCTGCGCCCTCGGCGCCCTGGCCGGTGATGTGGCCCGCTTCCAGACGGTGTTGGCCGGGCAGGCCGATGGGCCCACCTGGGCGCTGCGGCTGCTGGGCCTCGCCGCCACCGTGGCGGTCACGGTGCTGGTGACGCGGGTGGCGCGGCGGGCCCTGGCCGGCGAGCCCGGCGAGGCGGCTGATCCGGAGGGGCCGGCCTGATCGCTCAGGCCACTGGGTGGCTCGTCGCCAGGTCCGGCCTCCCTACCCACCCCCCAGCTCGTCGTCCGGCCGGGGCTGCCCCAGATCCCGCAGCGCCGCGATCAGCACAAACCACGCCAGCCGCAGCTGCGCCACCGGGCCGCGACGGGCGGCGAGGCGGGCGTACTTGGCGCGGCCGCAGGGGGTGCGGATCCAGAAGGCGAGAGCTTCCGGCAGCGGCGGCCCCGGGGTGGTTTCGGGCGCCAGGGGCTGGACCACCGGGGGGGCCGGGTCGCTGGCGGAGCTTGCTGGGGCCGAGGGGGACATCGGTTCAGATCCGCTGCAGGGATTTCGCCTTGTCCTTGAAGTCGCTGAGCAGCAGTTGCAGATAGGTCACTTTGCGCAGCTTGACGTTGGCGGTCAGCGACATTCCTACCTGCAGCGGCAGGTTGACGCCGCTCTTGAGTTTGAGCTGCTGGCTGTTGAGCTTCACGTCCACAGGGAAGCGATAGAACTGCTTCATTTGATCGGGCGGCAGCGCATCGGAGCCGATCCGCCGCACCGTGCCCTGGAGCACGCCGAAATCGGTGGCGGGGAAGGAATCGATGCTGATGTCCACAGGCTTGCCGACCTGCACGAAGCCGATATCGGTGCTGGGCACCTCGACCCGGGCTTCGAGTCGATCGAAGGGCACGATCTTCATCACCGGCTCGCTGGTTTCAGCCACGAATCCCTTCGCCTTGGGCTTGAGTTCGAACACCAGACCCGCCTCGGGCGAACGGATCGCCTGGTAGCGGATGTTGACATTCAACTCGATCAGTTTGCTGCGCAACTCAGCCAGAGAACTCTGCAGTTCCCGCACCCCCTGCTGCAAAATTGCCTGCTGTCGCAGCCGTTCCACCTTGGACTGCTGCAGTTGCCCTTCAACCTCCTGCACCTTGTTGCGCTGCTGCAGATACTGCAATTCAGCCGTCGCCCCCTCACGGTTCAGCTTTTCCAGGCGGCTGAGCACCTCCCGCTCCAGCCCGAGACTCTCGCGCAACACCTGCTGTTCGGTGTCGTTCACCGCCAGGTAGCGGCCCAGCTCCTCCTCTTTGAGGCGCAGCTGCTGATCCTTGTAGTCGATCGTCTTTTCGATGCTCTCCTTGCGATCGAGGGTGGCTTCGGTGTCGAGCTTGAGCAGCAGCTGACCCTTCTTGACCCGGTCGCCCTCCTTGACCAGCACCGCATCGACCACGCCACCGACAGGCATCTGCACATCCTTCACCACCCCCAGGGGTTCGAGCTTGCCCGGGGCGGTCACGATCTCCTCGGTCTGGGCCAGGGCCAACCAGGCCAGGCCGAAGCCGGTGACACCCATCAGGGCCCAGCTGATGCTGCGGGCCCAGAAGCGCGATTGCTGCAGCACCACATCGGAGCTGTCGTTGTGGATCGAACGCTCCAGGCCATTCTGAGCGCTGCGGATCAGATCCAGCGGAGTAGGGATGCGGGGGGCCATCAGGAGGCCTCCTGCTGGCGGTACAGCGCGAAGTAGCGGCCCTTGAGGGCCATCAACTCATCGTGGCTGCCGGTCTCAACAATCGCCCCTTGGTGCATCATCACGATCAAATCAGCGCGGCGGATGGTGGAGAGGCGGTGGGTGATGAAGAACACGGTGCTGTCCTTCATCTCAGCTCGCAGATTGTCACAGACTTGGCGCTCGGTGTCATAGTCGAGGGCGCTGGTGGCTTCGTCCATCACCAGCAGACGGGGGTTGCTGAGCAGGGTGCGAGCGATCGCGATCCTCTGGCGCTGGCCACCGGAGATCGAGGCGCCCCGTTCACCGACGGGAGTGCTGTAGCCGCTGGGCAACTGCATGATGAACTCGTGGGCGGCGGCGATGCGAGCTGCCCGCACAATTGCATCGGAGGATGCCTCGGGGTTGGTCAGGGCGATGTTTTCGCTGATCGTGCCGGAGAAGAGCAGAGGATCCTGGGGCACGATGCCGATCTGGCGGCGCAGAGAATAGAGCTCCACCTTGGCGATGTCGTACTGATCGATCAGGATCCGGCCCTGGTTCGGTGCATAGAGCCGCGGCAGCAATTTCATCAGCGTGCTCTTGCCACTGCCGCTCTGGCCGACGACGCCGACGAAGGTGCCCTGGGGAATGGTGAGATCGATGTTCTTGAGCACCTCCGGGCTGCCGGGTGCAAAGGAGAAGCTGACGTTCTCGAACACGACATCGCCATGCACCGAGGGCAACGGGATGTTCGCCTTATCCGCCGGGCTCGATTCCTCCGGTGTGTCGACCACATCGGCCAGCCGCTCGAATGACACCCGCAGCTCCTGGATGTTCTGCCAGATCGAGGAGAGGCGCAGCAGCGGTTGGGTCACGTAGCCGCTGATGATCCGAAAGGCGATCAACTGACCGAGGGTCAGTTCACCCTTGAGCACCAGCGAGGCCCCCACCCAGAGCACCAGCAGCTGGGAGAGCTTCTGCAGCACCTGGGAGGATTCATTGAGGAAGGTGCCGGTGATCGTCTTCTCGAAGGTGCGGGCGATGTAGCGGGCGTAGAAGTCCTGCCATTTCCAGCGGCTCACCATCTCAACGTTCTGCGCCTTCACCGTCTGAATGCCGGTCAACACCTCAACCAGATGGCTCTGAGTGCGTGCGTTTTCTTCGGCGGCCTGGCGGTACTGGCGACGGAACAGGGGGGCGCCGAGCAGGGTCAGGGCGATCTGGATCGGCAGCACCCCCAGGGCGATCAGGGTGAGCAGCCAGCTGTAGATGGCCATCACGATGATGTAAATCACCGAGAAGGCCGCATCCAGCAGCGTCATCAGCGCCTGGCCGGTCAGGAAATTGCGGATCTTCTCCAGCTCGGCGATGCGGGTGCCGAGTTCGCCGACCGGCCGGCGATCGAAATAACCGAGTGGCAGACGCAACAGATGGTCGATCACCTCCGCCCCCAACCGCAGATCGATGCGATTGGTGGTGTCCGTGAACAGGAAGGTGCGCAGCGAACCGATCACCCCCTCCATCAACGTCACGACCACCAGGGCCATGCCGAGGATCTGCAGCGTGTCGAGGCTGCGCTGGGAGATCACCTTGTCGATGATCACCTGAATCAGCAGGGGGTTGGCCAGGCTGAACAGCTGCACCACGAACGAGGCCAGCAGCACCTGCAGCAACATCCCCCGATAGCGCTTCAGGGCCGGCCAGAACCAGCCGGGGCCGAAGGTCTGATCCGGGGTGCTGACGCTGCGTTCAAACAGCAGCACCTCCAATCCTTCCGGGTAGGTCTCGCTGATCTCAGCCGGCGACAGCTGCACCCAGCCCTCCGCCGGTGAGGCCAGCCGCAGCCCCTTGGCATCGCTGGCGGTGACCAGGGCAAAGCTGCCCTTCCAGCTGATCAGGCAGGGGGTGATCAGGCGGGTGGCCGAGGCCGGCATCACCTTCGCGCCGGTCACCAGCAGGCCGAGCATGGCGGCGATCTGGCCGCAGAGCTGCAGATCGGGTTCGAGGCCGCGGCGCAGCTTGTCGCGCAGCACCTTGTCGATCGCATCACGCCGGTAGGGCAGCTCCAGGATCTGGCCGAGCATCTGGAAGCAGGCCAGGGTCTCCTCCAGGGTTCCCTTGGCGCGGATCAGCTGCAGGCCGCGGCTGCGGTTGCTGCCGCCCAGGTCGAGGCTGGTGGGCTGGTTGGGGGTGCTGTGGGCGGAGGCCAGGTCGGCTCCCGTTTCCGCATCGCCCTGCCGCTCCTGCGCCGCTGCGGGCTCCAGGCCGGGATGGAGCAGGGCCTCGGGCACCGCCAGCAGCCGCAGAGGCAGGGGGGGCAGGGGCCTGGGCAGCGCTGCGCCGGCGGCCAGGATCGTGCCGATCGCTTGGCCCGGCACGTTGGCGCTGGCCAGCCGCCAGCTGGCACCGGCAGGGGCCGCGGGCGGTCGATCGCCGCCCTGGCCTTCCGCCGCCCTGGCTGCCTGGCGCAACCGCTCGAGCCGCTCCCGCCAATGGGCCGGATCGGTGCTCAGGGCTCCCGCCTGGCTGGTTTCGGCCTGGCGCAGCAGGGCGTGCAGTTCGCCGGTCCACACCTGGCCGGCGCACCAGCGGCGCAGCTCCGGCTCCGATTGCAGCAGCTCCAGCATCACGGCGTCCGGGATCGCCAGGGCCTGGACCGCTGCGGCGGCGCTCACCCCCTCACAGCCCTCGGCCCGCAGCAGCGAGGCCAGGCCGATGATCGCTCCAGGGCCCAGGCGCTCCAGGGTGAAGGGCTGGCCGTCACGCTCGCCCAGCAGGCGCGCCTGGCCCTGAAGCAGAACAAGGATGCGGTCGGGCACCACCGCATCGGGATTGATCAGCTGGCCCTCGCTGAAGCGCACCAGGCTGGTGGCGGCTTCCAGCCGCTGCCTGCCCCGTGGCGAGAGGCGGTCGAAAGGGGCCAGGGCCGTGATCGCGTCCGGCGAGTCCTGCAGGGAGGCGGTCATGCCGGCACAGCGCTGCGGGGCTGGGCGGCCAGCAGGCCCTGAACCTCTTCTTCAACCCATTCGTCGAAGAGTTCGCGGGCCATGCGATCGCGCATCTCATCGGTAAAGCTGGCTGAGCGTAGCGATTCCAGCCGCACCACCAACCACCATTGTTCGATGCGCAGCGGAACCCGCAGCTGGCCAGGTCGGCTGGTGCGCAGCACTTCGGCGAGGCTCGGGTGGGCCTGCAGCAGCGGCACCGGCCCGACCACACCCCGGGTGGAGCGTTCCGGACCCTGCGAATAGGCGGCGGCCAGTTCAGCGAAATCAGCCTCTCCTTCGGCGATGCGCAGATAAAGCTCGCGGGCCAGGGCTCCGTCCTCCACCCGCAGCAGGCTGTAGATCACCTGGTCCAGCTGGTTCTTGCGGGCCAGGAAGCGCTGCTCGGCCCGGTGGGCGAAGTGCTCCAGGCAATGGCGGCTGATCCGCTGCGGCAGCTCGGCCTGCCAGAGGGCATCGGCCTCCTCCATGCCGTGGCTGGCCAGATGTTGCAGCACGGCCTCCGCTGAGCCCAGGCGGTTGGCGGCCCCCCATCCCTGGCGGCCCTGCGTGCTCTCCTCCTCGCTGAGCTGCACAGCGGCCACGGCGGCGGTGATCACGCTCTGGCGCAGCAGCGGCAGCAGCAGGCCGTGGCGGGCCAGGGAGCGCCAGAGCTCCGGCGGAATGGTGGGCAGGGCGGTTCGGGAGAGACGCGCGGCAGGGGCCTCGCTGCTGGTCTCACTGGTCGCCGCTGGAACGCTGCTGGCGACACCGGCAGCGCTGGCCGGAACCCGCTGCGAGGCAGCCCCGACCTGGGGTGCGGCGGTTGGGGGAATGGGGGGCGGCGACGGTAGGGTCGTCAGCTCGATCGTTGGACTGGCAAACGTCATGCGCGACTGCACCGAGGGCCGGCCGGCCGACATGGGCTGACCGGCGGGCGCTGAGGTGGCGGAGGGCGTCGAGGGGCCCGCAGCCGCCTGGGGAGCGGCCGCGGGCGCGGAGTCCGCAGGGGTGGGGTCGGTCAAGTCCGCGCAGCTGGGATGGCGATGGGCCCAGTCTGCCCTGAGGGCCCTGGTTGTGGTGTGATCCGTTGCCGGGCGATCAACACATGCGGCCACGGCTGGTGGCGCCGCGGCTGGCCTGCCCGATCCGGCCCTGCCTCCCCCGGCCGCTGCCATCGCCTCCGCCCATCGCCCCATGGCTGCCGTGCCGCTGGGGAGTGGCCGCCAGGAGCGCTGTGAGCGACGGCTGCGGCCAGCCCGCCCTGGTCACCCGGGCCGGTGCTTCAGCGATCGCTTCCCGACGCTCCGTTTTCTTCGACCGAAGCCCCGGCGCCGGCCAGCAGGGCCCGCAGCCCCTCCTCATCCAGCACCGCCACCCCCAGGCTTTCGGCTTTGGTCAGCTTGCTGCCCGCCTCCGCCCCGGCCACCACAAAACTGGTGCGCTTGCTCACCGCCCCGCTCACCTTCCCCCCCGCCGCCTCGATCAGGGCCTGGGCCTGGCTGCGGCTGAGGCTGGGCAGGGTGCCGGTGAGCACAAAGCTCTGTCCCGTCAGTGGACCCTGACCAACCTGGTCACCGCCCTCCTCCGGGCTGGCGGCCAGGCTGAACCCCACATCGCCCAGGGCCTGGAGCAGGGCCTGGTTGGCGGGGGTGGCGAACCACTGGCTCAGGCTCTGGGCGATCTCGGCGCCGATTCCGAACACCGCCGTGATCCGCTCCGGTTCCGTTGTGGCCGCCGCGGCCAGGGCGGAGACGCTGGCGAAGGCCCTGGCCAGGGCCTTGGCATTCACCTCCCCCACATGGTGAATGCCGAGCCCATAGAGCTGGCGGTGCCAGGGCCGGCTGCGGGAGGCCGCCAGGGCCGCCACCAGATTGCTGGCCGACTTCTCCCCCATCCGCTCCAGGCTGGCCAGCAGGGCGGCGTCGAGGCGATACAGGTCGGCGATCGACCTCACCAGACCGCGATCCACCAGCTGCTCGATCAGCTTCAGGCCCAGCCCATCGACATCCAGGGCACCCTTGCTCACCCAATGGCGCAGCGATCCCCGCAGGATCGCCGGACAGCTGCTGTTGACGCAGCGGGTGGCGGCCTCTCCCTCCTCCCGCACCAGCTCGGAGCCGCACTCCGGGCAGGTGTGGGGAAGGCTCAGGGGGCGGGCGCCGGCCGGCCGCAGCTCCGGCAGCACCCGCACCACCTCGGGGATGATCTCGCCGGCCTTGCGCACCACGATCGTGTCGCCGCCGTGCAGATCCAGCTCCGCCAGCCGGTCGGCGTTGTGCAGGGTGGCGCGGCTGACGCTGGTGCCCGCCAGGGGCACCGGTTCGAACTCCGCCACCGGCGTCACCACCCCGGTGCGGCCCACCTGGCAGCTGAGCCGCAGCAGGCGGCTGGGGGCTTCCTCGGCGGGGTACTTGAGGGCCACGGCCCAGCGCGGCGCCTTCTGGGTGAAGCCCGCCTCGTCCTGGAGGCGCAGGTCATCAAGCTTCAGCACCACGCCGTCGGTGGCATAGGGGAGGCTTGTGCGCCGCTCCTGCCAGGCGGTGCAGAAGCGCTCCACCGCCGCCAGATCCTCGAGCCGTTCGCGGTGGGGGTTGACCTGGAAGCCGGCGGCCTGCAGCCATTGCAGCGCCTGCCATTGGCTGGTGGGGCGGGGAGGATCGCCTCCACCTTCGCCATGGGCGGCCGAGGAATCGGCCGGGCCCGGATCGGGCAGATGCAGGGTGTAGGCGAAGAAGCTCAGCCGCCGGGCGGCCACCACCCGGGGATCGAGCTGGCGCAGGGTGCCGGCGCAGGCATTGCGGGGATTGGCGAAGACGCTCTCGCCGCGGGCCTGGCGCTCGGCGTTGATCGCGGCAAAGCTGGCGTCCGGGATCAGGGCCTCGCCCCGCACCTCCACCCAGGCGGGGGGGTGCTCCAGCTGCAGGCGCAGGGGCACCGAGGCGATGGTGCGCACATTGGCGGTGATCTCCTCGCCCCGTTCGCCATCGCCGCGGGTGGCGGCCCGCACCAGCAGCCCGTTGACGTAACTGAGGGCGAGGGCGTTGCCATCGATTTTCAGTTCCCCCACCATCGCCAGGGCCGGCAGGGGGGCTTCCGCCGCCGGCTCACGGTCCAGGGCCCGCAGCAGTTTCCGGTACCAGGCCTCCAGCTCGGCGAAGGAGAAGGCGTTGTCGAGGCTGAGCAGGGGGATGCGGTGCTCCACGCTCGTGAACCCCTCGGCCGGAGCGCCTCCCACCCGTTGGCTGGGGCTGTCGGGGGTGATCAGGCTCGGGTCGGCGCTCTCCAGCTCGAGCAGCTCGCGATAGAGGCGGTCGTAGACCGGGTCCTCCAGCAGCGGTGCGTCGAGCACGTAGTAGGCGTGGGCGGCCCGCTGCAGCAGGGCGCGCAGCTCAGCAGCCCGCTGGGCCTCGGCGGCTCCGGCCGGTCTGCCGTTGCCTTCGCCGCGAACGGATCGGAGGGGACTGGACGTCGCCGGATCCTCGCGGTTCTGGCTGGATGGTGCGGATTCGCTCACGGCGAGGGGGCGGCGCGGGGATGGGGCGCGGCGATCGGGCCGAGGCGGTTCAGCTGGCGGCGAGTTTCTGGATCCGGTCGACCCGCCAGGCGTCGTCCACCTTGACAAAGGTGAAGTCGAGGGGGAGCTCCTCCTTGCCGTCGCTGCGGAGCTTGACGGTGAGGATCACCTGCTCCTCCTGAAGCCTGGGGCGGCCGGACTTGAGGTTGCGGTATTTGTTGAGCTGCAGGCCGGCCAGGAAGCGGATGAACTGCTGGCGGTTGACGTGCGAGCGGTAGTTCTTGGTGGTCAGCAGGTAGGCGCCATCCACCTGGCCGGAGGCCACCTGGGTGAAGAACTGCTTGATCAGTGGATTGATGCCGCGGGCGCTGAGCACCAGGCGCACGGCCGAAATCGTCCAGAACAGCAGCAGCGCCCCCAGACCGGCGGCCAGGGCTTTGGTGCCGATGGCGCGGGCCAGTTCCCAGTCCATGGTGCGTGCTTGTGCTGTGGCGTGGGGGAGTCTGACCGACGACCCGGCCAGACAGTGGCGATACTGCGGCCGGATCCCCGCCGCCCCATCGGCCCCCGTGCCCCTGGAACCCCTGTTGCCGTTGTTCCACCGGCTCGACCGGGAGCATTTCGATCGGGCCCTCAGCCCCGGCGGCCGGTCCCTGGTGGCGGTGCGCTGGAGCGATGGCCGCCTGACCCGCACCGCCGGCCTCTATCGGCGCGGCCGCCAGGGCGACGGCTCCGAGCTCTGCGAGATCGTGCTGTCGCGGCCGCTGCTGGAGCCCCTGCCCCGCCAGGCCACCCTCAGCACCCTCTGCCACGAGATGATCCACGCCTGGGTCGATCGGGTGCTGGGGGAGCGGGAGGTGCACGGCCCCCGCTTCCGGGAGCGGATGGAGGCGATCAACCGGGCCCAGGGAGAGTTTGAGGTGAGCGTGCGCCATCGTTTTCCCCTGCCCCGGCAGACGGCCCGCTGGATCGCCCGCTGCCCCCGCTGCGGCCGGTCCGCCCCTTATCGCCGCCGTCGCCGGGGGCTGGCCTGTCGATTGTGCTGCGAGCGCTTCCATGGCGGCCGCTGGGACGCCAGCTGCGAGCTGCTGTTCGAACCGGGGCCGATCGATGCCGAGGCGATGGATTCGGTGGTGATTGATTAGGGTCAGCGCCTTGCCCGGTATCGATGGCTGCATTCCTCTGGTCTTTGGAATGGAGCGGCGTCACCATCGCCCTGGTCGGACTCGGCCGGGAGCGCTGGTTGGCGGCCCGGCGCCGTTAATCTGGCCCCATGCAGGAGGCCCGCTTCCAACGCCTGGCAGCGCCCATGGGCAATGGCGCCCCTTGGGATCGCGTCCGCGACGATGACCGCGATGGCTGGAGTGGTGGTGCCTCCCTGCGGGATGGCGGTGCCCCACGGTCCCAGGGGCGCGGCGCCCTGCGCGGCCCGGAAGCCCTGGATCAGCGTCTGGAGCGCTGGGTGAACCGCGGTCGCGATCTGGTCGATGGCGTGTCCGGTGCCCGGCCCGGTGGTCGCTTCAGCGGCGGACGGGCCCGTGACAGCGAAGTCGCCGCCGTTGCCGGCGGCCCTGGATCCCGCGCGGGGGATGGAGCCTGGGCGGGGGGGCAGCCCCGCCAGGGTCGTTCGGAGGGTGTCGGCGGCGGGTTCAATCCGGGGCGGTTGGGCCGCTGGGTGGAGGACCGTCTCGATTGGCTGCTCGACGAGGACGGTGAGGACGACTGGCGGGAACCCTGGCAGGAGGGCCCGTCCCGCCCCGGAGCGACGGGCCCATCGACCTGGAGTTCCGCCTCCGGGGCTGTCGCCGCTGACGATGGATCCGGGGGCTGGCGGCAGTCGCGCCCGCAGCGCTACGGGGCCCCCCCGCCCCCATCCGCCGCCGCGCCGCCGTCCGAGGCCGGTGGTGCGGCCTCCAGCCGTGCCGCCGGCGCCTCCAGCGCCCCCCGCCGCGGTCTGGAGGCGATCTCGCGACGGGGCACGACCGGGGGAGGCGGCAATCCGCCGGTCAACGGCTCCGCCGGGGCGATGCCGCCTCCGGGACAGCCCCCTGACGGGCCATGGCGGCGGCAGGGGGCTGTCCCGGCCTCAGGGGTGGCTGCGGCGTCGGATCGACGGGCCCCTGATGCAAGAGCCCCCCGGCCCGATCAGGACGATTGGCCCGATGAAGCCAGTTTCAGCGTTCCCCGTTGGCGCCGGCCGGCCGCCGAGCGGCCGGCCGATCCCTTGGCCCGGCCGGCCGCATCAGCTGGCGCGATCGAGGAGGGGGGCGGCCGGCCGCTGCCCCGTTCCAGCCGGCGCCGCTGAGCGAGCCCGCGGGCCCATGGCCCAGCGGCAGGGATCGCTCAGGCGCCCACCTGGAAGTTGCAGCCTCGGGCCTTGAGTTCCAGGTTCACCGGCTGGACCAGTTCGCCAGGGATCTCTCCGGCCATCTCCTCCGCCGACATGGTGATGTCTGGGGCCCCCTGCTGCAGGGCGGCGAGCAGGTCGGCCCAGAGGCCCACCAGGCTCTGTTGCTTCTGGGGCACCAGCCCCTGGCGTTCGAGATGGGGGGCGCAACCCTGGCGATGCCAGAGGGCCTGGTGATGCTGGCCGGAATGCTGGCGCTGGGCCAGGCCGCCGGCGAGGGCCTCGGCGCTGGGGTCGCCATCGGCCTGGCGCAGGCCAGCCGCCTGAAGCAGCTTGCCGGTGTGGACGGCGGAGATGCCGTAGACCCGGCCGAGATCGGTGAGGCTGAGCCAGTCGCTGCTGAGGGCGGGACCGTTGCTGCTGCGGTGTTGGCTGAGGCGCCGGGGCGGCGGTGCCGTGGAGCGGACGCCCTGGCGGCGGTTGCCGGCGGTGGAGGTTGGGCGGGGATTGGCCATGGAGTGGACCGGGAAGTACGCGAATGCTGGCCAGACCCCCGATGACGTCAATCCGTCAAGTGGAAACGCCAACGAGCCGTAACCAAGTTCATGAATTGTTATGGCGATGGGCTTCGGCCGGGCCCAGCCAGGTTTCCAGCAGCGGCGAGAACACCTCGCGGATCACGGTCAGCTCCCGCCCCTGGCGGAAAAAGCGATAGTGGCGGCTCCAGAAGGGACCTGGCCGTCCGAAGCGCTGTTCCAGCCAGGGGGCCTGAACCTGGGCCAGGCCATCGACCTCGCGGAACAACTCCGTGCGCCCTTCGGTGAGGCTGCGCCAGATCGGCTGCTCCCGTCGCCGCAGCTGGGCCTCGGCCTCATGCCGGTTCCACCAGCTCTCGGCCCAGCCCAGGGTGAGAGCCCCGCAGGCCAGCCAGACCTGGCGGCGCAGCAGGGGCTGCTCCAGTTCCTGCACCTCCCGTGGGCAGAGGGGATCGCCGCCGGGATCGGGGGCCATGGCGATCAATTCCACCTCCAGGGGCAGGCCGGTGAGCAGCTGCAGATGGCGGGTGGGGCTGCCGTCGCCGAGCAGCAGCAATTTCCAGGGGCCGCTCAGCTGGTCGCCGGCGCTGGCTTCCAGCACCTCGGCCATCGGCGCCTGCCAGAGGGGCTGGGGCGACGGCAGCAGGGCCGCCGTCGGCTCGCCAGTGCCGCTGCCTCCGCTGCCTCCGCTGCTGCCGCCGGACCAGGTCGCAGCAGAGATCGGCCCGGCCTCTGCACCGCCGCTGCCGGGCTCGGGCCCCCTGGAGCCTGTGGCGGGTGCTTCAGCCACCGCTGCCGATGCTCAGCAGCCGCACCTCGCCCTGGTTCTCGATCTGGACGCTGTCCCCATCGCTGGCGATCAGCCGCCAGCCGCTGGCGCCGATGCTCTCACCCACCGACACGGTGGTCGTGCTCCCTCCCATCTGGAAGATCGCCGAACCTGGTTTGCCGGGCACCGCCACCACCCCGACCAACAGGGGCACCGGACCTGATGCCGCACGGCGCCGTGGGGGCGGCGGCGCTTGGCTCGGAACAGCCGCGCTGCCGAGGGCCGCACTGACCGGCACCCGCAGCAGGGTGGCGGGCCGTTGGACCGACTGGGGCAGGGTGGCCAGCTCCTCGATCCAGGCCTCTGCCGGAGGCGGTGGCGGCAGGGCCGCCTCATCGCCGGGGCCGCCGCTGGCGGATCCAGCAGTCGTGGCAGTGGTGCTGGGGGGGGCCAGGTTCGGGGCCGGCGGCGTCACCACAGGAGCCGGCTGGGCCGCCGGCCCGAAGCTGCGCAGCCGCTCCACCAGCAACAGGTTGCGTTCCTGCTGCAGCGCCTCCTGGTATCGGTTCCACTGGCTGAGGGCCAGAACGCCACTGGTGGCGGTGACCAGCCCGGCGCCGGCGAACACCGCCACCAAGAGCAGCGGTTGGGCCCAGGCCGGGCGGATCTGCGCTGTCGGGCTGGGCGCCAGCGGCGGCTGGGGCCGTGGGGTCGGTGGCGCAGGGCGCAGGGCGGCAGCGGAGACCGAGGCTCTGGGTCGACGGGCCCGTCGCTGGCGGTCGGCCGCAGGGGTGGTTGGCTCGGGGGCGGCGGCGGCGGGTGGCAGTTGGGCCGCGGTCTGGCTGGCGCCCGGGGCGATCGGATCGTCCGCCAGGGGCTCCAGGTCGATGGCGGTGGCGGGCTCAAAGACGCGGTTCAGCAGCTTCTCGGCCTGCAGCTCCCAATAGGCGCGCGAGGTGGGAATGCCCCTGGGACTCCCCCGTGCTGCGCTCACGTTGCTTGACCCAGCGGAGCGGTCAATGTAGCGGGGGCCTCCCGTCGACGCCGCTCGAGTTCGAGCCAGAGCAGCAGGGCCTGGACATCGGCCGGGCTCACCCCGGGCAGCCGGGCGGCCTGGCCGAGGGTGGCCGGTCGGATGGCCGCCAGCTTCTCCCGCGCCTCGCTGGAGAGGGTGGTGATCGTGGTGTAGTCGAGTTGTGCGGGCAGGGGGCGGCCCTCGGCGCGGCGGGCCTGGTCGATCTGCTGCTGCTGGCGCTGGAGGTAGCCGCTGTATTTGATGTCGATCTCCGCCCCCTCCCGCACGGCGTTGGGCAGGTCCCGATCCGCCAGGCCATGGCGCACCAGGTCATGGCTGTGGAAACCGGGGCGCCGCAGCAGCTCGGCCAGGGTGAGCGAACCGCGGATCGGGGCGCCCGTCTCCCGTTCCACCGCAGCGGCGGCCCCATCGCCGGCCCGCAGCCGCACCGTTTCCAGCCGTCGGGTCTCGGCGGCGATCGCCGCCTGCTTGGCCTCGAACAGCTCCCAGCGACGGTCGTCGATCAGCCCCAGCTGGCGGCCGAGGGGGGTGAGGCGGCGGTCGGCGTTGTCGCCCCGCAGCACCAGGCGGTATTCGCTGCGGCTGGTCAGCACCCGGTAGGGCTCGCGCAGATCCTTGCTGATCAGATCATCGATCAGGGTGCCGATGTAGCTGCCCTCCCGGGGGAAGGCGATCGGGGGCTGGCCCCGCAGCAGCCGGGCGGCGTTGAGGCCCGCCACCAGACCCTGGGCCGCGGCCTCCTCGTAGCCGGTGGTGCCATTGAGCTGGCCAGCGCTGAACAGGCCCGCCAGCCGCTTGGTCTCCAGGCTCGCCTTGAGCTGGGTGGCGGGCAGGTAGTCGTAGTCGACCGAGTAGGCGGGGCGCAGCATCACGCACTGCTCCAGTCCGGGCAGGGTGCGCAGCAGCTCCAGCTGCAGGCGCTCCGGCAGGCCGGTGGAAAATCCCTGCACGTAGAGCTCGGGGGTATCGCGACCTTCGGGTTCGAGGAAGATCTGGTGGCTCTCCTTATCGGCGAAGCGCACGATCTTGTCTTCGATGGAGGGGCAATAGCGGGGGCCCTTGCTATCGATGAAGCCGCCGTAGATCGGTGTGAGCTGAAGGTTGTCGCGGATCAGCTGATGGGTGGCGGCGGTGGTGCGCGTGAGGTGGCAGCTCATCGGCTCGCCGCTCACCCAGGCGCTGGGATCGAAGGAGAAGAAGCGGTCGTGGGCGTCGCTGGGCTGCTCCTCCAGCCGGTCCAGGGCGACGCTGCGGCGGTCGACCCGGGCCGGGGTGCCGGTCTTGAGGCGGCCGGTGACGAAGCCCAGGGCCGCCAGGGCCTCGGTGAGCCCCTCAGCGGCCTGCTCGCCGGCCCGGCCGGCGGCCATCGAGCGGTCCCCCACCCAGATCCGGCCCCCCAGAAAGGTGCCGGTGGTCAGGATCACGGCGCCGGCGCCGTAGACGCTGCCGAAATAGGTGCGCACCCCCAGCACCCTGCCCAGCGGACCCTGGGCAGGCTCCCAGGGCGGGGCGGCGGCGGCGGCGGCGGCCGGCCCGCCCGGCTCTGCCCCGCTGGCCGGGGCTGGGGGGAGGTCGCCTTCCACCACCAGGCCCGTGACCATCGCTTCGCGCAGGTGCAGGTTGGGGGTGTGCTGCAGCAGCTGCAGCATCTGGCGGGCGTACTGGCGCTTGTCGGTCTGGGCCCGCAGGGCCCAGACGGCGGGGCCGCGGCTGGCGTTGAGGATGCGCTTCTGCAGAGCGGTGGCATCGGCCAGGCGGCCGATCACGCCGCCGAGGGCATCGACCTCATGGACCAGCTGGCTCTTGGCCGGACCGCCGACGGCGGGATTGCAGGGCTGCCAGGCGATGCGGTCGAGGTTGAGGCTGAACAGGGCCGTGCGGATCCCCAGCCGGGCCGCCGTCAGGGCCGCCTCACAGCCGGCGTGGCCGCCGCCCACCACGATCAGCTCGAAGGATTCGGTCGGGGTGAGCGGCAACGTCATGTTCCGATTCTCCTGCAGACCTGGCCTTGTGGCGATGACGTGATGCCGGGGCTCCAATCCGCTCGGGACCAGGCCAGGCGCCAGCTCACGGGCTGAGCCTCTGGCGCGGCGGGACGATCGGGGCCAGGCCGTCTCGATGGCCCCCTTCGATTGGGTTGGTGCTCTTCCCGATCCCGCCGTGACAGAGCAGCGTGTTCGACAGCGGCGACGCCATCGGATCTGTCGAGAGGGGAGGATGATTCTCCCGCCTCGCCTGGGGAGCTTGCTGGCTCATCACAGCCGGCTCAGGGTTGCGATCATGCCCCTGTCCCCATGGGCTGCTCCCCTGGATTCCCTCCTGCCTCCAGGCCTGCAGGCGCCATCGCTCGGCCTGCTGCTGGCCAGCGGCGTCTGGCTGGTCTGCACCCTTCTGGCCCGTCGCCTCCCCCCCAGCTCCCTGCTGCGCCCCCTGCTGCTGCGGGCCCGGCTCAGCCTGGCGCTGCCACCCCTGATCGGCGGTGTGCTGTTTGGGTTGCTGCGCTCCCTGCCGCTGGTGGCTGGCTTCCCCCTGCCAGGCCCCGAGGGTGGACGCCAGCTGGTGGTGATGGTCGCCCTGGTCTGGACCCTGGTCCGTTGCCAGCGCCCCCTGATCGCCTGGTTGGACACCATGGCGGCGATGGAGGGCCTGGAGGGGCGGCAGCGGCTGGCCCTGCTCAATCTCATCCAGAAGCTGACCAGCCTGGTGGTCGCCCTGCTGGTGGTCTGGCAGCTTCTGCGGCTGCTTGGCGTGTCGGCGCTGGGCCTGGTCACCGCCGGTGGCTTCGGTGCCGCCGCCCTGGCCTTCGGGGCCCGCACCCTGGTGGAGAACGGCCTCAGTGGCCTGGGGCTCTATCTCCATCGGCCCTTCGTGGTGGGCGATGCGATCCGCCTGCCCGGCCAGCAGCTGCAGGGGGAGGTGGAGGCGATCGGCTGGTTCTACACGCGGTTGCGGGATCCCCAGCGGCAGACCCTGGTGGTGCCCAACGGCCTGTTCGCCTCCCAACCGGTTCAGAACCTCAGCCAGGTCGACCGTCGACGCGTTGCCTTCGACCTGCAGCTGCGACCCCAGGACCTGCCGGCTGTGGCCGCGATCACCGCCGAACTGCGCCAGCTCCTTGGCGCCGATCCGGCGGTGGATCCCGATCTGCCCGCCCGGGTTCACCTGCTCGACTTCGGTGAGGCTGGACCGCGGCTGACCCTGCTCTGCCATGGGAGCGCCAGCGATCTGGCCTCCGCCCTGGAGTTGCAGCAGCGGCTGGTGCTGCAGGCCGGGGCTGTGGTGGAGCGCCATGGTGCTGCCCTGGCGGCCCATCCCAGGGCTGGCGCCGGCTGAGGACCGGGCCGGGATCGGCGGGCTGTGACGGGGTTCGGGGATCCGCTGAGGAGCCTGGTGTCGCTGGCCCCATGGGCCCCTAATCCCTGTGGAGATCGCGCGATTGAGCGACCCAGGATCTCGTCGGGATCCCAGCCGCATCGAGCCTGAGGTGCCGTGCCGATGGGCAGAAAGATTGCACCGCAATAGATCTTGCGATCAAGGCGCTGAGGCGTTCCTGATGCTCTGCGTCTCGGGATGGGGCTGCGACAGGCCGCCGATCGGATCCTGGCGATCGGATCTGTCGATTGGAACTGTCGATTGGATCTGTCGTTGTTCAGGACCTGACCTGTCGATCTTTGCGCAACGGGTTCCGGTTAGGCCGCCAGGTTGCGGAAACGGGTGAACTGGGGCTCGAACAGCAGCTTGCAGGTGCCGACCGGCCCGTTGCGGTGCTTGGTCACGATCACTTCGGTGATGCCCCGATCCGGGGTTTCGGGGTTGTAGTACTCATCGCGATAGATCATCAGCACCAGGTCGGCGTCCTGTTCGATCGAGCCCGATTCGCGCAGATCGCTGAGCATCGGCCGCTTGTTGGTGCGGGCTTCGACGCCGCGGCTGAGCTGGGAGAGGGCGATCACCGGCACGTTGAGCTCGCGGGCCATGCCTTTGAGGCCGCGGGTGATCCGTGAGAGCTCCTGCACCCGGTTGTCGGAGCCGCTGCCCTCCATCAGTTGCAGGTAATCGATCACGATCAGGCCCAGATCACGACCCTGCTCGGCCATCAGTCGGCGGCAGAGGGAGCGCATCTCCAGCACGCCGGCGTTGGGTTTGTCATCGATGAACAGGGGCAGGGCGGCGAGGCTGCTGATGCCCTTGCCCAGCAGCGGCCACTCCTCCTGCTGGAGTCGGCCGGTGCGCAGCCGGCCGCTCTCGATCCCCACCTCCATCGAGAGCAGGCGGTAGGTGAGCTGCTCCTTGCTCATCTCCAGGCTGAACACGGCCACCGGCAGGTTGTGGAGCTGGGCGACGTTGCGGGCGATGTTGAGCACGATCGAGGTTTTCCCCATCGCCGGACGGCCGGCCACGATGATCAGGTCGCTGCGCTGCAGCCCCTGGGTCATGGCATCGAGGTCGTAGAAGTTGACCGGGATGCCTGCCACGGCTGTGCCGAGGGAGCGGGTCTCGATCTCTTCGAAGGTGCGGGTCAGGATCTCGGCGGTGGGAGTGAGGCCGAGGCTGGGTTTTTCCTGACTGATCGCGAAGATCTTCTGCTCCGCCTCATCGAGCACCTGCTCCATCGGTTTGCTCTGATCGAAGCCCAGGCCGATCACCTCGTTGCCGGAGCGGATCAACTGGCGGCGCAGGTATTTGTCCATCACCAGGCGGGCCACCTGGTCGATCGAGGCGGTGGAGAGGGTGCGTTCCACCAGTTCCACCAGCCTGGCGCTGCCCCCCACCTTCTCCAGCTGGCCGGTATCGGCCAGCCAGGCCGCCATGGCGGTGAGATCGGTGGGTTTGCCCTGGCTGTGCAGCATCAGGGCGGTGCGGTAGATCTCGCGGTGGGCACCGAGATAGAAGGCTTCCGGGCGCAACACATCGGCCACCCGGCCGATGGCATCAGGATCGAGCAGGATGCCGCCGAGCACGGCCTCCTCGGCCTCCAGGTTCTGGGGGGGCACCGAATCGGGGAGGGCCTCAAAGCGGGCCTCATCGCCGGAGCGATCCTGGTCCTGATCCCGGTTGCGGCCGCGTCCGGAGGAGCCGTTGCCGCCCCCCCGGCCAGCCGGGACCCGCGGTTCCTGGGCAGCCGGTTCAGACCCGGCCAGGGGGGCGCTCACCATGGTTGTTGGCCGCTACAGATGAAGACAAGGCCGCCGGACCCCTGGGGATCCGGCGGCGGGTGAGGACCATCCTGGCCCGTGACTCAGGTTTTGACCAGCCCTGCCGCCACCAGATCTGGTGGCGGACAAGGGCAGCGACCACCAGGGGTTGGGTGGGATCAGTGGCTGACCACTTCGATCGTCACCTCGGCGACGACCTCCGGATGGAGCTTCACGGGCACCTTGTAGGTGCCGGTGCGATGGATCTCGGGCACGACGATGTCGCGGCGGTCGACCTCTTTCTTGGTGGCGGCCTCGATCACCTCGGCCACATCGGCGTTGGTCACGGTGCCGAACAGCACGTCGTCACCACCGGTCTGTTTCTTGATCGTCAGCCTCCCGATCGTGTCGAGGGCGGTGCGGAAGGCCAGGGCCTCGGCCTTGAGGGCGGCCAGGCGCTCGGCCTCCTTGGCCCGGCGGTGCTCCACCTGCCGCAGCACGGCGGCGGTCACCGGGACCGCCTTGCCCTGGGGCACCAGATAGTTGCGGGCGTAGCCGGGGGCCACCTCGACCAGGTCGCCACTCCTGCCGAGGCTCAGCACGTCGTCGCTGAGCACCACCTGTACACGCTTGGCCATCGTTGGGTAAACCGCTGGTTCGACAGAAATGCGATCGATCAGCCTACGTCACCACCACTTGCTCCTGGAACAGCTGCTGGCTGGGGCTCTGCAGGGCCTGGAGCCACAGGCCCTGGTCAGCGGTAGCGGTCCCGGCTGACTCCTGGGGGCGCGGCTGCCCCCGGCTGGAGGCGGGGGCGGACAGCTGGGAGGGCCATGGAAAAGGCCCGGGTGGGAGCCCGGGCCATCGTTGGTGCCACTGGAGCGGGGCTTGGCTTCAGCCCTGGGGCGAGGCGGCCTGGGGCAGGCGCACCTGGCGGGCCAGGCCGAGGGCCCGGAGCAGGCGGATGTGCTGCCAGGTGAGATCGATCTGGCCGGGACCCCAGCCATGGCGTGCCGAATGGGGATAGGCGTGATGGTTGTTGTGCCAGCCTTCGCCGAAGGTGAGTGCGGCCACCCAGGCGTTGTTGCGGGAGCGGTCGCCGCTGTCGTGGGGGGTCGCACCCCAGCAGTGGGTGGCGGAGTTGACCAGCCAGGTCACGTGGTACACCACGACCAGGCGCAGGGGAATGCCCCACAGCACCAGGGCCCAGCCGCCGGCGCCGCTGACGGTGCCGATCCAGAAGAGCAGCAGACCGAGCACCAGCTGCAGGCTCAGGAACCAGGAGTTCAACCAGCGGTAGTAGGGATCGCGGGCCAGATCGCCGGTGAGCCTGGGCACGGCGCCCATGGCCGGGATCTCATGGAACATCCAGCCCATGTGCGACCACCAGAAGCCTTTGTTGCTGTCGTGGTGATCCGCATCCGTATCAGAGAATTTGTGGTGGTGGCGATGCAGCCCCACCCAGTCGATCGGACCGTGCTGGCAGCTGAGGGCGCCGCAGGTGGCGAAGAAGCGCTCCAGCCAGGTGGGCACCCGGAAGGCCCGGTGGCTGAGCATGCGGTGATAGCCGATCGTCACCCCGAGGCAGGCGGTGACCCAATAGAGCACCAGTAGCGTGGCCACGGCGGTGATGCTCCAGAAGCGGGGCATCAGGGCGACCAGGGCCAGGGCGTGGATCGCGGCCATGAACAGGATCGTGGCCCAGCGCTGGGAGTAGGGCTTCTGGCTCCCCTGCTCGCCGCGGCGGGGGCGATGCAGGGATGTGGCGCGGCGCATCCCATCGGACCCGCCGCTGATTCGGGCTGCGGCGCGGGTGTGCTGGGCCTGGGGGTCGGAGGCTGTTCGGTCCCGGGGGGCGATCGCACCGTTGGGGCGGGAAGGGATTGTGGCGGTCATGGGGGACCGACTCCTGTTCAGTCGTTACGATGGTAGCAATACGGATCCCGATCGCTTGGGCTATCGAGACGACATCGCATCGGGGCGGGTGGCCTTCGCCCATCTGATCAGGCTGTGGCACGCCCGCAATGGCTGGTCCCACCGGGTGTTGCCCGCCCTGGCCGACGCCCTCGACCTGGGCCGGGTCCACAATTCCCAGCTCTCGATGTTGCGCAACGGCAAGCTGGCGTCCCCGGGGCCGGAGGTGTTCTTCGCCCTGGGGGGCATCAACCGCTGGCTGGCGGAGGAGGCCCCTTCCGGCCGCCTGGATCCGGCCCGCGCCGCCGAGCTGCTGGCCGGCCAGCATCCGGAGATCATGGAAGCCCTGCAGAACTCCGCCCAACCGGTTCGTGCCGCCGACGGCACGGTCCTGGGCGCGGGCGACCTGCTGGAGGTGTTCGTCGGTCTGCGCCAGCCCCCGCCCGCTTTCGATCTGCGCATCGATGAGGCCGAGGCCGCCGAGCTCAGCGAAGCCCTGGCCCTGCTCTTCACCGCCGGCAGACCCTGGCGTCTCTGCCGCGACCAGCTCCTCGCGGCCTATCCGGTCAGCCGGCGCCAACGGCGGGAGCGCTTCGCCGAGGTGATGGCCGGCCAGCGCGACTACTCCGCCAGCGAGCTCGACGCCGAACTCCACGATCTGCGCAGCACCCTGGCGGCCCTGGGGGTGGCAGGGGAGGCGGAGCTCAGCAGCGACAGCTTCCTGGAATTGCTGCGCAGCCGGGCCCGACGGTTGAGGGCTGTCGATCCCCTCAGCCAACCCCAGGACCTGGCGGCGGCGATCCGGCGCGAGCTGGGCGGAGCCGCTTGAGGCGCTTCAGCTCTTCTTGTCGTTGGCCCGGCGCTTCGGTGTGGCCGCCTCCGGTGGATCGGCCTCGGCCACGCTGCCGTTGGCCTGGAGGCTCGGCAGGTCCGCTGCTTTTCTCAGTTCGGGTCTGAGGAAACCCGGTTGTCGCGAATCCAGACCCAGGTGCACCTCGATCGCACGCACCCGCAAGGCCAGGCTGGAGAGGCTGGAGCGGCTGTGGGACTCGGTGTTGAGATCGGTTTCCAGAACCGAGAGCACATAGGCGGTCAGGCTGACCCCGGCCTCATCGGCCCTGGCCTTGACCAGCTCATGCAACTCTTCGGGCATCAGGAGGTGAACTTGTTTCCGACCCACGAAATCCTGTCAACGTACTGGCATCGATCTTAT
The DNA here is from genome assembly GCA_903935205.1 of uncultured cyanobacterium. GTDB lineage: Bacteria > Cyanobacteriota > Cyanobacteriia > PCC-6307 > Cyanobiaceae > Cyanobium. The sequence continues at coordinate 4,571 of CAIZQU010000117.1, read as the reverse complement.
GGGTAGCACGGCGGTTGGACCATAGGTCTGCAAGGCCGTCAAGGCGCAAAGTTGCGTATCGACCGTCCGGCGTCATCGATCCGCCTGATCGACGGGCCTGCTTTGCGCGCTCTGGGAGGAGCCCCGGGCTGGAGCATTGAGGATTCGCTGGCCTCCGCTCGGACAGGGGACATCGGCTCCCGCTGGGTCGCCGGGGCCAGGGCTCAGGAACGTTGCCGTTCCGTGCAGGAGCGACCAAGTTGGTCGTTGGATCCTCACGGCTGCGGCATCCATCCCGCCCTTGCTGTTCAGCAGCTGCCGCCGTAAACATTGTTGTCAGCCAGGATTGAGGCACCATTGTTATAGGCGTCGAGGTTGGTGTTGATCACTTGGCCGCCCAGATTGGCATTGGTCCAATGGATGCTGCTGGCCTTCATATAGGGGCTGCTGAGCGAGGAGAGTTTGCTGAGCATGCCATCGCCTTTGCCGTCCTTGTTCTCGTCCGGTGTGTACGTTTGCAGCCAGCTGATCCCCTGGTTGATCCAGAAGCGCGCATCTCGGTCGCCGCTGGCGGCGGTATCGATGGGGTTGCCGGCCTGGTAGTTGAGCCAGCTGGCCAAGAGTGAGCGTGACAGTGTATAGCGCACGTCGCTTTTGTCGGGTTGCTGGGAGGAATTGAGAATCTTCAGGGCTTCAGTTGTGGTATAGAAAATGGTCTGTTCACCTGAATCGGTGAGGCCATTGCGATTGTGGTCTCCAAGCAGCACACCATTGAGGTTGTTGCCCGAGATCGGATCCTTGACCGTGCCCTGGGCACCGCTCTTGTAAGGCGAGCTGAAGATGTCAGCGGAGGCAAAACCAGGCGAGCCTACCTGGCTGGGTTCGTTGTTGCTGATTCCATCCCAGAAGGTCTGCCAGGTCGTGTTGGCCCAGAATCCTGGGGTGCGGCAGCCGGGGGCGGTCAGAATCTCGGTCAGATCGGTGGCGCTGTTGTTGGCGGCGTTGCTGTCCTGGTAGCCGGAGGGGCCGCTGACAGTGGCGGTGTTGCTGATGCTCGAGCCGGAGAGAATCAGCTTGTAGATATCCAGGCCGGCCAGGGTGAAGTTGTCGTTGCCGGTTTCGTTGTTGGCGGCGCTGATCACGATCGTGTTGCCCACCTTGTTGGCGGCGTTGATGTCCGCGGTACGGTCTGATCTGGTGCCGATGCTCTGCTCGGCTGGGCCCAGGGCGGTGAGCACAGCGTCGCTGAGGCTGGTGAGGGTGGCGCTGGTGCCGAACCAGACCGTGGCATCGCTGTCAGTGAAGACGGACCTGAGATAGGCCTTGTCGAGAACGACGGACTCGCTGAACTGAAGCAGCAGGTAATCCTTGCGGCTGCCGCTGTTGTCGAGGCGATAGTCGCTGGTCGTTTCGGCGCTGTTGGTGATGCCGAGGCCGGTTGTGTAGGAACCGAGGTAGGCATTGGCCCAGATCGCCGAGCCATTGCTGAGGGCCTCGCGACTGAAGGCGCGGGTGGTGATGGTCACGCCACCGCTGCTATCGATGCGGCTGTTGGCGGCGGTGCCGGATTTGGCGCTGTCGCTGGTGGCCTTGAAATCGAAGCTGGTGAGGGCGGTGCTCGCCTTGCTGCCGGGTTTCACCACCGTGGCGTTCACGGTGTAGGTGACGCAGCTGTTTCCTCCCAGGGAGGTGATGGTGTCGTTGATCGTGCCGCTGCCGGTGGTGTCGTTGCCGCTCACGGTGCCGTAATCCACCTTGCTCGACCAGGTGACACCGCTGAGATTGGTTGGCATCAGATCGCTGACCAGCACCTGGCTGACTGCCGAGCTGCCGACATTCTTGACCACAATCGTGTAGGTGATCTGCTGCCCTGCTACCACACTGGTGAGGCCGTCACTCTTGCTGATCTGGAGATCGCTGGTGGTGGACGCAGGTGTCAGAAACAGGCCGGCATCAATGGTGGTGTTGATCTCACCGGAGCCAAGAGTGATGATGTCGCTCTTGCCGCTGGCGTCGATGTTGGAATCGATGCCGCTGCTGGCATCGCTGCCCTTGCTGGTGATGGTATAGGCCAAGGGCTTGGTGACCCTGACCACATAGTTATCGGGGCGAAGGCTGCCGAAGCTATAGCTGCCACTGCTGTTGCTGCTGGTGCTGCTCAGCAGCGTGACGCCATCGGCTTTGTATAGGCCAACGCTGATATTGGCCAGGCCACTCTCATCGCTATCCTGAATGCCATTGCTGTTGACATCATTCCAGATGCGATCGCCGATGCTTCCAAGCTTGTAAATGCCAGCGTCCACATCGGTCACTGCCTGGCCGGAGTTGACCGTGATCGCAACGGTCTGTCCGCTGCTGTCCGCGTCGGAATCGAGTAGATCGCTATCGCCGAGATTGCTGTCGGAGAAGAGGTAGTCGGAAGGTTTGCTGAAGCGAACAACATACTTGGCCGCCTTCAGTCCGCTGAATTGATAGGAACCATCATTGGCCGTGCTGGTGCTGGCCAGCAAGGTGCTGCTCTTCTCATCGTAGAGGTCGACCTGCAGACCTCCGTAGCCGAGCTCGCCACCATCCTGCAGGCCATTGGCGTTGCTATCGAGCCAGACGACGTCGCCGATCGAACCGAGTTTGTTCCAGCCGGCATCGATGCTGGAGGTGTTGTCCCCAGAGGCCAGGCTGATCACGCTGGTGAAGCCGTCGGCGCCGGCATCGTTATCGGTGCTCATGGTGCCGTTGCCCGTTTCGGAGAAGTAGGCGTCGGCGGGTTTGCTGAAACGCACCACGTAGTCGCCGGGGGTGAGGCCCGCGAAGCTGTAAATGCCGCTGAGGTTGGTGGTGGTGCTTTGCAGCAGGTTGGCGCCACTGGGGTCATAGAGCTCGACGGTCAGACCGGCCGTTCCGACCTCACCGGCATCCTGAATGCCATTGGCATTGGTGTCGGCCCAGACCCGATCGCCCAGGCTGGCGAGCTTAAAGAGGCCGCCGTCGATGGAGGATTCACCGCCCCCTGAGATCAGAGCAACCGGATCGGACTTCCCTGCCGCGTTCAGATCGGAATCAAGGGCCGCATCGCTGCCTTCTCTCTTGCTGGAGAAGGCGAAGTCGCTGCTCGGCCTGATCACTTCAATACCGTAGGAGCTGGGGGTGAGACCAGTGAAGCTGTAGAAGCCGTTGTTGTCTGTCGTGCGCTGGACCGGTAGACCATTCAGGAGAATGCGGCTGCCGCTGCTATCGGTCAGATAGACCGTGACACCACTGATTCCGGGCTCCCCAGCATCCTGGATGCCGTTGGCATTGAAATCGTGCCAGATGCGATCGCCCAGGCTGACCGGACGGAACAGACCGGCATCCAGATCCACGTTGGACTGGCCGGAGAGAAGAGTCAGGATTGAGGATTTGCCGGTATTGCCATCAACATCGGAATCGATGCTGTCATCGACACCTCGATCCCTGGCGGTGAACTGGTAGCCGCTTGGCCTTTCCACTTCAATGCTGTAGCTGCCTGGCTTCAAGTTGCTGAAGCTGTAGGAGCCGTCGCTGGCGGTGGTGGTGGACATGGCCACGCCGCTCTGGCTGATCCGGTTGCCGCTGCCGTCGAGGAGGTAGACCCTGACCCCATCGAGTCCCTGCTCGCTGCCGTTCTGGATGCCATCGCCATTGGCATCGTCCCAGATGCGATCGCCGAAGCTGACGCTCTGGTAGACGCCGGCATCCATGGTGGTGTTCACCTCGCCGCTCAGCAGGGACAGCACCGGCGAATCACCACTGCTGTTGACATCGGAGTCGAGGGCATCGCTGGCGCCGGCATCGGCGGGGCTGAAGACGCTGCCGGCAGGCCTGTCGCCGAAGCGAACCCGATACTCCCCGGGCAGGAGGTTGGCGAAGCCGTAGAGCCCATCAGCCCCGGTCACCGTGCTGATCGATGTGTTGTCGGCTGCGGTGCTCAGCAGGCCGTCGCTGCCACCGCTGATCAGGGTGACGGAGTACCCGACGAGGCCGTTCTCAGCTTCGTTCTGGATCCCGTCAGCATTGCTGTCCAGCCAGAAGCGATCACCGATGGAGGCGGTCTTGATCTCGCCGAAGTTGTAACCGCTGGCCTGGCTGTCCTGGGAGAGGTTGATGGTGCTGATCAGATCGTCGCCGACCGTGCCACCGCTGCTGCCAATGGAATCCTTACCATCGAGGAAGCCCTGGGGCTGGGTTTCACTGAGTGTGTAGGTGCCCGGCCTGAGGTCGGTGAAGGAATAGGAGCCGGCGGCGTTGCTGAGGGTGTTGAGGCTGATGGCATTGCCGAGGTCGTCGCTGCCGTTGAGAGTGATGGTGACGCTGCTGATGGCCGGTTCGCCGGCGTCCTGGGAGCCATCGTTGTTGCGATCGTGGAAGATGATGCCGCCGATGGAGGCGGCCTTGATCTCGCCGAAGTTGTAACCGCTGGCCTGGCTGTTCTGGGAGAGGTTGATGGTGCTGATCAGATCGTCGCCGACCGTGCCACCGCTGCTGCCAATGGAATCCTTGCCATCGAGGAAGCCCTGGGGCTGGGTTTCACTGAGTGTGTAGGTGCCCGGCCTGAGGTCGGTGAAGGAATAGGAGCC